>NZ_JBEXHU010000001.1:0-462736 GCF_040608175.1 Micromonospora sp. NPDC005206
GGCGTGCGCGGCGATCGGACCGGCGAACACGCCACCGGCGAACGCGAGACCAGCAACAGACAGCATGCTCTTACGAATAATCGTGTTCATGAGAGATCAGCTCCTTCAGGGGGTAGACACCCACACGCCCGAGGGGAACGGCGCAAGGGTGCGAGCACCTCGTCCGGCGCTTTCAACAACACAGGGGAAAAGTCTTGGAGTTCGGCGGCCTACGGGCGGGGGCTCGTGGCGCCGGGACTCTGTGTAACGACCGCCGGGCCCGACCCATTCCAGGGGGTGGCCCATCCATCGGCACCCTGCGTGAACGGGGTGCTGGTGCGGTCGTTCGCGGGTCTGCAACGACCGGCCACCCGCGGGCATTCCAACCCGGGCCCGGCCGCCATCCCAACCCTGCGGGGGCGGGGTGCCGGGGCCGTGGTGCTGCGATCGTCAGGGGGCTGCAACGACCGCGGCCTCGCGGGCATTCCAACCCGGCGCTGGCTGCCATCCCAACCCTGCGGGGGCGGGGTGCCGGGCCGGTGGTACTGCGATCGTCAGGGTGTGTAACGACCCCCGGCCCGCCACGATTCCACCCCACGGGTGCACCCGGTCACAGGCAAGGGTCACCCGATACGGGACATTCGACGCGGGGATGGGCTCGTCCTCGCGCGCCAAACTCGGCCGGCTGGGGTTGATCGACTCGGTATCACCGATACCGGGCCATCCGGCCACCCGGGACACCCCGACATGCCGACATCGCTGACATCGAGTCGTCGACCACCGCGAACGGAGGATGAGGCGAACCTCGGGGGCGAGGTGGTCAACGAGCGGTATACCTCAGAGGCATATTTATGCCTCACAGGTATATCGCTCACAACAGCGACCGCCCCGAGAGGGCGGCGGGGCCGCGTCCACGGCAGGACAGAACGAACCGGCGAACACCACTGGGCCCCGCCAGCCCAGGCATCAGCACGAGTGGCGACCCCGCCGGGATGGGCCGCCGGACGTGGCACAGGAATCGGGCGGACGGCGATCGCCGCCGGATCGAAAGCGCGCCAAACCCCGCACGTGCAAGGCGGAACGACGACCATCGCCCACGGATAGGACTCGCCGCAAGCGCCGCAGGAATCGGGACGGCGATGACTGCCCGGATCACGGCTTGCCCAACCCGGCGCAGAGACCGGAACGAACCGACCATCCCGCCGGGGACGGGGCCTGCCCGATTCCGCGCACGGGTCGGAACGGACGGCTACCACCGACGGGGTGGCCCGCCGTGCCCGGCGCAGGGATCAAGCCTGACCGCCCGGAGCCGGGCACGGCGGGCCCCACCCCGCACCAACCCGGCACACCGGCCAACCGACCCCGCAGAACGGCAGGCCCAGCAGAGAGGCACGCCGCGGAAGGCGCACCGGCGTCAAGGCACAGGCAGGCTGGCGCCCGTCGGATACTCCGACGGACGCCAGCCTGAGGTGCTACCGGGCCCTGCCCGGGTTCGCGGTGCCGATCAGTGCGCGGCCCCACCAAAGCGCTGGCGACGACGCCACGCGAGGGTCAGCAGCAGCATGACCGCGCCGGCGCCGACCAGGCCGCCGCCGAGCTTCATGGGCGTGCTGAGGCTGCTACCAGTGACGGGCAGCGGCTGCTTCTTGTGCAGCACCCGAAGCTCCGTGCTGGCGCTCCGGTCGGACTCCCGACCGGCGGTGAAGGTCAGCAGACCCGTCACCGACGGCCGGTAGCTCTTGGTGAACCGGCCCTGGTAGTTGGTACGCGCCGTGAAGTTCAGCGGCGCGCTCGCCTGGTACGCCACCGGGGCCATCGCCACGGTGCTGCCGTCGCTGCGTCGGGCCGGCGCCTGACCGGCGGCCGGGGCCGCCAGCGGCGTGACCGACACGACGATGTTGACGGTCTCGTTCCGACCGAAGCCGGTGCCGGTCAGCACGACCGTCTCGCCGAGGTAGATCGTCGGCCGGTTGACGGTCAGCAATGGGGGTGCGGGCACGTACGGCGGCGGCTGTGGCGTGTCCGTGATCGACGGCGACGGCTGCGGCTGCGGCTGTGCCGCCCCCGCCGCGGTCGGCACGGCCACCACGGCCAGGCCGACCGTGAGCGCCATGACGATGCGGGATAGCCGCATGATTGGTTCCCTCCTACTGGTCACAGCTTGGTGCGGGATGAACTTGGGTGGTCCACGGGCTGGCGGTGGGGGTCAGCCACAGTTCGGCCTGTCCGACGCCGGTCTTCGCGGTCAACACGGTGACCTCTAAGACCCGTTCGGCGCCGGGGCTCGCCTCGACGTTGGCCGTGGCGACCTGCCGGCGTCGTTCGGTGCCGCTGCCCATGGCGATCTCCGTGCCGTCGAGGCGCGCGTCGAGCACACTTCCGCCCGCCGGACTGAAGATCGACACCAGCGTGCGGATGGTGTACGGGTCCCCTGCCATGCCGAGGCCGAGGACCGACTCACTGAGTCCGGACTTCGGCGCCGTCGAGCGCAGGGTCACCCGCAGCCGGAGCTCACGGCGGCCGTCGGGCCGGCATTCACCGACCGTGAGGTTCGCCGTCGGCCGCAGGTAGTAGCCGAGCTTCGCGCCGCTGCCGTCGTTGAGGAACACGCCGACCGTCGGCACGGTGTCCTGTTCCGGAAGCGTCCCGGCCATCCGGCTGTCGCCGAACGTCCGCTGTTCCTCCGGTCGGGCACTCCAGAACAATATCCGGCGTTCGGTGATAGCACGGTCGAAAGCGGACAACGACACCCGAGGGTTGACATTCTTCTTAAAAAAGGCGTCGAACACCGCTGCGGCGGACGCCGTGAAGAACGCGTCCTGCTCCTTGATGTCCAACCGCTGGTAGGTGTCGCTGAGCAGGGTCTGCACGACCTTTTCGCTGGCCAGCGGGACGCCGCCGGGCACCAGGACCGGGCCGGTCGCCTTGAGCAGGTAGGACAGCACCACCGGGTCGACGGCGAGCACGCCGTCGACCGTGGTGCCGGTCTTGCGGCGGATCATCTCCCGGTACAGCGCGGCGGCGGTCGGGAAGTGCGGGGTCAGATTGACGTCGGCGGGATAGATGCCGGGCAGATCGGTCCAGACCGCCTTGACCTCGGCGGGCAGCTTCAGTGCGGGGCTGAACCGGCCGAGGGAGGCGCTGCTGCCCTGCTGGCCCATCTTGACCTGGCCGTTCTCGGCCTCGATCATCGCGTACGCGCCGAACATGCCGCCGGTGGCGCGCAACTCGGCCAGGTTCTGCGAGACCAGCAGGTACCGACGCGGGCCGTTCGCGCCGAGTAGCGGCGGCAGCAGTCGTGCGCCCTGGTCGGCGGCCGTGGTGAGGCCGGCCAGCCGGTCGATCTCGCCGCGCAGGTCGGTCAACGCCTGCCGGATCTGGCTGACCAGCCGGTCGGCGGGCACCGCGGCCAGGTCGCGACGGGTGCGCTGCACCGCGCCGTCCACCCGGGACAGCTCGGCGGACGCCCCGCTGAGCCGTGCCAGATCCAGCCGACCCTCGGTCGGCACCAGGCTGGTCAGGTCCATCCGGAGCAGCGTCGGGAACGCCTGCCGGGCCAGTTCGTCGATGGCCACGGCGATCTGTCGGACCGCGCCGAGATCATCACCGGCGATCGGGGTACGTCGACCGAGCTTCCAGGCAGGGTCGGCGGTCGCGGCCCGGGCCGCGCCGGACTGCTCCTGGAGGGCGGCGAGGGTCCGCAGGGCACGATCGGTGTCCCCACCGACCACCTGGGCGCTCAGCTCGCGGGCCAAGCCAGCGGCGTTGAGCAGGTGGGCCCGGGCCTGCCAGCCGCGGAAGCCGATCCACCCGCCGGTCGCGAGCAGCAACGAGCCGACCACCAGGGCACCCAGGAGGGCCCGTCGCAGTCGGGCACGCCGGCGACGCCTGGACCGGCTTCGCCGCCGGCTCGGTCGTTCGCTCTCCTCCGTCACACCACACTCCCATTTGGTGGAATCGGACAGAAGGTCCGATATCCCTGACGTTCTTAGCATGCGTCGAGGGACTACGTACCGTTTTAGCGATTCTCGTCCTTTACGCGAGGTTCCCTCGCGGGTCGACGCGCTCGGTGACCCGGCCGGCCGCCTCGTGCAGCAGCCGCTCGATCCGGTCCACTCCGGCCGGCAACGACATCTCCCGCAGGTACGCCTCCCGGCCCCGGCGGCCCATCTCCGCGCGCGCGGACGGGGGGATGGTGGCGGCAAGCCAGAACCGGTCGGCCAGCGCGGCCCAGTCCTCCGGCGGGCAGGACAACCCGGCCCGGACGCGTTCCACCAGGTCGGCGGTGTCCCCGCCGGCCGACGCGACCACCGGCGCGGCGCAGGAGAGCGCGGCCTGCAGCTTGCCGGGCACCATGCCCCGCAGCTCCGGCAGGTCGCGCAGCATGACGAGCTGGTAGTCGGCGGCGGCGTACAGCTCGGGCATGTCCACCGGGGAGCGTCGCTCCACGAAGCGGACGTTCTCCGCGCCCAGGTCGGCGGCGAGCCCCCGCACCCGCCGCTCGTCGCTGCCCGAGCCGACCAGGACCAGCTCCATCGTGCGGTCCAGCGCCGCGGCGGCCCGTACCGCGGTCTCCAGCCCCTGCCGGGCACCGATGGTCCCGGCGTGCATCACCACGCACCGACCGTCGCGCCCGACCAGCTGGCGGGCCGCCGGCCCGGGCGTCGCCGGGTGGAAGATCCGCTCGTCGGTCCAGTTCAGCACCAGCCGGACCCGGGCCGGGTCCGCGCCGGCGGCGACCACCAGGTCCCGCATCGACGGCGCGGCCACGGCGACCCGCGCGGCGGCCCGGTAGACGCGGGCCATCGCGGCGCCCATCCGTGCCGCCCAGCGTCCGTCGCCGGCCTCGTCACCGCCGTCGCGCGCCCAGACGTCCTGCACGTGCACCACCGCCGGCACCCGGCCGAGCAGCCGGAGCACTCCGGCGGCGGCGAATGTGGTGGCCGGCAGCTGAAAGACGTAGAGCGCGTCCACGCCGCCGAGGAACCGGCGTGCGGTCAGCGTCGCGCTGCCGGCGAAGGAGAGATAGCTGGCCATCCTGCCGCCGGTGGACGCGCCGCCACCGGAGTACCGGGGCACTCGACGCACGGACAGCCGCTCGCTGTGCGTCTCGTGGTGCCAGTGCTGGCGCCAGCCCGGGTAGACGTGCCCACCCGGGTAGTCCGGGAACCCGGTGAGCACCCGAACCTCGTGCCCCCGTGCGGCCAATTCCTCGGCGAGGCTGCCGGGGATGAACGCCGGCTCGGGCGGAAAGTGGTACGACAGGATGCCGATCTTCATCGGGCCACCGCCGTCCACGATGGATCCGCCTCGGCCGGCGCGGCACCGCGACCGGCGGGGGCCCGGTCCGCGTACGATGCCGACAACCCCTCCCCGCGCGGCCACCGGCGTCGACACACCGCGCCAGCGGTGCGTCCGCCCGCGTCCGTACCGATGAAAGGGGCACCAATGGTCGACCGCGTGCTGTTCGTCTGCCACGCCAACCTGTGCCGGTCGCCGATGGCCGAGTACCTGGCCCGCCGACTGCTCGCCGACCGGCCGGTCACCGTGGCCAGCGCCGGCACCGACGCGATGGACGGACTCGCCATGCACCCGTACGCCATGGAGATCGCCGCCGAGGCCGGCGCGGACCCGGCGCCGTTCCGCAGCCGGGCGCTGCGCGCCGAGCATCTGGCGGACGCGACGCTGGTGCTGACCGCGACCCGGCGCCAGCGGTCGGTCTGCACCGCGCTGGCGCCGACCGCGCTGCACCGGACGTTCACCCTGCGCCAGTTCGGCCGGTTGGCCGCGGCGGCCGAGCCGCAGGCCGAGTCGGCCGACGACTCGCTGCGGGCCGCGATCGCCGCCGCCGCCCACGCCAGGGGGCGGCTGCAACCCGCCGCCCCCGACGCGGACGACCTACGGGACCCGATCGGCGGCACCGCCGCCGACTTCCGACGCTGCGCCGAGGAGATCGAACGATCGCTACGACCCCTCGCCGCGCTCATCGGGGCAGCCGGGTGAGTTCCTGGGTGCGGTCGCTGACGCCGTTGACCCCGGTGCTCTCGCTGTGCCGGGCGGACGTCGCCCGGTCGGTCGGGACCGACGGCGTGGCCGTGGAGGCGACCACCCGGTAGGCCTCGTACTGGTACGCCTCGGCCTTGGTCACCTTGGCCATGTTCAGCACGCAGCCGAGCAGCCGGACCGAGACCGAGTGCAGGGAGCGGGCCGCCGCGGCCACCTGGGTCCGGGAGGTCCGACCCTGCTGGGTCACCAGCAGCGCGCCGTCGGCCTGCACGGCCACCACCACGCCGTCGGTCACCGCGAGCAGCGGCGCGGTGTCGATGATCACGATGTCCGCCGACTCGCGCAGTGCCAGCAGCAGGTCCGCCATCGCCTTGGAGCCGAGCAGCTCACTCGGGTTCGGCGGGGCGGAACCGCTGGGCAGCACGAGCAGGGACTTGTCGCCCCAGCGCTGCACCACGTCGCCGACCTGGACGTCACCGACCAGTACGTCGGTGAGGCCGACCCCGGCGTCCAGGCCCAGGTACTCATCTACCTTGGGGCGGCGCAGGTCCGCGTCGACCAGCAGCACCCGCCAGCCCGCCTCGGCCAACGCGATGGCCAGGTTGCAGGAGAGCGTGGTCTTGCCCTCGCCCTGCAGAGCGCTGGTCACGGCGATGACCCGGGCCGGCTCGTGCACGTCCACGAAGCGCAGGTTGGTACGCAGCTTGCGGACCGCCTCGGCCCGCGCCGAGGTCGCGGCGTCGCCGACGATCAGCGGTGCGGAGCGGGCGCCGCTCTCGAACGGGATCTTACCGAGCAGCGGGCTGCCGGTGGCACGTTGCAGACCGGCGGCGTCGCGCAGCCGCACGTCGGCCACGCCGCGCAGGATCGCCAGGCCGACGCCGAGCAGCAGACCGGCCAGCCCGCCGAGAGTCATGTTCCGTACCGGCTGCGGCGAGACGGGGCTGGCGCTGACCCGGGGACCGTTGACCACCTCGATCTTGATCGGCGCCTTGCCCTCGGGTGGCGTCTCGACCCGCTGCACGAGCTCGACGAACTTCGCGGCGAGGGTCTCTGTCACCCGCAGTGCCCGACTCTGGTCGGTGTCGGTGATCGACGCGCGCAGCAGGACGGTGCCGGCCTCGGTGGAGGTGCTCACCCGGCGCTGCACCTCGTCCGCGGTGAGCCCGACCGGGTTCTCGGCCACCACGCTCTGCGCGAGTCGGTCGCTGCTGAGCAGGTCGGCGTACGACTTGACGCGCTGCTGAAGGAAGAGCCCACCCTGATAGGCCTCGGCGACGCCCTGGTTGGGGGTGGTGACGAAGAACGTCACCGAGGCGACGTACCGGGGTTGGGCCCGTACGGTCACGAACGCCGAGACGCCCAAGGCCACCATGACGGTGACCAGCACGACCCACCAGTGCCGACGCACGTGGCGCAGTTGGCGGAGCAGGTCCATCAGGCGCGCCTCCGTGCCGGTCCGGTTACGCCAAAGAACTTCACGAAAACCCCCAAGGTCGTTTGTAAACTCGTGAAACCATTAAAGCCGCTCATACGCCTTATGTCCGGGGTTATGCGTTTTCAGCGGTGACAAGTGCGCCCGCATGCCCAACCCGAGAAACGTCCATTCGGCAGCGGTGACATCGGGGAAAAGTCGACAGCCGATCGGCCGGCACCGGATCGCCCCTGTGGTCGCCGGCACGGACGAGCCCGGATAGGGTCGACAGCGGTGTGCCGGGAAGCCTGGTCGGCGAATGGATTCCTGCCGTCCCGACATCCCGAGGTGAGCGCCGCCGATGACCGACCGCACCCCACCGTCCGACCGGTCCCGGCCGACGCGGCTGTTCTCCCGATCGTCCTGGCCCGAGTCCCGGCACCTGGCCGACGTGCTGCGCACCGAGACCGTCGGCGGCGCGCTGCTGCTGCTCGGCGCCGTGCTCGCGCTGCTCTGGGCGAACTCCCCGTGGGCCGACTCGTACGCGCGGCTGAGCCACTGGGCGCCCTGGCCCGGCGGCGCACGCTGGCACCTCGACCTGGACCTGGCCACCTGGGCCGCGGACGGCCTGCTGGCCATCTTCTTCTTCGTGGTGGGCCTGGAGCTCAAGCGGGAGTTCGTCGCCGGTGAACTGCGCGACCCACGCCGCGCCGCGCTGCCGGTGGTGGCCGCGCTCGGCGGAATGCTGCTGCCCGCGCTGATCTACCTGGCGGTCGTCCTGACCGCGGGCGGGGAGGGGCTGCGCGGCTGGGCGATCCCGACCGCCACCGACATCGCCTTCGCGCTGGCCGTGCTCGCCGTGGTCAGCTCACACCTGCCCCAGGGCCTCCGCGCCTTCCTGCTCACCCTCGCGGTGGTCGACGACCTGTTCGCGATCACCATCATCGCGATCTTCTACACCGCCGACTTCCATCCGGCACCGCTGCTCGCCGCGCTGGCGCCGATCGCGCTCTTCGCCCTGCTGGTGCGGCGCGGGCGCACCTGGTGGTGGGCGCTGATCCCGCTCGCGGTGGCCACCTGGGCCCTGGTGCACGCCTCCGGGGTGCACGCCACGGTGGCCGGTGTCCTGCTCGGATTCACCGTGCCGGTGCTGGCCACCCGCAGCCGGGCGGGCGGCGCGCAGGCCGCCGACCGGCCGGCGGTCGGTGCGAGCGGGGATGCCGGCGGGCTCGCCGCGCACCTGGAACACCGCTGGCGACCGGTGTCGGCCGGCTTCGCGGTGCCGGTCTTCGCCCTGTTCGCCGCCGGCGTGACGCTGCGCGGCACCGACCTGGGCGCCCTGGTGACCGACCCGGTGGTGATCGCCATCGTCGCCGGCCTGGTATTCGGCAAGAGCATCGGAATCTTCGGGGCGACCTACCTGCTGGCTCGGTTCACCCGCGCCGAACTGGACGAGGACATCACCTGGTCCGACCTGCTCGGGATCGCGATGCTGGCCGGCGTCGGGTTCACCGTGTCGCTGCTCATCGGCGACCTGGCGTTCGGCGCCGGCAGCACGGCCGACGACCGGGTCAAGGCGGCCGTGCTGACCGGATCGTTGATCTCCGCCGGGTTGGCCGCCATCGTGCTGGTACGTCGCAACGCCGTGTACCGGCGGGTGGCGGAGCGGGAGCGGCTGGACGCCGACGGCGACGGCGTGCCCGACGTCTATCAGCGCAACGGCGACCGCTGACCGGGACGCCCAGCCCGGCGGCCGACCACAGCGCTTTCCCGGCGGCCGCCGTCGACCGGGGCCCGCCGCCGCCGTCCGGTCAGCGGCCGCGTTCGGCGGGCCGGCGCTCCTCGGTCTCCTCCGACAGCGCCTCGGCCGCCGGCTCGGTCAGGTCGTCGCCGGGCACCGCCACCTCCTCGGCGAGGTCCTGTTCGTCCGGCTTCCCGCCGGGCGGCGGCTCGGGAGCGGTGGCATCGCCGGCGAAGCCGTACTCGTTCGGTTCGTCGTGCCTGCTCATGTGGTCGTCCTTCCACGTGCGCCGGTTTCGCCTCGTACCGCCAACGGTAGGTGGTGACCGTCCGCGGCGCAGGGCCGCCGGAATTGTCGACGCGACCGCGGCGGGAAGGCGCCCAGCGCCACCCCGAGCAACTGGCGCAGCGCGACGATCGCCGCCGAGCCGACCAGGGAAGCCCAGCTCGGATCGCCGGCCAGCCGGAGCAGACCGGCCGCGGTCAGCAGGTCCAACAGCACCCGGACGGCGGTCCGGACGGCCCCGGTGCTGAGCAGGGTGACCACACCGGCGACCAGGGCCAGCGCGGTCACCGCGGTGACCAGCGCGCCCATCACGTGGAGCGCTCCCCCTCGGTCACCTGCCGCTGCTCCTGACGGATCTCCCGGCCCAGGAAGTAGTTCAGCGCCGTCCGGATCGTGGCGATCGCAGCGAGCTGGCCGATCTGGGTGAACGACGGCGACACCGCGGTGCGCAACACGTCGGCCGCCAGCTGGAACTCCAGGCCGAGGGTCAAAAACCGGCCCAGGGTGAGCCGGATCGGCGTGAAGACAGCGGCCGTGCGGTGTCGCAGTCCCTCGACCACGAACCGCACCGCCGCCCAGACCGCGCCGACGAAGATCACCAGAGCGCCCGCGACCTCCACCACGGCGACCAGCACCGCGTCACCCTGGCGCAGTAGCTCCCCCGCATCCACCCCGGGCCGTTACCCGCCGCATGGGCGGGTAGTCGGCGCTCAGGTCAGCTGGCTCACCGCCTCCAGGATCAGCCAAAGGCCGCAGATGGCGAAGAGCACCGCGGCGCCGTACTTGATGGCCTTCTCCGGCAGGCGGCGGCCGAGCATGCGGCCGACCAGGATGGCCAGCGCGTCCGCGGCCACCATGCCGATGGTGGAGCCCAACCAGGTGCCGAACCAGCCGTACTTGGTGGCCAGCGTGATCGTGGCGAGCATCGTCTTGTCGCCCAGTTCGGCCAGGAAGAACGCCACCGACACCGCGACGATCGCGGACTTGCTGGTCTTCTCGGCCTTGCGCTTCTCCTCGTCGGTCAGGCTGTCCCCGCGCAGGGTCCACGCGCCGAAGGCGAGGAACGCCACACCCGCCACCAGGGTGATCCACTCGGTGGGCAGCACGGAGCCGAGACCCGAGCCGATGGCGACCGACGCCAGGTGCACCACGGCCGTGGCGACGGTGATGCCGATCAGCACCGGAACCGGCCGGAACCGCGTGGCGAAGGTCAGCGCCATCAACTGGGACTTGTCCCCCAGCTCGGCGACGAAGATGACGCCGAAGCTGATGACCAGCGCGGCGAAGAATCCCTCCATGACACCCTTCCCGTTCACGCCGGGAGGAGGTGCAGGGGCGCCCTCGACCCGGCTCCAAAAGCCTGAGTCGAAGGTCTCGCCCGCCCCGGAGACCGGGGCCGCGTGGCCGGATGCGGAACGCACCAGTATGTCGACCACGACATTGGGGGCTACTCCCCTTCGCGCGACCAGCCTAGCCGATCACCATTCGGACCGGCGGGGGCGGGTGAACCAGCTCACCGCGCCCGGGCCAGGGTCACCCCGAAAAGCCCATCCGGGTCGGTCCAGAACTCCGCCGCGACAAAACCCGCCGCGGCCAGCTCGGCGGCGACCCCCGCCGGGTGGAACTTCGCCGAGACCTCCGTGCGCAGCTCCTCCCCCGCGGCGAACTCCACGGTCAGGTCCAGCACCCGGACCCGCATCGGCCGGGTCGCCCGCAGCCGCATCTCGATCCACTCATGGTCCGGATCCCAGCGGGCGACGTGCTCGAACGCCTCCGGATCGAAGTCGGCGCCCAGTTCCCGGTTGATCACGTGCAGCACGTTCCGGTTGAACTCGGCCGTCACCCCGGCCGCGTCGTCGTACGCTTGCACGATCACCGACGGGTCCTTCACCAGGTCGGTGCCGAGCAGCAGCCAGTCGCCGACCTCCAGCGCGGCGCGCATCGCGGCCAGGAACTCCGCCCGCTCGGCCGGCAGGAGGTTGCCGATGGTGCCGCCGAGGAACACCACCAACCGCCGGCCGCCGGTGGGCATCCGGTCCAACTGCCGGGTGAAGTCCCCGACGATGCCGCGGACCCGCAGCCCCGGATAGTCGGCGGCGATCTCGGCGGTGGACCCGCGCAGCGCGCTGACCGACACGTCGAGCGGGACGAACGTGCCCAGACCGCCCTGGCGGGTGAAGGCGTCCAGCAGCAGCCGGGTCTTCTCGGACGAGCCGGAGCCCAGCTCGATCAGTGTCTTGGCCCCGGTCAGCGCCGCGATGTCGGGAGCCCGCTCGGCCAGCACCGCCCGCTCGGCCCGGGTCGGGTAGTACTCGGGCAAGCGGGTGATCTCCTCGAACAGCTCGCTGCCCCGGGCGTCGTAGAACCACTTCGGCGGCAGCCACTTCTGCTCGGCGCTCAGCCCGGCGCGGACGTCCTGGCGCAGCCCCCGCTCCAGGTCCTGCTGTTCGAGGTAGATCTCCAGCGGTTCCGCCGTCATCACATCGCCTCTCTCGGATCGGTCAACCGTTGCGTGCCCCGCCGGTGCGGCTCACCGGGTCGGCAGTGGGCTCACCCGCACCTCGCTCGCAGTGGCGGTCACCAGGTGCCCCTCCGGCACCGGCCGCCAGCCGGGGTCGTCGTCGTGCGGCTCGGAGACGAGCAGCACCGAGCCGGCCCCCGCGCGTACCGACAGCGCGTGCCCGGCCACGCTGGCCACCGCCCGGCGCCCGTCGGTGAGCAGCAGGTTGAGCCGTGACCCCGGCGCCGCCGCGGCGACGTCGGCCACCGTCCGACCGACCGCCTCCACCGGATCGGCGCCGGCGCGCAGCCGCTGCCGGACCAGCGCCCAAAGCAGCGCCGAGTCGGTGGCGGCGTCCAGCGTGAGCAGGTCGCGCACCGGCAGGCCGGCGGCGAGCGGCACCACGGCGTCGGGCCAGCCGCGCACCACCCCGTTGTGGCTGAACAGCCACCGCCCCTCGGCGAACGGCGCGGCGGCGCCGTCGAGCACCGCCATACCGACGGTGGCCGAGCGGACCGCGGCGAGCACCGCACCGGCGCGGGTCACCGCCGCGAGCTGGGCGATGGTCGGGTCGCTCCAGATCGGCTGGGCACGCCGGTAGCGCACCGGGTCGCCGTCACCCGGGTACCAGCCGACGCCGAACCCGTCGGCGTTGATCGTGCCGCCGCCGCGCATGTCGCGGGGCGCCCACGACTGCCGCACCAACGAGTACGGAGGATCGAACAGCAACTCGGCCAGGGTGACCGGTGGCCCCAGGTAGGCCAGGTGGCGACACATCAGCGCCCCCGGCCGGCCGGCGTGCCGATCGCGCGGTGAATCACCGGTGCGACTCGTCCGGATGCGCGTCGCGGGCGCAGCGGAAGCCGCTGAAGATCTGCCGCCGGATCGGATAGTCCCAGTTGCGGAAGGTGCCCCGGCAGGCGGACCGGTCGGTGCCGAACGAGCCGCCGCGCAGCACCCGGTAGTCGTCGCCGAAGAAGGCCTCCGAGTATTCGCGGTACGGGAACGCGGTGAAGCCGGGATGCCCCCGGAATTCGGTCGAGGTCCACTCCCAGACGTCACCGATGAGCTGGTGCACACCCAACGGTGAGACGCCAGCCGGGTACGCGCCCACCGGCGCCGGCCGCAGGTGACGTTGGCCGAGGTTCGCGTGGGCGTCGGTCGGGTCGCCGTCGCCCCACGGGTAGCGGCGGGACCGCCCGGTCGCCGGGTCCCAACGGGCCGCCTTCTCCCACTCCGCCTCGGTCGGCAGCCGCCTGCCGGCCCACGCCGCGTACGCCTGGGCCTCGTACCAGCACACGTGCACCACCGGCTCGTCGGCGCGGACCCGGTCCCACCGGCCGAAGCGCTGGTAGGACCAGTTGTCGCCGTCGCGGCGCCAGTGCATCGGCGCGCTGAGCTCCTCCCGGAGCCGGTGGGCCCAACCCGCCGGGCTCCACCAGCGCGGATCGGTGTAGCCACCGTCGGCGATGAAGGCCTCGTACTGGCCGTTGGTGACGGGGGCGGCGTCGATGACGTACGCGGGCAGGTCGACGCGGTGCGCGGGGCGCTCGTTGTCCAGGGCCCACGGGTCGGTGTCGGTGCCCATGGTGAACGGGCCGGCCGGGACCAACACCTCCCCAGCGACCCCGGCGGGCGGCTCCGGCGGCGGCGGGGCGTGCAGCACCGCCGGCCCCGAGCGCAGCTGGTGGGTGGCGAGCATCGTCTCGTCGTGCTGCTGCTCGTGCTGGACGATCATGCCGAAGGCGAACCCGTCGGCGACCAGCGGCCGCTCCGTGAAGGTGACCGCGTCGAGCAGGTCGTGCACCTTGTCCCGGACCGTGCCCAGGTAGGCGCGCGCCTCGGCGGGTGGCAGCAGGGGCAGCGCCGGACGGTCCCGGCGGGGCTGCTTGAACGCGTCGTACAGCTCGTCGATGTCGCACCGGACCGGCTCGTGGCCCCCGACGTCGCGGACCAGCCAGAGCTCCTCCTGGTTGCCGACGTGTGCCAGGTCCCACACCAGCGGCGACATCAGCGGCGAGTGCTGGCGCATCAGGTCGGCGTCGTCGACCACCTCGGTCAGCAGCGTGGTCCGGGTCCGGGCCCGCGCCAGCTCCGCCGCGATCCGGACGCGCAACTGCTCCCCGTCGCCGCTCGCTCCCGACTGCGGGGCTCGCAACCCCGGCTCACTCCTCGCGCTCACCGCGTCGCCGTTCGTTCCCGACTGAGGGGCGCGCAACCCCGGCTCACTCCTCGCGCTCACCGGTCTCCCCTTTCTGCGGCGGACAGCCGCCGCCGTACGTCACGCTGGATCTCGTCGTGGGCGCCGGCCGGCAGGTCGAGCCGGGGCAGCGTGGTCAGGGCCAGGTCGAGAAGCGCCGCCGACGCGGCGGCCAGGGCGGGGTCGGCCAGGCCGTGCCGGGCGGCGGCCGACCAACGGTGCGCCACCGGCGTGCCGATCGCGTACGCCGCGCGCACGGTGCCCGGGTCGGCGAACAGGGCGGTCAGCACCGCCGTCGGGAGCCGCCAGTCCCGGCCGGGCTGGGCGTCCAGGTAACGCAGCTCCAGGTAGCCGCGTGGACGCACCGGCGGAAAGAGGGTGCTGACGTGGTAGTCGAGGTCGTCGGTGGTGGGTGGGTGGGGCAGCGCGCCGTCGAGCCAGTCGGCGAAGGTCACACCGGGTGGCGGGGTCCAGTCCGGGCCGTGCCGGCGCAGGCAGAGCAACGGCGCGGCGAGCACGTACCGGATCCAGGTGGCGGTCGGGTCCTCGCCGGCGCGGCCCGGCGCCCAGACCGGGCGGGTGCGGGCCGGGTCGATGGCCAGCCACGCGGCCATCCGGGCGGAGGCCCAGCCGGTGCGCCGCCCGGCGTGCCGACTGGCGGAGGCGAACGCCGCGAGCAGCGGCGGGCCGACCGCGTGGGCTGCGGACCACCGCGCGGCGACCTGGTCCGGTTCGCCGGCGTCGAGGCAGACCTGCAGGCCGGCGGTGCTGTACATCATTGTCCGGCCGGCCGGACCGCGCCGGTCGAAGGCGCCACGCATGGCGCGGTAGCGGGGAGTTTCGAGCACCGGGCGGGGCCGGCGGTGCGGGTCGATGCCGCTGCGGCCGAGGATCAGCCCGGCGGCGGCCAGCAGGTCGGTGACCTGGGCGATGTCGGCCTCAGTGGCCTGGATCAACGCGGCGATCGAGGAGCGCGGCGGGGTGGAGATCTCCAGCTGACCGCCCGGCTCAACGGTCACCGTGCCGCCGTGCCGCAGCGGCTCGGCGGGGCTGGTGGCGTCCAGTGTGACGGGGCTGTGCGGCCCCAGCGCCGCCCGCAGCCGCACCGGATCGACGGGACGGGCGGGGTCGGCGGCGTCGTGCACGGTCCATTCCAGTTCGACGCCGGTGTGGGTGGGTGGGCCGGTCTTGAAGCAGATCCGGGCGAGGTGCCGGCCTGCGGCACCGGACTCGCGCAGGATCGCGCTGCGGTCCAGCTCGGGCGACGTCACCACCGGTCGGGCTCCTCTCCCTGCGTCGGCGCCGGGACATCGTGCCACCGTAAACCCAGCCACCGACACCGTCGGGGGCCGTCCACGGCGCCACCAACCTCTGTCTAACAGACGAATTTCCCGGTGCAGGGCGGAACGAGCGGCCCCGGCCGTCGCTCGCTCACTCCGGGGCTGGCCGGCCGGTCGCCGGGTGTGACGGCTTGACCTTCGCCGATGTGGACGGCTTCGCTTCGGGCACCAGCCGCTGGCAGTACGCCTCGACCTCGCCGGCGCCGCCGGCGGCGGCCACCAGCATCTGGAAGGCCGGCGTCCGCAGCGCCTTGTCCCGCTGCTCGGGCTCCTTGGCCTGCCAGGCCTGGCACAGTCCGCGCAACTGCCCGGCGGGCGCCGCCCCTGCGGAGGGTGTGCCGATGGCGGACGGCGCGCTGGTGGCGGACGGCGTGGGAGACGTCGACCGGCTGGGCGCGGCGGTCCGCTCGACGGACGGGGTCGTGTCGACGTCGCCGGAGGTCGGTGACGGGCTGCTGCTGGGTGGCCACGGCACCGGGTCCGGCGCCCGGTCCAGGGTGACCGCCGCGAACGCGGCGCCGGCGGTGGCGGTGGCGGCCAGCGCGCCCATCCAGGCCACCGCGCTGGTGGTCAGCCGGCGGCGGTGCGGCCGGCGGACGGTCGGGGCCGGGTTGGCCCGAGCGGCCCGGAACGCGGCCAGTGCGGCATCCTCACCGGCCAGCTCGCGGGGGCGGGGCGGGGCGGCGGCCGCGGCGAGCAGCCGAGCCAGCGGGTCCGCCGCGTGCACGTCGGGATTGGCGGGGGTGGACGCGCGGATCTGGGCCGCCGCGGCGTCCGGGGCGGCGGGGCTGGAGGCATGGTCCCCGTCCGGCGCGGCTTCGGGGGTGGCCGGAGCGCCGGCGCGGGTCGCGTCGAGCAGCCGTTCGGTCTCGGCGAGCTCGGCCCGCCGGTTCGGCCGGTTCGGGTTCATCCGGAATCCCCTCACGTCAGCCGTCCGCCGGTTCAGCGTGCGACGTCCGCGGGGACCGGCCGGTGCGCGGACGGGGCGGTGGCACGCCCTCGGTGTCCACGGACGGCGCGACGCCCTCGGTGCCCACGGACGGCGCGACGCCCTCGGTGCCCACGGACGGCGCGACGCCCTCGGTGCCCACGGACGGCGCAATGCCGTCGGCGGCCAGGGACGGCGTGATGCCGGCGGCGTCCGGCGGTGTGGCCGGCTCCTGCCGTTCCATCAGGGCGGCGAGCCGCCGTAGGCCTCGGTGGGCGGCGGTCCGGACGGCGCCGGCCCGGCGGCCCAGCACACGGCCGGCGGACTCGGCGTCCAAGCCGATCACGGCCCGCAACAGGACCGCCTCGGCCTCGCGGGGCGGCAGGGTGGCGATCAGGGCCAGCGCAGCCTCGGTGCCGATCGTCTCGCCCGCCCGCTCGGCGGTGTCCGCGTCGCTGGCCAGGTCGGCGAGCGCCTGCACCGGAACGGGCAGCGACGGTCGGCGCCGCAGGCGGCGCAGGTGGTCCATCGCCCGGTTGCGGGCGATGGTGACGGTCCAGGCGCGGAACTCGCCGCCGGTGAAGCTGGGCAGGTCGCGGGATATCTGCAGCCAGGTCTCCGAGGCGACGTCCTCGGCGTCCGCGCCCACCAGGGCGGTCAGATAGCGCAGCAGGCCGGGTTGGAGGCTGCGGTAGAGAAAGCGGAAGGCGTCCTCGTCCCCGTCCTGCGCTGCGGTGACCGCCTCCGACAGCTCGCCGGTCATCCGCGGGCCACGGATCGTCCGGGACGCCCCGGCCTGATCCACCGCACCGGAGCATTCCGGGCGGCGTGGACCGTCGGCCAGACCAGCTCCCGCACCGCACCGCCCCTCCGCCGAACGTGATCGCGCCCGCGCCCTCGTTGGTCGGGGGCGGGAGGTCTGGACCAGCGCCACGGCGGTCTCTTCTCGACGCACTGCCCCCCCGGCCGGCCCGAGCCGGGCTAACGCTAGGAGGGAACCGAAGGGGGCGACAAGTCAGCACCACGTCACGGAAGAGTGACAATTATCTAGTCCCGTCGCACGGCGCGTCGTCGTAACGCCCGGCGACCAACGGACGCTCCGCACGCCAGGAGGCGTCTCCGCGCCGCCGCCGGGCAAGCGTACGCCGCCGTGTGTCGGATTTCGTCACAGGGTGTCGTCGAAGCGTCACAGACCGGGCCGGGTCCACACAGGTCAGACCGGATGGACCGGTGAGTACGGCCACCCGGCCGACCAGCCGCGGCGCGACGTTCCGCGCCTCTCTGGGTACGGTAATGCCGTGTTGTCATCGGAGGTCGTGCTCAGCGGTCGCTACCGCCTGGACGAACGTGTCGCCACTGGCGGCATGGGCGACGTTTGGCGCGCCTCTGACCTGGTCCTCGGTCGGCAGGTCGCGGTCAAGGTCCTGCTGCCAGCGCTGGTCTCCGACCCCGATTTCATCGCCCGGTTCCGGGCCGAGGCGCGGATCATGGCGGCGCTGCGGCACCCGGGCATCGTGCAGGTCTACGACTGCGGCGAGGACGACCTGCCCGACGGCGGCCGAGCCGACTACCTGGTCATGGAGTTCGTCGACGGCGAGCCGTTGTCCAGGCGGATCGAGGCGGCTGGCCGGCTCGACGTGGCCGAGACCATGTCGATCGTGGCCCAGGCGGCCCAGGCGCTGAACGCGGCACACCGCGGCGGCATCGTGCACCGCGACGTCAAGCCCAGCAACCTGCTGGTGCACGACGACGGCACGGTCGTCCTGGTCGACTTCGGCGTGGCCCGTTCCACCAACGTCACCAGCATCACCAGCACCAACGCGGTGCCAGGCACGGCTCTCTACATGGCACCCGAGCAGGCCGCCGGCCGGCCGGTCAGCGGCGCCACCGACATCTACGCCCTGGGCGCGGTCGCTTACTGCTGCCTCACCGGCGGGCCGCCGTTCACCGGCGACAACCCGCTCCAGGTCGCCGTCCGGCACCTGGACGACGAGCCGCCGGAGCTGCCGCACGACATTCCAGAGTCGGTCCGCGCGCTGGTGTCCCAGGCACTGGCCAAGGATCCGCTCGATCGGTTCAGCAGCGGCGCGGCGATGGCCGAGGCGGCCCGGTTGGCGGTGACCGGCGGCGAGCCACCCACCGCGATGGTGACGGCGGCTACCCCGCTGCGCGTCGCCGGACCGGGCACCCGCACCGACGTGCCGCTCGGCGCGGCGGTGGCCGGTCGTCGGCACCGCCGTGGTCCGCTGGTCGGCGCGGCCGCGGCCGCTCTGGTCGCGCTTGTCGGCCTGGGCGCCGCCCTGGGCGCGGCGCGAAACGCCGGCGAAGACCCGGCGATCACCGTGCCGACGACCGCGCCTGCGGTGGTGCCGACCGAGCAGGTCGATCTGCCGGTGGCGAACGACGAGGTCACCGTGGGTCCGGTCCGGCCGAACAGGCCGAACGTCCCCGCCAACAGGCCGTCGGCCTCCGTGACCGCGACGCCGAACGCCCAGCCCAGCGGGTCGGCCAGCCCACCGGCGCCGACCCCGAGCGCCACCACCGCGTCACCGACCGATCCGGCGACCACCCCGACCAGCGATCCACCGTCACCCTCGGCCGAGCCGTCCACCACCACGAGCCCGCCGCCGGCCAACCCGGAGGATCCGACCGGCTGAGCCGGCCGGCGCGGAGGGCTCGGCGAACCTCACCAGCACCGATATCCCCAAAACGGACTTACGTCGCCGAAGACTCCTCTAGGCTCTCAGCAGGTCATTTCCACCATCTGCCGCGGGAGCCGGGGTGAGCGCTGAGAAGTTGGTTGTGATCGGCCAGGGGTACGTGGGACTGCCGTTGGCCATGTGAGCCGTCGAGGCGGGGCTGGACGTGGTCGGGCTCGACGTCGACGCCGACCGGCTGGGCCGGGCGCTGGGCAGCGGCCGCTACCACCCGAGCACCGAGTACACCGACGCCGAGGGCTTCGACATCTGCGTCATCACCGTGCCCACCCCGCTGCGGGACGGCACCCCCGACCTGAGCTTCGTCGAGCAGGCCGGCATCGCAATCGGCCCGTACGTGCGGCCGGGCAGCACCGTGATCCTGGAGTCCACCACCTATCCGGGCACCACCGAGGAGCTGCTGCGACCCCTGCTGGACTCGGCCAGCGGCCTGCACAGCCCCGGCGACTTCCACCTCGGCTACAGCCCCGAGCGGATCGACCCGGGCAACCCGACCTGGCGACTGGAGAACACCCCGAAGGTGGTCTCCGGCGTGGACCAGGCGTCGCTGGACCGGGTGGACGGCTTCTACCGGCGCCTCGTGGAGCACACCGTGCCGGTGGACTCCACCCGGGTCGCCGAGCTGACCAAGCTGATCGAGAACACCTTCCGCCAGGTCAACATCGCGCTGATCAACGAGCTGACGATGCTCTCGCACCACCTGGACATCGACGTCTGGCAGGCCATCGACGCGGCAGAGACCAAGCCGTTCGGCTTCCTGCCGTTCCGGCCCGGCCCCGGCGTCGGCGGGCACTGCCTGCCGATCGACCCGTGCTACCTGTCCTGGCAGGTCAAGCGTCGCCTCGGTCGACAGTTCCGGTTCATCGAGCTGGCCAACGACGTCAACCACGAGATGCCCGAGCACGTCGCGCAGCGGATCATGGCGGGGCTGAACCGGAGTGGCCGCGCGGTCAGCGGCGCCCGGCTGCTGCTGCTCGGGCTGGCGTACAAGAAGAACACCGGCGACACGCGGGACTCCCCCGCGGTCGACGTGGCCCGGCGGTTGCAGGCCCTCGGCGCGGAGGTCCACGCGGTCGAGCCGTACGCCGAGGCGCACCACATCCCGGCCGGGGTGACCGTGGTCGGGCTGACCGAGCGTGAGGTGCGGGCGGCCGACGGGGTGGTGGTGGTCACCGACCACGATTGCTTCGACTACGACCTGGTGGTCCAGCACGCCCGCTACGTCTTCGACACCCGCAACCGGTGCGCCGGCCCGGTGGTCGAGCGCCTGTAGACCCGGCACCGCTGGCCGGTCCCGCCGCCGGGGAAGACGGCGGGGCCGGCCGGCGGATGTCCGTCCGCGTCGCCGCCGGTCACTGGTCGCCGAGCGCCTCGACGACCGGCCGGGACAACGCCCGGCGAGCCGGCAACACCGAGGCGAGCAGGGCGGCCAGCACCGCGACGCCGAGGATCAGCCCGAGCTGACCGAGCGGCAGCACCACGTGGAACTCCCCGCCGAGGCGGGCCAGCAGGGCCATCGCGGCGGCGCTGACCCCGGTGCCCAGCCCGACCCCGAGCACCGCGCCGACCAGCGCCGTCAGCACCGCCTCCAGGGCGAGCATGGCCCGCATGCGCCCCCGGGTGAGCCCGACCGCCCGCAGCACGGCGTTCTCCCGGGTGCGCTCCACCACCGACAGACTCAGCGTGTTCGCCACACCGACCAGGGCGATCACCACGGCCAGGCCGAGCATCGCGGTGACGAAGGCCAGCACCATGTCCACTGTGCCGGTGAGCATCTTCTTGTACGCGCCCTGGTCCAACAGGTTCACCGTCGGGTAGCGGCCCAGCACCGCCTCGATCGCGTCCCGGGCCTGCTCGAGGTCCACCCCGGCGGCGGGATCGATCTCGGCGAGGAAACCCCGCTTGTCGGGAAAGAGCACGGCGAAGTCCGCGTCGGCCATGTCGATGACGTGACCGGCGGGCACGCCGCTGGCGGGCGCGTCGTCGGTGACCACCGCGGCCACCCGGAACGGTCGTCCCCGGACGGTGACCGGGGAGCCGACCCGCCAGCCGCGCGCCTGCGCCAGCTCGCGACGCACCAGCACCTGCCCCGGTCCGAGCCGACCGACGTCACCGGCGAGCACACCGGTCAACGTCCGGCCGACCAGGGCCGGGTGGGCGGCGCGGAACTCGACGCCGGCGGTGACCGTGCTGAGCTGCTCGTGCACGACGCCCAGCTCGGGGCGGGCCGCCAGCTCACCGGCGAGCGGAGCGGGCAGTTCCTGGCCGATGCCACTGACCACGAAGTCAGTTCCGATCTGCGCGTCGACGCTGCGCTCGATGCCGTCCTTGGTGCTGCGCGCACCGACCACGAACGCCGACACCAGTCCGATCCCGATCACCAGGGCGGTGGCGGTCGCGGCGACCCTGCGCGGGTTGCGGACCGCGTTGGCCACCGCCAGCCCGGCGGTCGCCCCGGCCAGGCGGCGGGCCGGCCAGCCGAAGGTTCGGACCAGCGCCGGGACGAGCACCGGCCCGAACAGCACGATCCCGAAGAAGGCCAGTACGCCGCCGACGGCCACCAGCAGCAGCTGACCGGCGCTGGCGGCGCCGGCGAGTGCGGCGACCCCGGTGGCCAGCACCACCGCGCCGAGGGTCAGCCGGAGCCGACCGGCGCCCCGGCTGGGCTGCACCGCGGCGTCGGTGAGCGCCGCCACCGGGGCGACCCGGGTGCCGCGCCAGGCCGGCAGCATCGCGGCGCCGACGGTGAGCACGGTGCCGAGCAGCAGGCTGGTCAGCACGGTCGAACCGGCCACGGTGAAGCCGCCGGAGACGGGCACGTCCAGCCGGGACATCAGCAGTCGCATCCCGCCAGCGAGGGCCAACCCGAGCAGCACCCCGAGCGCGGAGGCCACCATCCCGACCACCGCCGACTCCAGCAGGGTGGACCGGAAGACCTGCCCCCGGGTGGCGCCGACCAGCCGGAGCAGCGCGGTCCGCCGGGTGCGTTGCGCCAGCACGATCGCGAAGGTGTTGGCGATCACGAAGCCGGCCACCACCACGGCGACGCCCACGAAGATCATCAGCAACATGGTGAACTGGTCCAGGTCGCGGACCGCGTCGTCGACGGCCTCGTCGAGGATCTGCGTTCTGCTCTTCACGCTGGTGTCCGCGCCCACGATGGCGCGCACCCGGTCGGCCACCGCCGTGGCGGAGGTTCCCGGCCGGGCCGCCACCATGATCCGGCCGTACCCACGCTCGCCGGTGACCGCGAGCGCGTCCGGGCCGACCAGGCCGATGAACGGCCCACCGATGTCGCGTGCGGTGTCGGCCACGTCGACGGTGCCGACGAGGGTGTACGGGCGGGCCGCGCCCCCGGTGCCGCCGATCCGGACCGGGGCGCCGAGGGTGAAGCGCTCCTCGGCGACCGTCGGCGCGTCGAGCACCACCTCCCCGGCGCGGTCGGGCAGCCGGCCGGCGACCACGTCGTACGAGCGCAGGGCGTCCTCGGTGGGGATGGCGGCGAGCACGGCGTAGCCGAGTACCGGCCGGCCGTCGGTGCCGACGACCCCGCCGGTGCCGATCAGTTCGCCGGCGGCGGCGGCCACCCCGTCCACCGTCCGGACCCGGTCGACCAGGCCGGCGGGCAGCGGCCGGTCGCCGGCCGGGTAGACGCCCAGGTCGGTGTGCCGGTCGAAGGTGCCGGCCCGGTCGTACGCGCCGGCACGCATCCCGTCGACGAGGATCAGGGTGCCGGCGATGAACGCGACACCGAGCACGACGGCCAGCGCGGAGAGCAGCATCCGCAGGGCCTCGGCGCGCAGTGAACGCAGGGTCAGGCGGATCATCGCGGCACCGCCCCCGTGCCGGCGTGGGGACGGGCCGGGTCGAGACCGGCGAGGGTGTCCAGCACCTGCTCGGCGGTGGGCGTGGCGAGGTCGCCGACCAGCCGCCCGTCGGCCAGGAAGACCGCCCGGTCGGCGTGCCCGGCGGCCACCGGGTCGTGGGTCACCATGATCACGGTCTGGCCCAGGGTGTCGACGGCCTCCCGCAGCAGCCGCAGTACCTCCGCCCCGGAGCGGGAGTCCAGGTTCCCGGTCGGCTCGTCGGCGAAGATCACCCACGGCTTGGTGATCAGGGCCCGAGCCACCGCGACCCGCTGCTGCTGGCCACCGGAGAGTTCCGCGGGTCGGTGCCGCAGACGGTCGGCCAGCCCCACCGCCGCCACCACCTGGCGCAGCCAGGCCGGGTCGGGCCGCCGGCCGGCGATGGCCAGCGGCAGCACGATGTTCTCCTCGGCGGTCAGCGCCGGCAGCAGGTTGAACTTCTGGAAGACGAAGCCGACCCGGTCACGGCGCAGCAGGGTGAGCCGCCGGTCGTCGAGCCGGCCGAGGTCGGCCGCACCGATGCCGACCGTGCCGGCGCTCGGCCGGTCCAGCCCCGCCAGGCAGTGCATCAGCGTCGACTTGCCGGAGCCGGACGGACCCATGATGGCGGTGAACCGGCCGGCGGCGACATCGAGGTCGACCCCGTCGAGCGCGACGACCGCGGCGGGGCCACTGCCGTAGCGTTTTTCCAGGCCACGGGCGGTGACCGCGACGCCGTTGCCGGCGTGGGTGGGAGGTGCGAGGGACATGGGGGCTCCCCGGTCAGGGTGCGGATCGGACCCCTCCGACGCTATGGCCGGCGCGAGTCAGTCGATCTCCACCTGCGCGCTCGACCTGTGTGCGTCCCGGGTCGCGGTGCGCCCGCCGTCGCGTACGACCCAGGTCGTACGCCGGGTCATCCGCCGGGCGTGACCAGCCCGCTCTCGTACGCCAGCACCACCGCCTGGACCCGGTCGCGCAGCTGGAGCTTGGCCAGGATCCGCCCGACGTGGGTCTTCACCGTCGCTTCGGCCACGTGCACCTGGGCGGCGATCTCCGCGTTGGACAGCCCCTGCGCGACCAGCAGCAGCACCTCCCGCTCCCGCTCGGTGAGTTGCGCCAGCCGGGGGTCGGCCGTGGGGCCGGCGCCGAGCTGCCCGGCGAACCGGTCCAGCAGCCGCCGGGTGATCGACGGCGCGACCACCGAGTCGCCCTCGGCGACCACCCGGATCGCGGCCAGCAGTTCCTCCGGCGGGACGTTCTTGAGCAGGAAGCCGCTCGCCCCGGCCTGCAACGCGGCGAACGCGTCCGCCTCGGTGTCGAAGGTGGTCAGCACCAGCACCCGGGGAGGGCCGGCGGGCCGGTCCGCGCAGAGTCGCCGGGTCGCCTCCACCCCGTCCATGGTCGGCATCCGGACGTCCATCACCACCACGTCGGCCTCGGTGCGGGCGAGCACCCGAAGCGCGTCCGCGCCGTCGATGGCCTCGCCCACCACCTCCAGGTCGGGCTGGGAGTCCAGCACCATCCGGAACCCGGCGCGCACCAGCGCCTGGTCGTCCACGATCACCACCCGGACCGTCATGCCGCGATCACCTCCGTTGCGGGTTCCGACGGTAGCGGCAGCCGGACCTCGAGCTGCCAGCCCCCGGCCAGCCGGGCGCCGGCGGTGAGGGTGCCGTCGTACACCGTCACCCGCTCGCGCATGCCGAGCAGGCCGTGACCGCCGGACGGCGCCGGGCTGACCACCGGCCGGCCCCGACCGTCGTCGACCACCCGGACCACGACGGCGTCGGCGCTGTACGCGAGGGTCAGCTCCACGCCGGCGCCGACGCCGGCGTGCTTGAGCGCGTTGGTCAGCGCCTCCTGCACCACGCGGTAGATGGTCAACTCCAACCCGGGTGGGAGCGGCGGCGGCTCGCCGTCGACGGTGTGCCGGATGCGCAGCCCGGCGTCGCGGAACCGGGCCAGCAGGTCGGGCAGCTCGGCCAGGGCCAGGCGGCGGTGTTCCGGGTCGGCGGCCACCACGGGCCCGTCCGGGCCACCCGCGCCGGTCGGGCCGGCGTCCCGCAGGACGCCGACCAGCCGGCGCATCTCCTCCAGCGCCTGCCGGCCGGTGTCGGCGACGACCTTGACGGCGGTACGCGCCTGCTCCGGGTCGCGGTCCAGCATGAACCGCGCGCCGTCCGCCTGGACGATCATCACCGCCATGCTGTGCGCCACCACGTCGTGCAGCTCGCGGGCGATCCGGGTGCGCTCCTCGGCGACGGCCGCCCGGGACTCGGCTTCCCGCCCGCGTTCCAGGGTGCTGGCCCGCTCCTCAAGACTGAGCACGTAGAGGCGGCGGGTCCGCACGTTCAGCGCGGCCAGCCAGACGGCGCCGGTGACCAGCGCGTACCACAGCGCGGTCGTCCACCAGCTCATGACGCCCCGGGTCTGCGCGGCGGCGAGCAGCACGCCCACGGCGGCGACGGCGCCCGCGAGCACGCCGTCGCGCAGCCGCTCGCCGTACTTCACCACGCTGTAGAGGGCGATCAGGACGGCGACGTCGAAGGCGAGCGGACCCCACTGGGCGATCACCTGGACCAGGGCGAGCACCGCGACGGCCACGGTCACCGCGCCCGGGTGCGAGCGGCGGAACAGCAGGGCCACCGCCATCCCCACGCCGACCAGGGTGGCGGCCCAGCCGCCCGGCTGGTTCGCCGCCCCGGCCAGGCCGAAGAGGACCACCAGGCCGGAGACGGCCACGTCGAAGGCGACGCCGCGCAGCGGGCGACCGAACATCGTGCGTCTCACGGTCACCCAGCGTACGTGCCGGGTGTCGGATCCCCTCCGCCGTCCCGGTCGGGCTGCCCCAGCTCCGGGGCGCGGTGCGGACGGGGCCGGGCGGGCCGGCTCAGCGACCGAGGACCTCGCGCATGCGGTCGATCTCGACGGTCTGCTCGGTGGCGACCGAGTTGGCGAACTCGCTGAGCGTCAGGTCGGAACCGACCGTGAGCAGGTCGGTGGCCATCTCGATGGCGCCCTGGTGGTGTTCGGTCATCATCCGGACGAAGAGGCGGTCGAAGTCGGCGCCGCGGGCGGCGGCCAACTGACGCATCGCCTCCGGTGACTGCATGCCGCGCATGGTGCCGTGATCGTGCCCCGGGGCCTCGGGCGAGAGACCGCGGGTCTGCAGCCAGCCGCGCATCATGCCCATCTCCGGCCCCTGGCTGGCCCGGATCCGGTCGGCGAGGGCGCGGATGCCGGGGTCGGCGGCCCGGTCTGGGGCGAGTTCCGCCATCTCCAGGGCCTGCGCGTGGTGCGGAATCATCATCCGTACGAACATGGCGTCCAACGCGTTGTGCGGGGCCGGGCCCGCGTCGCGGACCTCGTGGGCCGGGCGGGTGGCCGCCGACTCGCCCGGACGGCCCGGCACGATGACGGTCAGGTCGGTGGGAACGGGGCTGGCCGCCGGTGTCGAGGTGGCGGGCGCGGAGACCGGCTGCGCGGCGCTTGTCCCGGGGTCTCCGCCCGCGCGGACCAGGACGAAGGCCACCAGCGCCAGCACGATCGCCAGTGTGACGACCGCCAGTGTCCGTGCGCGCCGACTGGTCATGGGCCACTCCCTGGGGTCGAGGTCATCGCGATGTTATCCATTGAGGAGAACGATGTGATGTGACCCAGATCACATCGATGCTCGTCATCCGGCGGTAAGGTGTCGACCATCGTCTCCCCCTTGCGAAGGGCCTCGCCGATGATCAGACTCCACATGCCACGGTTACGACAACTCCGGATCGTCGGCCTCGCCGCGACCGGTCTCCTCGTCGCCAGCGTCCTCGTCGCCCCGGCAAGCAACGCCCAGGTCGTGCCGCAAGCGGCACCGGCGGCCGCCGCCACGAACACCATCCCCGGCGTCGATGAGATCGTGAGCAGCCCCAACCTGCGCCAGATCGCCAACCTGCCCAAGGTCGCTCCCCTGGACGCGACGAACAGCGACATCGCCTTCCAGGGCAAGTACGCGTTCGCCGGCAACTACAACGGCTTCGTCATCTACGACATCTCGCGGCCCAGCGCGCCGAAGGTCGTGTCCCGGGTGCTCTGCCCGGGGTCGCAGAATGACATCTCCGTCCACGGTGACCTGCTCTTCCTCTCCACCGACTCGTCCCGCAGCGACGACTCCTGCAACAGCACCGCGCAGGGGGCGGACGTGAAGGAGTCCTGGGAGGGCATCAAGATCTTCGACATCAAGAACAAGGCCAACCCGCGGTACGTCAAGTCCGTGGAGACCGCCTGCGGCTCGCACACTCACACCCTGGTGCCGGGCAAGAGCAGCAAGACGGTCTACCTGTACGTCTCGTCGTACAGCCCGCGGGCCGAATTCCCGGACTGCCAGCCGCCGCACGACTCGATCTCCATCATCAAGGTGCCGGTGAAGAAGCCCACCGACGCCTCGGTGATCGCCGCGCCAAACCTCTTCCCGGACGGCGGATTCCCGGGCAGCGGCACCGGGTCGGCGACGACCGGCTGCCACGACATCACCGTCTACCCGGCCAGGGACCTGGCCGCCGGCGCGTGCATGGGTGACGGCATCCTGCTCGACATCCGCAACCGGGAGGTCCCCCGGGTCATCAACCGCGTGCGGGACACGGTCAACTTCGCGTTCTGGCACTCGGCCACGTTCAACAACGCCGGCACCAAGGTGATCTTCACCGACGAGCTGGGTGGCGGCGGCGCGGCGACCTGCAACGAGGCCATCGGACCGAACCGGGGCGCGGACGCCATCTACGACATCACCGGTCGCGGCGACGCCCGGACGATGCACTTCCGCAGCTACTACAAGATTCCCCGCAACAACGCGGACACCGAGAACTGCGTGGCCCACAACGGCTCGCTGATCCCGGTGCTCGGGCGGGACATCATGGTCCAGGCGTGGTACCAGGGCGGCATCTCGGTCTGGGACTTCACCGACTCGGCCAACCCGAAGGAGATCGCCTTCTGGGAGCGCGGGCCGCTCTCGGCCGACACGTTCGTCGGCGGTGGCACCTGGTCCGCGTACTACTACAACGGACACATCTACTCCAACGACATGGTGAAGGGCCTGGACGTCCTGGAGCTGAACGACTGGCGCACCTGGACGGCGAAGCTGGTCAAGTACAAGGAGCTCAACGTGCAGACCCAGCCCAGCTACCTGAGCCGGTAGGCACCGAGCACTGAACCGGTAGGCACCGAGCACGACGCCGGGCCCGGTCCCCGAATCCCGGGGGCCGGGCCCGGCCACGTCACGAGGGGGTGCGTACGCCGGGGAGTCAGCTCATCGGCAGCTGGTAGCGCCGCTCGCCGCCACCGGTCGCGGTGACCAGCCGGACCTCGCCGCTGCGCAGGCCGTACGTGACGGACCAGCGGGTGTGCCCCTGGCGGACCGACGCCAGCACCCGGTGCGCCGCGGCGGCGTCCACCACCCCACCGGCCCGGGTCAGGGCGGTGGCGATCTGCCCGTACCGGCGGTCCTCGCGGCGACGCTGCTCGGGCACCCCGGCGACCGGCACGTTGGTCAGCGCCTGCCAGCCGCCCGTGCCCCGCTCCACCCGCAGCTCACCATCGACGAACTCGATCACCGCCGAGGCTCCGGTCGCGTCGGCCAGCAGGTAGTGCAGTGGCGGCCCGCCGTCGAAGTCGAGGTTGTGCCGGGTGAACACGGCGATCGCCTCGTCGACCGTGGCGGCCCGGTCCAGCACCAGCCGCAGGATTCGTACCGAGCCGACGGTGGGCTTGCCCGGGTCGGGGCGGGCCGTCGCGGCGTCGTCGGCGGCCAGCCCCACCGCGAGGCCCCGCTCGTTCATCCCGTCGAAGGGCAGCAGCGGCGCGTTGAGCAGCCGCCGGTCACCGGCCGGGTCCGCGCCGACCCCGAGGTAGGAGATGTCGACCAGCGAGACGGCCGCGTACCCGTGGGGCGGATCGGTCCGCAGCACCAGCGCCGGGTTGGCGTCCCAGTCGAAGTTGCGGGCGAACACCGGCCGGGCGGGGTCGCCCGCGGCGACGAACAGCGAGCAGCCGAACGGGCTGGGCGGGGTGGCGTCGGTGCCCACCGTCGGGTCGTACGCCCCGACGTAGGTCATCTCGTACAGCGGCAGGTCGTCCACCCGGCGCAGGCTGGCCAGGGTCTGCGCGGCCTGGGCCGCGTCCTGCCGGGAGGCGGTCGGCGTGGCCGGGGGCACCGGCGGCGCGGTGAGCAGCGGGCCTCCGGACCTGGGTGTGGTGCAGGAGGTGAGGGCGAGCAGCAGGGCCGTCGTGACGGCCGGCAGGGTCCTGCGCATATCCGTTGGACGCTATGGGACCGATCGACGGTTGTCCACCGCGCCGGTGCGGTCTGTCGGATTCCGTCGCCGCGGTGATCCGGCCGGTCCATGCCCGGCGACCCGTGGACCGCACCGGTGCCTATGGGACCGGTCACCAAGGCGGTCGCAGCGGAGGCGGCCGACGGGACATTGTGCCAGCGTGATTCGACGTGAAACTTGCCGTCGGCGCGCCGCCCGCCCCACCCGAGCCGACCACACGCCGGCGTCCCCAGCCGCTCGACCTGGTGGCGGTGTTCCTCGCGGTGGCCGGCGCGGCCTGCGCGCTGGGCGGGCTGCTGCCCCGCGCCGAGACCACCGCCACCCTGCACCGGATCCTGCCGCTGCTGCTCTTCCTCGGCTCCGTGATCGTGCTGGCCGAGCTGACCGCCGTGGCGGGCGTCTTCGACGTGCTGGCCAGTCGACTGGCCCGCGCCGCGCGGGGCAGCTGGGCGGCGCTGTTCCTGCTCTGCGGCGGCCTCGCCACGCTGACCACACTCGTGCTCAACCTGGACACCACCGCCGTGCTGCTCACGCCGGTGCTGCTCGCGCTGGCCCGCGGCCTGCGCGTCCCGGCCGCCCCGCTCGCGGTCACCACGGTCTGGTTGGCCAACACCGCGAGCCTGCTGCTGCCGGTGTCCAACCTGACCAACCTGCTGGCCGCCGACCGGATCGGGCTGGCGCCGCTGGCCTACGCGGCCCGGATGGCGCTGCCGCAGCTCACCGCGGTCGCGGTCACCATGGCGCTGCTCTGGTGGGCGTGGTGGTGGCGGGACCGGCCGGCCGGTGGCCGCTTCGTTCCACCCGCCCGCCACGTGCCGTCGGATCCGGTGCTGCACCGCACCGCGCTCGCCGGCTGCCTGCTCTTCGTCGCCGGCATCCTCGCCGGCGTGGAGATCGCCCTCGCCTCGACGGTCGCCGTCGCGGTGGTGCTGCTCGGGTTCGTGGTCCGCTCCCCCGCGACGCTGCGCCCGGGGCTGGTGCCGCTGCGGCTGCTGCTCTTCGTCACCGGCCTGTTCCTGGTGGTGCAGACCCTCGGCCGGTTCGGACTGGACGACCTGGTCGCCGGGCTCCTCGGCGCCGACGGCGGAGCGCTCGGCGCGCTCCGCGCCGGTGGCACCGGGGCGTTGCTGGCCAACGCGGTGAACAACCTGCCGGCCTACCTGGCCGGCGAGTCGGTGCTGCACACCGGTGACGGGACCCGGCTGCTGGCGCTGCTGATCGGCACCAACATCGGGCCGCTGGCCGCACCCTGGGCGTCGCTGGCCACCCTGCTGTGGTTCGAGCGGTGCCGGGCGGCCGGGGTGGCGGTGCCGGTGACCTGGTTCGTGGTGACCAGCGCCCCCTGCTGGCGGTCACCGGCACGCTCGCCGCGGTCGGCGCGCTGCTGTTGACGAGCTGAGCGCCGGTCACGCCACCGCCGGGGAGCGGGCCGGCGTCACGCGGCGGCCCGCTCCACGGCGAACATGAAGCAGCCGTACACCACGTTGCGACTGTGCAGCTCGTACACGGCCGGGTCGGCGAACAACTCCGCGATCACCGCCTCCGGGTCGGTGCCGTCGTGCAGGCGACCGCCGTGGATCCGGCCCTGCCGGTCGTACGCCCGCAGGACCTGGGGTCGCCCCCGCCAGTCCGGCGGGTGGCCGCCCGCCGGCTCCGGTCCCGGACAGGCGACGGCGTGCGCGAAGACCGGGCCGACCTCCCGGTACGGGCCGGCGGCGACCGGCGGCGCATAGCCGACGAGCAGCAGCGCCTCCCCCGCCTCGGCGTCGCGCAGGCAGCAGCGCAGCGGTTCCCCGCCGCCCGCCGGGAGTACCTCGACGGGTCGGTCGGCGGCGTCCCGGCGGGTACAGCGGACGGTGTCGAGCGTCCCGGCCGGCAGGGCGCGGATCAGGAAGGCGGTGCTGGTCGTCATGCGTCCAGCCTGGCCCGGCGACGACGCGGGTGCTGGCGGTGATCGGACCTGGCGCTGGGCGCCAACCGGTCAGTCCGGTGCGCGGTCACGCCTCGGGCAAACGGTCAGCCGACCGGCGACCGGCGGGGCGGCCGGGGGCCGACCAGCCGACGGACGATCGGCGCGGCGTTCCACTTCGCCGCCCCGACGAGGTCGCGGGCGTGCTCCAGCACGGTGTAGTCGGGTCGGGTCAACCCGTCGGCGATGGCCCGGTCCAGGTCGTTGCCGCACCGGCTCAGCACGGTGTCGAAGTCGCGGCGCACCGGCTCGAGCAGGTCGTAGCCGAACGAGCGGTGCAGCCGGGCGAACAGCGGCTTGTACAGCCGGACCCGCTCGTGCAGGCCGGTGGAGTAGGACATCGGGTTCTTGGGTCGCTGGCGGACGTAGTCGGGCAGCACGTCGGCGAACGCCCGCCGGACGATCCACTTCTCCTGCCCGTCGCGCAGCTTCAGCCCCAGCGGCAGGCGCATCGCCAGCTCCACCACGCTCAGGTCGAGGAACGGCAGCCGCGCCTCGACACCGTGCCCCATGGCCGCCCGGTCGACCCGCTGCAACTCGGTGCGGCACAGGTTGCGGATCCGGTGCAGGAACAGCCGACGGGACGCGGCAGCCTCGACCTGGTGGTACATCGGGTACCCACCGAACAGCTCGTCGGAGCCGTCGCCGGTCAGCACCACCTTGACGCCCAGGGCGCGCAGCCGCCGGAAGATCGGCACCGAGACCACCGCGTTGATGATGTCGCCGTACTCGGTCAGCTCGGAGATCCGGATGGCCTCGCGTACGTCGGTCAGCCGGATGTCCCGCGGGCGCAGCTCGATGACCTCGTGCGGCACACCGAGGTCGGCGGCGAACCGCCGCGCGTACGCCACGTCCGGGCTGTCCGGCACGCCGACCGTCACCGCCACGCAGTCCGGGTGCACGTCCCGCACCTGCCGCAGGGTCAGCGAGCTGTCCAGCCCGCCGGAGAGCACCACCCCGACGGTGAGGTCGGTCTCGACCCGCATCCGGATCGCGTCGGTCAGCGCGGCACGGACTAGCAGGGCGGCCTCGTCCGGGTCGTCGACGACCGGCAGACCGTCACCGAGGGTGAGCAGGTCAACGTACGGTCGCAGCCGCACGTGGCCGTCCGGGTCCGCCCAGCCGTGGTGTCCCGGCGGCACCTCGGCGATCGGTGCGCCGTGCCCGACCAGCGCCTTGACCTCGGAGGCGAGGTGCAGGCACCCGGGCTGCCGGGCCCAGTACAGCGGCTTCACCCCGAGCGGGTCGCGGGCAAGGTACGCCCGGCCGATGCCGCGTTCGACGACCACGAAGGCGTACTCGCCGCGCAGCCGGGTCACCGCCGCCTCGCCCCACTGCTCGAACGCGACGAGCAGCACCTCGGTGTCGCTCTCGGTGCGGAACACGTGCCCGAGCCGGGTCAGCTGCGCGCGCAGCTCCCGGTGGTTGAAGATCTCGCCGTTGAAGCAGAGCAGCCAGCGCTCGTCGATCGAGGTCCACGGCTGTACGGCCCGGTCCCGGTTCACCACCCGCAGCCGGCGGGTGCCGGCGAGCAGCCCGCTCTCCGAACGGGTCTCGGTGACCTCGCCGCGAGCGGCCAGGACGGCGAGCATCCTCCGGAAGGTCGTCGGGTCGGCCTCAGGGCCGATGCTCAACGCGATACCGCACATCGGCTCAGACCCCCATCTCGGTCTCGTACGCCCGACGCAGCCGACGCCGGGCGGTGGGCGCCAGGCAGAGATGCCAGGCCTGTCCCTCGTCGATCACGTTGAGCTCGCCGGCCTCCTGCCGGGCCAGCAGCAGCTCGCCGAGCGCCTCCCGCGCGCCGAAGCGCTCGTACCAGGCCAGCTCGACGTCCATCGAGTAGCCGAGGCAGTGCCCGCTGGGCAGCATCGCGGCGTAGCCCATGCGGCGCAGGCGGTACTGGTGCTCGGCGCTGCGGACCAGACTGGTCACCCACAGTGGCGGGGTGGCCGGCGGCGCCGCCGCGGCGAACTCCCGCCCGATGTCGTTGAGCAACGCGACCACCTCCCGCCGGGCCCGCCGGAAGAGGAGCCCGGCGGTGCGCGGGGTGGCGTCCGGCCGCAGTCGGCGACGCAGCCCCCGCGTGGCCCGGCCCAGCATTGTGGCGGGCTGCTCCTGGTAGCGGAAGCGCAGCAGGTCCCGCCGGCGCAGCCACTCCAGGTCGACCAGGTCGGCACTGCCGTTGACCTGATCGTCGGTGACGAAGGTGGGGGCGTCCTGCCACCACAGCACGTCGATGCGGGAGAGCAGGTAGATCCGGACCAGCGCGGTGAGGTCACCAGCCGAGGTGCGCTCGTTCGGCTGGTAGCGCGCCATCTCCAGCAGCAACGTCTCGCGCGCGCCGATCAGCCCCTGCGGGGTGGCGTCGAGCACCGCGGCGAGCGCCGGTTCGCGCAGCCGTTCGTCGATGAGCACCTGACGGGCGCGTGTGCTGGTCGCGTCGGCCAGGGCACCCACCTCGACCAGCAGGTCCGCGACGGCCGCCCGATAGGCGGCGAGGTCCGGCGCGGTGGCGGGGAGGCGGCGGGGGGCGGTGCCGGAGGGTCGGCGGCGAGCCGGGGCGGTGGGCGACACGGGCGGACCGGGCTGCTGTCCTGGGCTACGGCTGGGCACGCGCATGACGGGGTCCCTTCTCCGGTCACGACTCTGGGTGGATCGCCCTGAACACACCGTAATCAAGCGGGACCGGAATGGGGCGAACAATCCTCCTATCTGCCCCGAAGGGAGCGGCGGGGCTGACGCGCGGCATGCGGCTCCGGCGGTGACGAACCACCGCCGGAGCCGGCGGGGAAATCAGTCGCCGTCCGCGGGCACCAGGCCCTGCACCGTCGCGTACGACGGCAGCCCCGGCGACGCCGTGAACCCACCGGCAGCAATCGCGTCGGCGGTGGCGACGACGGTGGCCAGCGCGGCCCGGAACAGCAGCGAGCCGGTGCTGACCCGGGCGACCCCGGCCCGCCTCAGCTCGTCGAGCCCGGGGCCGCCCGGTTGGTACAGCGCGTTCAGCGGCGCGTCGATCCGTTCGGTCAGCATCCGCAGCGTCGCCAAGTCGACGGCGCCGGGGACGAAGATCCCGTCGGCGCCGGCGGCGCGGTAGGCCCGAGCGCGGGCCAGGGTCTGCGGCAGCGGATCGGCCACCCCGAGCCACCAGGTGTCGGTGCGGGCGTTGACGAACAGATCGGGCACCGCCGCCTTCACCGCCGCGATCTTGTCGGCGGTGCACTCCGGATCGGCCAGGGTGCCGTCGGCGCGCCCGTCCTCCAGGTTGATCCCGACCGCGCCGAGCCCGGCCAGCTCGGCCACGTACCCGGCAACCGCCGCCGGATCGTCGGAGAAACCGGCCTCCACGTCGACGGTGAGCAGGACCGGCAGCCGGGCGAGCCGGCGGGTCAGGGCCAGGGTCTCCGCGCCGGTGGCCGCCACGCCGTCGGGGCGGCCGGCGGCCGCGGCGACCCCGAGGCTGGTGGTGCCGATGGCCGGATGGCCGCCCGCGGCCAGTGCCGCCGCCGAGGCGTGGTCCCAGGCGTTCGGCAGCAGCAGCGGGCGGTCGGTGTGGTGCAGGGCGTGGAACGCCGCACGGCGGTCGGTCATCGGACCGTCACCTCCAGGATCGTCGGAACGCGCAGGGTCGGGTGTGGCTCGTGGCGCAGCACGACGTCGGTGCGTAGGCAGCGCTCGCGCAGCACGTCGAGCACCCCGGTGGCGAGGGCCAGCGCGTGCCGGTCGCCGGGGCAGCCGCGCTCCCCCGCGCCGAACGTGAGCCGCCCGGCCCTGGGCCGGCCGGGCCGGAACGCGGCCGGCTCGGCGAACGCCTCCGGGTCACGGTTGGCGGCGTCGAACCGGAGCAGCACGGGGCTGTTCGGCGGCAGGTCCTGGCCGCCCAGCCGTACCGCGGCGACGGTGACCCGTCGGGTGGCCCGCACCGGCGGGTCGAGCCGCAGCACCTCGGCCAGCAGGTCCGCCGTCGCCACGCCGGCCAGCGGATCCATCGCCCGCTCCGGGGCCGACGGGCCGGCGGACGCGCGGCGGGCGGGCGTGGGGAGCAGGTGGTGGGCGGCGGCGCCGATCAGGCCGGCGGTCGCGTCGCAGGCCTGGACCAGCAGGCCGATCAGGTTCGCCCGCACCTCCGGCCGTGCCGGTGGGCAGAGCTCCAGCAGCGTGGCGACCGCCCGGTCGGCCCGCCGGACCAGCGCCGGGTCGACCCCGGGGTGGTACGCGGCGGCGACGGCCGCGACCGCCGTCCCGGCGGCGGCCGGATCGGTCAGGCCGAGCCGGCCGGCCAGCACCCGTAGCGGAACCGGCCTGGCCAGTTCGCGCATCACGTCGAGGTGCGCACCGGCATCGTCCAGGGCGGCGGTGGTCCGTCGGGCCGCCTCCTGCCGTAGCTCGTCCGGGTCCAGCGCGGACAGTGCGGACGTCCCGATCGCGCGACGCTCGGCGTGCCACTCGGGCGGGCTGAACCGGCTGACCGCGCCGCGTAGCCAGGCGAGGGTGCCGGGCGGCCCGGTGTCCACGGGCGGTACCTGGAAGGCGGGATCGGTCAGCGCGGTCCGAACGTCGGCGTGCCGGGTCACCCACCAACCGCCGCCGGTCTCGAACGTGGGCGGTCCGCACGCCGGCGTCTCGGCAGCGGGCGGAACAACGGGCCAGTCATCAGTCACCGCCCGACCGTAGGACCCGAACCGTTCGCCCCTCACCGAACAATCCCGTCGCCCGCACCGCCGCGCCGCGCCGCCCACCAAGATCGTGCTTGATCGTGGATCGAGTGGCCTGCGGGCCTGGGGAAGCCACTCGATCCAGGATGTTGCGTCTGCGGCTCCCTCTGCCACGGCGTCCCCGGGGTTCAGGCGCGGCCGCTGGTGGTTGGCGCAGGCGGCGTGGGGCTGAGGGCGTGTTCGGGGATGTTCAGGGTCGCGGCCAGGGCCGATCGGCCGGTCGGGGTGAGGCGGACAGCACGGCCGGCGCCCCGGGTCGTCCAGCCCCGCTCGCCGAACCGACGGCAGAGCGCCGCGCCGAGCGCCCCTGCCAGGTGCGGCCGGCGCTCGGTCCAGTCCAGGCAGTCGCGCACCACCGGGCGCCGCGCGGTGCGCAGCACGTCCACGGGTACGCCCAGCCCGGCCGCCCACGCCCACCCGTCGGGCGTCAGCGTCAGCCCGCTGGCCCGGTCCAGCCGCCCGTCGGCCAGCAGCGCGTCGTACATCAACACGCCCAGCCGCCCGGCGAGGTGGTCGTAGCAGGTGCGGGCGTACGCCATCGCGGCACCAGCGGTGGACGCCCGCAGCGAACCGGTCGGCGCGGGTGGGGTCGGGGCGTGCCCGGCCAGGCCCTCGATCAGCTGGGCCACCGACGGCCCGGCCAGCCGCAGGTAGCGGTGCCGGCCCTGCCGCTCCTCGACCAGCAGCCCACCCCGGACCAGCCGGGTGAGGTGGTCGCTGGCGGTCGACGGCGCGACCCCGGTCCGGCGGGCCAGCTCCCCGGCGGTCCACGCGCGGCCGTCGAGCAGCGCGAGGCAGATGCCGGCCCGGGTGCCGTCGGCCAGCAGGGCGGCCAGATCGGCCATCCCCCGGCCCTCGGTGACAGCGCTCATCTCCCCATCATCGTCCTGCCCAGGGGCGTACCAGCCAGCAGGGTCCGGCATCGGCGGTCTTTACAACGTTGTATCCATCGTTATAGAAACGGTGGACACACCGCTCCTGTCGATGCACCGCCAACCTCCCCCCGAGGCAGGTCCACATGCGACATCTCCGCCGTGGCGGCGCGCTCGCCGCCGCGCTCGGTCTGATCCTGACCGCGACCGCACCCGCTCCCGCCGCCGGCTCCGACGGCCCGTCCCGCTACCGCAACCCGATCTCGACCGCCGTCGGCGACACCTTCGCCGACCCGGTCATCGTCCGCGGCGACGACGGCTTCTGGTACGCCTACGGCACCACCGACCCGCTCCGCGAGGGCGAGCGCGAGTTCCACCGGGTGCCCACCGCCCGCTCGGCCGACCTGGTCGACTGGACGTACGTCGGCGACGCGTTCGGCCCCGACCAGCGCCCGCCGTACGCGGCGCCCGGCGCGGCATTCTGGGCGCCGGACGTGCGCCGCCTCGGCGACCGGTGGGTCATGTACGTGACAGTCACCGACACCACCGTCTCCACCGAGGGCAGCGACTACGCCATCGGTGCGGCGACCGCGCCCACCCCGACCGGGCCGTGGACCTTCGCCGCCGAACCCGTCGTCGCCCCGCATCCCGGTGGTGGTGGCGGCTACCTGTGGACCATCGACCCCAGCCAGTTCACCGACGTCGACGGCCGCAGCTACCTCTACCACGGCAGCTACTACGGCGGCATCTCGGTCACCGAGCTCAGCCCGGACGGGCTCACCGCGGTCGGCACACCGACCCTGGTGGCCATCGACAACAAGTTCGAGGGCAGCTACGTGCTGCGCCACGACGGCTGGTACTACCTGTTCGCCTCCACCGCGAACTGCTGCGCCGGCCCCGCCACCGGCTACTCCGTCCAGGTCGGACGCGCGCGCAGCCCGCGCGGCCCGTTCACCGACCGCGACGGGGTCGCGCTGACCGCGTCCCGGGCCGGCGGCACGCCGGTGCTCACCCAGAACGGCAACCGGTGGATCGGCACCGGGCACAACGGGTTCCTCACGGACCTGTCCGGACAGGACTGGATCGTCTACCACGCGATCGACCGCGCCGACCCGTACCTGGACGAGCCGTTCGGCATCAACGAACGCCCGATGCTGCTGGACCGGCTCGACTGGATCGACGGCTGGCCGACGGTGAACGCCGGCGCCGGCCCGTCCGAGGGCAACCGACCCGCACCGGTGACCACCGGCCGGGTCGACGACCGGTTCGACGCCGCCGGGCTGTCCGGCTGGCGACGTGGCGCCGGCGAGTGGCGGGTCACCGACGGTCAGCTCACCGGCAGCGGCGCGCTGTCCAGCCGTACCACTGTCGGCGGCGACGTGCGGGCGGAGGCCGACCTGCGGTTGACCGGCGCGGCCACCGCCGGGATCACCCTCGGCGGCCGGGTCGAGGTCCGGGTGGACGCGGCCGGCGGCCGGCTGGTGGCCAGCGACGGCGACCGGCGTGCTACCGCGCCGCTGCCCGCCGGGCTCGACCTGGCCGCCCGGCACAACCTGGCCACCGAGGTACGCGGCCAGCAGCTGGTCGCCGAGCTGAGCCCGGCCCGCCTCGGTGATCAGCTCGCCGTGGTGTCGCTGCGACTGGACCGTCCGGTCGCCGGTCGCCCCGGACTGGCCGCCACGGGCGGCACGGCCGTGTTCGACAACGTCAGCGTGGCCCGGCTGTACCAGCCGGCGAAGCGGGCGGTGCCGGAGCCCCGGGTCGGCGCGCCGCTGCGGGCGTACTCCGACGAGTTCGGCGACGGGCTGGACGGCGGCTGGCGGTGGGTGCGCGAGGACTCGGCGGCCACCGTCGCCGGCGGCGCGCTGCGCTGGCCGGTGCAGAACGCCGACCTGACCGGCACCGGCAACACCGCAGGGGTGCTGCTGCGTGACGCGCCGCGCGGCGACTACGTGGCGGAGACGAAGGTGACGCTGGACCTGGGCGAGGAGACGGTCCGCAACTACCAGCAGGCCGGGCTGGTCGCGTACGTGGACGACGACCGGTTCGCCCGGCTGGCCCAGGTGGCGATCTGGAACACCCGGCAGGTCGAGTACGGCTACGAGTTGCCCTTCGCCGGCCAGCCGGTGTACGGCGGCAGCATCGTCGGCACCCCGGCCACCACCACCTGGCTGCGGCTGGCGCACCACGTCGACCCGGCCACCGGAGAGCACGAGTTCCGGGCCGGCTCCAGCCGGGACGGGCGGAGCTGGACCTGGGGTGCGGTGTGGACCTTCCCGGCCGACACCACCCCGCGCATCGGGCTGGTCGCGCATGGCGGCGCCGTGCCGCCGGTCACCGCCGAGTTCGACTACCTGCGCTTCTATCGCTGACGCAGTCGGGGGGCCTCCGTCCCGAGGACGGAGGCCCCCCGAGGCCGGTGCCGACGAAGATGGCGGCGCGGTGGACACATCCGAACAGGACGGTCGCGCGGGATCAGATCTGCCGGCGCGTCAGCGGTGCCACCGACCGGTCGGTGCCGTCGTAGCTACGGGCCCCGACGAACGCGCCCGTCGGCCGCTGACCGCCGGCGACGGCGCGGGCCAGCCGCAGGTCCGCGTTGCGGAACCGCAGCGCCACGCTCAGGTGCGGCACCCACCCACCCGGCGCGTGCCACGGACGATGTCCGGCGGCGTCGGCGAGCACGTCCCAGACGGCGGCGTGCAGTGCGGTCAGCGCCGGCGTGGGTCGCACGAGCCAGACCAACGGCGCACTGCCGTCGAGAACGACGATGCGGTCGAGCGTGACCGGCACCGGCAGCGCGGCGTCGAACAGGTCGGTCAGGCGGTGCTCGGCCCCGGGCGGGAACTCGTCCACCGCGGCGAGGGTCAGGTGCGGCCGGTTGGTCGGGTGGGTGTTGCGGGCCAGGCTGGGCAGCCCGGCCGCGGCCAACCGGTCCCAGGCGGACCGGACCGCCGCGTCCAACCCGGCCGAGCAGACCAGTTCCACCGTACGCACCAGGCCACCGTAACCGTGCCGGCGACGCGGTCAGAGCCAGCCGTTGTCCCGGGCGGTGCGCACCGCCTCCGACCGGTCGGCCGCCCCGAGCTTCTGCACGGCGGCGGAGAGGTGGTTGCGCACCGTGCCGGTGGACAGGTGCACCCGGCGGGCGATCACCGCCACCGGGGCGCCGAACTCGGCCAGCCGCAGGGTCTCCAGCTCGCGGGGGGTCAGCGGGCAGGTGGGCAGGGTCAGCGCGTCGGCGGCGAGCGACGGGTCGACGTACCGGCCGCCGCCGTGCACCCGGCGGATCACGTCGGCGAGCGCCCCGCCCGGCGAGCCCTTGGGCAGGAATCCCCGCGCGCCCGCCGTCAACGCCTGCCGCAGGTGCCCCGGCCGGCCGTGCCCCGTCAACACCACCACCGCGCAGGCCGGCAGTGCCCGGGTCAGCTCGGCGGCCACCTCGATGCCGTTCAGGCCGGGCATCTCCAGGTCCACCACGGCCACGTCGGGACGATGCGCGAGCGCTGCGTCGACCGCGGCCCGGCCCTCGGCGGCCTGGGCCACGACCTCGATGTCCGGTTCCAGCCCGAGCAGCGCGGCGACGGCCACCCGCATCAGCTCCTCGTCGTCGGCGAGCAGGACGCGGATCACGGGACCACCGGCAGGGTGGCTTCCAGGGTGAACACCGCGTCCTCGCGGCGCACCCGCAGCTCCCCTCCGGCGGCCGCGAGCCGTTCGGCGAGCCCTCGCAGGCCGTGGCTGTGCGCGTCCGGACCACGGTCGTCGGCGCCGTCGTTGGCCACCGTCATCCTGGCCACGTCGTCCTCCCGGTCGATGCTGATCCGGCACCAGCCGGCGCGACTGTGCCGCAGCACGTTCGTCCCCGCCTCGCGCAGCACGGCGGCCAGCTCGGTGGCGGCGGCCTGCGGCAGGTTGGCCGGTGGCTGAGGCACCGTGCAGCGCACCCCACAGGAGCGCAGGACGCCCGCCACGGCGGCCAGCTGTTCGCCGAGGTCGACGGTCCGGTAGCCGTGCACGGTCTCCCGTACCTTGGTCAGCGCGGATGCCGCGAGCCGCTGGACGTCGGTGGCCTCCTGGCCGGCCCGTTCGGGGTCGATCGGGGCCAGCCGGGCGGCGAGTTCGGCCTTCAACGCGATCACGGTGAGGTTGTGGCCCAGCACGTCGTGCACGTCGCGGGCGAAGCGCAGACGCTCCTCGGCGGCGGCCAGCCGGGCGCGGGCGGCCTGCCCCTGTCGAGCCTCCACGAGCAGGTCCCAGAACCAGACCTGGAACCAGTTGACCGCGGCGACGGACAGCCCGATCCCGCCGGTGACAGCCAGGTGGCGCCCGACGGAGCCGTCGGTCCACCAGGCCACTCCCGCCGACGCCAGCAGGGCGCCGACCGCCACCGCCACCGCGGCCGGGAGCCGGACCAGCAGCGGGGCCATGCCGATCAGGGACGCGCCGAGCCAGGCCCAGGTCGGCCAGGCACCGGCCGCCACCGGCCCCACCAGCGGGACGGTCAGCACCGCCACCCCGGCCAGGCTGAGCTGTGCCCGACGCCGCCAGCGGTGGTCGAGCCACGGCGTCACGGCGGCGTACAGCACGGCGGTCTGAGCGGCCGCGAAGGCGAGGATGCCGGCCGCGCCGAAGGAGACGCGGCCGGGATCGGGATCGCGGGTCAGGCCGACCGCGGGCAGCAGCACGCTCGCCCAGACTCCGGTGGCCAGCGACAGCAGAGTCGCCTGCCGGGCCCGGTGCAGCCGCCGGTCCGCCCGGGGAGTCACCGCCTCGCTCGCCACGGCACCGATACTAGGGCCGCTCCGCGCCCGGTCCACCCCAGCGGATGTCACGGTCGAGCCGTGCAGTCCGCACGGTTTTCCGGTGACGGATGGAACTGCCGGCTGCTCGCGTACGCCACCAGGGTGGACGGCATGGAGATGACACGGACAGACATTGACGCTCTCGCCGTACCGCCGACCGGGCCGCTGCCGGCCGAGCGGCCGGCACCGCCGGGCAAGACGCCCGCCACCGTGGCGGGCGGCGGCACGCGGCACCTGCTGCGGCACCTCGCCGAGATGGCGCTCGCCATGGTCGCCGGGATGCTGCTGCTCGGCCCGTTGTGGGACGCGGCCGGCGCCGCGCTGGGGCTCGCCGGCCCGCTGGGCCGGCCGGAGGTGGCCGCCCTGGTGATGGCCACCGACATGACCATCGGCATGACGGTCTGGATGCGCTACCGCGCGCATCGCTGGCTCGCGGTCGGCGAGATGGCCGCCGCGATGTACGTCCCGTTCCTGCTGCTCTTCGCGCCGATGTGGGCCGGCCTGCTGGACGCCGACGCGATGCTGCTCGGTGGCCACCTGCTGATGGTGCCGGCGATGGTGCTGGTGGCGGTGCGACACCGTCACGAGGCCCCGGTGCCCGTACGTCGGCATCCGGCCGTGGTGGCGATCGCCCGCCGGTGGCCGACCGGGCTGGCGCTGCTGATGACCGTGGACAACTGGGTCGACCCGGGCGTGCTCACCCCGTGGGCGATGTTGGTGCTGCCCGGCGGCTACCTGGTGATCGGTCTGGCCCGCGGCACACTGCGCGGACCGGGCGTGCTCACCACTCAACTGCTCGGCCTGGCCGGCTGGGTCACCCTTACCCTGGTCGCGGTGACGGCCGGCGGACGGACCGCCGCGTGGCTGGTGGCGTTCGGTTGGCTGGCGCACGCCGCCTGGGACCTGGTCCACCACCGCATCGGGCGGGTGGTGCCGCGCGGCTACGCCGAGTGGTGTGGGGTACTCGACGCGGCGGTGGGCGTCACCGTGATCCTGGCGATCCTGACCACCGGGTGAACGGACCGCCCGCCGGCACGGGGCGGCGGGCGGCCGGTCCTCCCGCGGCGCGTTGTGCCGGTCGCCGCAGCGGGTGCGGCGGCGTGATGAAAGGCTTGGCGCATGAGTTCCGCACCTGCACAGCACGACGCACCGACCGACACCACCCCCGACGGCACCGACGAGGCGAACGCCTTCACGGAGCTGGGGCTGCGCACCGAACTGCTGGGCGCGCTGTCCGCTCTCGGTTACGAGGAGCCGACGCCCATCCAGCGGGAGGCGATCCCACCGCTGCTGGAGGGTCGGGACCTGCTGGGCCAGGCGGCCACCGGCACCGGCAAGACGGCGGCGTTCGCGCTGCCGCTGCTGCACCGGATGCCGGCTCACGGCGACGGCGGGGACCCGGTCGCGTTGGTGCTGGTGCCGACCCGGGAGCTGGCGGTGCAGGTGTCCGAGGCGTTCCACCGCTACGGCAAGGACCTGGGCGCCCGGGTGCTGCCGATCTACGGTGGGCAGCCGATCGGGCGGCAGCTGCGGGCACTGGACAGCGGGGTGGACGTGGTGGTGGCCACCCCGGGGCGGGCCCTCGATCACATCGCCCGGGGCACGCTGCGGCTGGGTGGGCTGGCCACGGTGGTGCTCGACGAGGCCGACGAGATGCTCGACATGGGCTTCGCCGAGGACATCGAGGCGATCCTGGAGCACGCGCCGGCGCAGCGCCAGACCGTGCTCTTCTCGGCCACGATGCCGTCCCGCATCGACGGGATGGCCCGGCAGCATCTGCGCGATCCGGTGCGCATCGAGATCGGCCGGGAGCAGCCGGTGGCCGGCGAGGCGCCCCGGGTGCGGCAGAGCGCGTACATCGTGACCCGGGCGCACAAGCCCGCCGCGCTGGGCCGGGTGCTGGACGTGGAGTCGCCCACCGCGGCGATCGTGTTCTGCCGCAGCCGGGAGGAGGTGGACCGGCTGACCGAGACGATGAACGGCCGGGGCTACCGCTCCGAGGCGCTGCACGGCGGGATGAGCCAGGAGCAGCGGGACCGGGTGATGGGGCGGCTGCGGGCCGGCACCGCCGACCTGCTGGTCGCCACCGACGTGGCGGCCCGCGGGCTGGACGTCGAGCAGCTCACCCACGTGGTCAACTACGACGTGCCGTCGGCGCCGGAGTCGTACGTGCACCGGATCGGTCGGGTTGGCCGGGCCGGGCGCGAGGGCGTGGCGATCACCCTCGCCGAGCCGCGCGAGCACCGGATGCTGAAGACCATCGAGCGGGTGACCGGTCAGCGGATCACCATCGACAAGATCCCGACGGTGGCGGACATGCGTACCCGCCGGCTGGAGCTGACCCAGGCGGCGCTGCGGGAGAGCCTGCTGGAGGACGACCTCGACCCGTTCCGGGTGATCGTGGAGACGCTGACGGACGAGTTCGACCTGATGGAGGTGGCCCTCGCCGCGGTGAAGCTGGCACACGAGGTGACCTCCCCGGGCTCGGACGACGAGGAGGAGATTCCGCAGGCGCCGGTGCGCGGCCCGCGCGAGGGCCGGCCCGAGGCCGGCGGTCGGGGCGGCGATCGGCGCGGTGGCGGTCGGCCACGGATGGCCGGCAACACCGTCCAGGTCTTCGTCGGCCTGGGCCGGCGCGCCGGGGTGCGCCCGCAGGACCTGGTCGGCGCGATCACCGGGGAGACCGGGATCAGCGGCCGGGACATCGGCTCGATCGAGATCGCCGACCGGTTCTCGCTGGTGGAGGTGCCGCAGGGCGTGGCGGACGAGGTGATCTCCGGGTTGCGCTCCAGCACCATCAAGGGCCGCAGGGCCACCGTGCGCCGGGACCGCGGCGGCGACCGCTGAACGACCGCCGGCGACCGTCGGGTACGACGGTCGCCGGCGCAAGGATCAGAAGGAGTACGGGCCGAACCGGCCCCACGCCACGACCGCGGCGAGGACGAGCAGCACCGTGCAGGTCACGGCGCCCTGCAGCTCCGTCCGGCGCCGGTCGTCGGTGTCCTGCCTCTTCATGTCGCGCAGGTGCACCAGGATGCCGCCGATCATGACGATGACCAGGCCGACCGCCGCGAGCGGGGTGAGCACGGTGGCGATGCCGGTGAGCGGCGGAAGCACCAGCCCGGCGGCGGCCAGCAGCTCGGCGGCGCCGAGCGCCTTGACCTGGTGCGGCGGGACCGGGTCCACCCAGCGCATCAGGTCGCGCAGCTTGTCCTTGGGCTGCGTCAGTTTGGCCGTGCCGGCGCCGGCGAAGACGACGGCGAGCAGGATCTGGATGATCCAGAGCACCAGGTTCACGGGGGTTTCCTCCGGGGGTACCGCCTCGCGGCGGAGAGGTAGTTGAGGGTTCAAGCGAGACAGTAGCCCCGTGCGGCACAGCAGTGACCCCCGCCGTCGGAGAGACGGCGGGGGTCGCTGTGGTGTTGGGTCAGGCCGCGAAGAGAGCCGGACCGTCCAGCGCCTTCACGTCGGCCGGGCGCAGCGCCAGGGCGAGCACGTCGGCCACGTCGGCCAGGGTGTGCACGGTCAGCGCCTCGCGCACCTCGGCCGGCAGGTCGTCCAGGTCCGGCTCGTTGCGCGCCGGGATGATCACCTCGGTGAGGCCGGCCCGGTGCGCGGCGAGCAGCTTCTGCTTCACCCCGCCGATCGGCAGGACCCGACCGGAGAGCGTCACCTCGCCGGTCATTCCAAACTCGGGGCGGACCGGACGACCGGTGACCAGCGACGCCAGGGCCGTCACCATGGTGATGCCGGCGCTCGGGCCGTCCTTGGGCACCGCGCCCGCCGGGAAGTGGACGTGGATCCGACGTCCGGCCAGAACGTTCGGGTCGATGCCGAAACGCCGCCCGTTGGAGCGCAGGTACGACAGGGCGATCTGTGCCGACTCCTTCATCACGTCACCGAGCTGGCCGGTCAGGGTCAGGCCCGGCTCGCCCTCCATGCTGGTCGCCTCGATGAAGAGCACGTCCCCGCCGGCGCCGGTGACGGCGAGGCCGGTGGCCACACCCGGCACCGCGGTGCGCTCGGCCGACTCCGGGGTGAACTTCGGCCGGCCCAGGTAGTCGGCGAGGTTGCCGGTGTCGACGCGTACAGGCGCCGGGTCCGTCGCCAGCGCCACCGCCACCTTGCGCAGGATCTTGGCGAGGGCACGCTCCAGCTGCCGGACGCCGGCCTCCCGGGTGTACTCCCCCGCGATCAGCGCGAGAGCCTCGTCGGCGACGCTGACCTCCTCGACCGTCAGCCCGGCCCGCTCCCGCTGCCGGGGCAGCAGGTGGTCCCGGGCGATGGCGACCTTCTCGTCCTCGGTGTACCCGTCCAAGGTGACCAGCTCCATCCGGTCCAGCAGTGGACCGGGGATGGTCTCCACCACGTTGGCGGTGGCCAGGAAGAGCACGTCGGACAGGTCCAGGTCGACCTCCAGGTAGTGGTCCCGGAAGGTGTGGTTCTGTGCCGGGTCGAGCACCTCCAGCAGCGCGGCGGCCGGGTCGCCGGCGTAGCCGGCGGCCAGCTTGTCCACCTCGTCGAGGAGCACGACCGGGTTCATCGAGCCGGCCTCACGCAGCGCGCGGACGATCCGGCCGGGCAGCGCGCCCACGTAGGTGCGCCGGTGACCGCGGATCTCCGCCTCGTCACGGACGCCGCCGAGCGACACCCGCACGAAGTTGCGGCCGAGCGCCCTGGCGACGGACTCGCCGAGGCTGGTCTTGCCGACCCCGGGCGGACCGGCGAGGGCCAGCACCGCGCCGGAGCCGCGACCGCCGACCACGCCGAGGTTGCGCTCGGCCCGGCGGTTGCGCACCGCGAGGTACTCCAGGATGCGGTCCTTCACGTCGGCCAGGCCGGCGTGGTCGGCGTCGAGCACCGCCCGCGCCGCGGCCAGGTCGGTGTTGTCCTGCGTACGCGTGCCCCACGGCATCTCGAGCACGGTGTCCAGCCACGTGCGGATCCAGCCGGCCTCCGGGGAGGCGTCACTGGCCCGCTCCAGCTTGCCGACCTCGCGCAGGGCCGCCTCGCGGACCTTCTCCGGGAGGTCGGCGCCCTCGACCCGGGACCGGTAGTCGGCCGAGCCGTCCGGCTCGTCCTCACCCAACTCCTTGCGGATCGCGGCGAGCTGCTGGCGGAGCAGGAACTCCCGCTGGGACTTCTCCAGCCCCTCGCGGACGTCGCTGTTGATCTGCTCGGTGACCTCCTGCTCGGCCAGGTACGCCTTCACCCAGCCGACCAGCAGCTCCAGCCGGGCGGTGACGTCCGGCGCGGCGAGCAGCTCGGTCTTCTGCTCCAGGGTCAGCCAGGGCGCGTAGCCGGCCGAGTCGGCCAGCTCGGACAGGTCGGTCATCCGCTCCACCGCGTCGATGACCTGCCAGGCGCCACGCTGCTGGAGCACGGAGGTCACCAGGGCGCGGTACTCGCGGGCGAGTTCCCGGGCGCGGCCGGCGGGAGCGGGTTCGTCGAGTTCGGTCGCCTCGACCCAGAGTGCGGCGCCGGGGCCGGGCACGCCAGAGCCGATCCGGGCCCGGGACAGGCCACGGACGACGGCGGCTGGCTCACCATCGGGCAGCCGGCCGACCTTCTCGATGGTTGCGACCACACCGACCGGGCCGTACTCACCGTCGATACGCGGCACGGCCAGCAGCTTGCGGTCGCCGGTCGCCCGCGCCGCGTCGATCGCGGCCTGGGTGGTCGGGTCGAGGGTCACCGGGATGACCATGCCGGGCAGCAGAACGGCGTCGGTCAGGGGAAGTACCGGAAGAGTTGCCATCGAACACCTGCTATCGCGTTGACTTGAGCGTGTCTCACTCAAGTAACAAAGCGTTCCCCTTGTTCCGGACTGTGACCCAGGCCACTGTCCCGCGTCGGACGACGGACCGGAAACAGCAGCTCACGCGCCAGCCGCCCACCACCGGCCACCGCCACGGCGAGCGGAATCGCCAGGCTTATCACGGCCAGGGCGACCACGATCCGGCCGGGCAGCCCGGCGCCGGCGGCGAGCAGGGTCAACCCGGCGAAGACCACCAGCTTCATCCGGGTGCGGGCCACGGGGACCACACCGGCCTCCCGGGTGGGTGCGGCGACCGACGGCATCGTTCCTCCTTCGGGGTACGGGCGAGCGGCGGGCACGTCGGCGTTAGGTGGCGCCGTCGTCGAGCAGTTCGTCCGCCAGATCCGGGTTGGTGCCGTACAGGCGGGGGTCGCCGGGTGCGAGCACCGGCTCGGGGGCGTGTGCGCGGGGGTTGTCGTCGTATCGGAACTCGCCCCTGCCGTCCGGGGTGGGGCCGGAGGCCCAGCGGCCCCGCGCGGCGTCCCGGCCGGGAGAGAAGTCCAGGTAGGTGTAGCTGAACTCGTCGGTGAACTGCGGGGAGTCGGTGAAGGCGTCCGGCACCGGCATCTCCTCCAGGCCGTCCTGTTTGAGCTGCTCGATGGCGGCCATCCACATGTTCTGGTGCATGGTGTCGCGGGCCAAAAGGAAGCGCAGCATCTGCTTGACCCCGGGGTCGTCGGTCATGTTGAACAGCCGGGCCACCTGCAGGCGGCCCTGCGCCTCCGCGGTGACGTTGAGCTGGAAGTCGGCCATCAGATTGCCGCTGGCGGTGATGAACGCGCCGTTCCAGGGCACGCCGTTGCTGTCGGTGGGCAGGGCGCCGCCACCACCGTGGATGAAGTGCGCCGGGTTCGACCCGCCGTAGACCGCGGCGACCATCGGGTTGTCGTCGGCGGCTTCCTGCAGTGACAGTGGGGCGTTCTCCAACAGGCGGGTGATCATGGTGGCGATCATCTCGACATGGCCCATCTCCTCGGTGCCGACGTCGAGCAGCAGGTCCTTGTACTTGCCGGGCAGCCGGCAGTTCCAGCCCTGGTAGAGGTACTGGTTGGCGACGGTCATCTCGCCCCACTTGCCGCCCAGGATCTCCTGCAAGCGGCGGGCGAACGCGGCGTCCGGGCCGTCCGGCTTGGCCTCGAACTGCAGGTCCTTGACGTGGCCGAACATCGGGTCCTCCTCGCTGCCGGGAGCTGGCGCGAGGAGGATCCCCACCCCGGTGACCCGGCCGGGCCAACCCGTGTCCCGGCGGGGTCAGCGCACCGGGCGGACCACCGGCAGCAGCACCTCCAGCGCCACACCACGCGGCCGCAACCGGTGCGCCCGCAGCACTCCCCCGTCCGCCGCCAACAACTGCCGCACGATCCAGAGACCGAGGCCGGACATCCCGACCGCCGGCGCCGGGCGGCGCATCGCGGCCAGCAGCGCGTCGTCCACCCGCCCCTCGTCGGTGACCAGGATGCTCAGCCCGCGGCGGCCCAGCTCGGCGTGGAGGCCGACCTGCCCCTCCGCCGGCCCGTGCCGCACGGCGTTCTCCACCAGGTTCACCAGCACCTGCCGGGTCCGGCCGGACGGCACCGGGCAGGAGCCGGCGCGCCGGGTGGCCCGCGCCCGCCGCCGGTACGCCGGCACCAGCGCGGCGGCCTCGCGCAGGATCCCGGCCAGCGGTACGAGCGGCTCCGGCTGGGGAGCCAACGCCAGCGCCCCGGTGCCGGCGGTCGCGCCGCGCAGCAGGCTCTGCAGGTGGGCGGCCTGATCGCGGGCCAGCTCGGTGATGGCCCGCCGGTCCGCGCCGGTCAGCTCCCGGCGTTCGTCGGCGAGCGCCCGGGTCAACGAGGTCAGGGTGCTGACCGGGGTACGGAACTCGTGACACAGCACGCGCAGCAGCAACTCGGAGTCGGCCGCCGAAGGTCGCAGCTCACCGGGTACGGGCTCGGTCCGGCGCAATCCTCGCAGCAGGCCGTGCAAACCGCTCCGTGCGCGCATCCACTCGACTCCCCTCGTTCGGTGCGTACCCGCATGATCAGTACCCGCTGGGGAACGGCGCAGACATGCCGGACGCCGCCACCATCCGACTCGCCGTCGTGGACGATCACCCCCTCTTCGTCCGCGGCCTCGAGTTGCTGCTCGCGGCGACCACCGACGGCCGCGCCGAGGTGGTCGGCTCGACCGGCGACGCCGCCGCCGCGGCCGCCCTGGTCAGCCGTTGCCGCCCCGACCTGGCCCTGGTCGACCTGCACATGCCACCACCCGGCGGCATCCGGGCGGTGGCCGCGATCCGGCGGACGACCCCTCGCGTACGAGTGGTCGCGATGTCCGGTTCCTCGGACCCGGCGCCCGCGCTGGAGGCGCTGCGGGCCGGCGCCGAGGGGTTCCTGCCGAAGACCAGCGAGCCGGAGGAGCTGCTCCCCCCGCTGGTCGCCATCCTCGACGGCTGGGCGGTGCTGCCGGCCGAGCTGCTGCGCGCCGTTCTGCGACCGTCGCGCGCCGCACCGGTCGACCTCGATGGCGAGGAGCGTCGGCTGCTGCGGGCGATCGCCGCCGGTCGCAACACCGTCGACATCGCCGAGGAACTGCACGTCTCGGAGCGGACGGTGAAACGGATGACCGCCGCACTGCTGCGCAAGCTGCGGGTGTCCAACCGGGCGGAGGCCGCCGCCGTCGCCGGACACGCCGGCCTGCTCGGCGAATGAGGCGGACCCCACGATTCAGCTTCCGTTCGCGGTTTTGCGAGCGTGAAATCGCGACGCGCCGAAATGAATGGGACGCATATTGTTGCGGATTCCCGTGGTGATAGGTCAGACTTTGGACACATCCCGCCACACACAGGGAGTAATCGGCAATGGCGAGAAAAGTAATCACGGTGCTGACCGACGACCTCGACGGTGGGAAGGCCGACCGGACCGTCGAGTTCAGTCTTGACGGCGTGGCCTACACGATCGATGTCTCGGACGAGAATGCGGGCGTCCTGCGCAAGACGCTGGATCCGTACATCAATGCGGGTCGGCGGATCGGCCGGGGCCCGGTGGAGAACACCCGGACAGTTCGGCGGCCGGGGCGGCCCAGCGGCGCCGGAATGGATCGGGAGCAGAACCGGGCCATCCGGGAATGGGCCGTCAAGAACGGCTACAAGATATCCGAGCGGGGCCGGATCCCGGTCGAGGTCGTCGAGGCGTACAAGAGCCGCTGACCGAACGACATGGGGACGGGGTCTCGCCGGCAACGGCGTGGCCCCGTCAGATTTTTCGCCGGCCTCCTCGCCCGGAAAGACACGCGGCGGCCGGTCACCTGGGCTGTCCGCCCCGGTGACCGGCCGCCGTTGGTCGGCTCGATCTGTTTCCGACTCAGTTGACCTCGATACGCACCGCATCGAACGCCGGGGTCTGGTTGGCCCTCTCCATCATCGGCAGACGGTGCGAGCCGTCACCGGCCCATACGGCGCACTGCGCGGTGCCCGTCTCGGGCAGACCCGGGATCTGGATGGTCACCTCGTCCGGCTGGGCACTACCGCGCCCGTCCTCGGTGGCGACGAAGAACGCGGGCACCTCCTGCGGCTCCGGCGGAGTGGTGAGGCTGTCCAGCATCCGGCAGGCGGTGTGGAAGTGTCCACGGACCAGGCCCTGGTCGTTGAGCAGCGAGCTCTCCACGTAGTACCCGCCCTGGCCGGCGGCCAGGAAGCGGTCCCGGATCAGGTTGCGGGTGCTGACCCGCAGGGTGAAGGCCTGGTTCTGGCCGACCTGGTCGGGGAACTGGGTGATCAGCAGCGAGGGGTTGTTGGCGGCCGCGCCGACCTCACCGAACTCGGTGCTCACGCAGCGGTTGCCGGTCTGGAAGCCGTCGTGCGGCTGGAGCTGGCTCTCGTCGCAGTTGTTGGCCAGCACGCCGAGCCCGGCGCCGGGAGCGTTGCCGCCGCCGTTGTCACCGCCGCCGTTGTCACCACCGCCGTTGTCACCGCCGCCATTGTTGCCACCGCCACTGTCACCGCCGCCGTTGTCGCCACCACCGCTGTTGCCGGTCGGCTGCACCTGGCATTCGGCGAGCTGCGCCAGACCCTGCGGGCGTGGCCCGACACGGTCGATGGCGGTCGTGATGCGGCTCAGCACCGCGCGCCGCTTGGCCGCCAGCGGCTGCAGGATCGCGTTGCGGATGAAGGCTTCGCCCTTGCTGCCCTCGGCGGCCAGCCGGCGGTCGGCCTCGGCGATCTGGGTCTGCAACTGGGCGAGGTTGCGGTCCACCTCGGCCCGGGCCCGGTCCGGCACCTGCGGCAGCTTGGCCGTCACGTCCGGGCAGGCGATGGCCGAGCCGCTGCCGACCGTGCCGTCCTTGCCGTCCTCACACTCGGGCACCGACTGCTGCCCGTCACCCCAGTGGTTACGCACCCAGCGACCGTTCTGCCACGTCCGGGTGGTTGAGCCGCCGCCATTCGGCGCGGTGGCGCCCGGGCTCGGCTGCACACACTGTCCAGAGGCCGGCCGGGGATTGTTCGGCCGCCGGTCCTGGGCCGACGAAATCTGGGTCACGGCGACTACTCCGCCGAAGACCACGAGCGTGCCGACAACGGCCAGCAGACGCTTGCTCCGCGCGTTGCCGGATGACCGGCGCGCCCGTGTGGACCTGCGCATCGAATTGCTCTCCTTCTCGATCCGGTAGTGGATTCCTGCCCTCGGCGGACCGACGGATGTGAGATGGCACGCCACGGCGACGACCACCGCGACCTACCCGGTGACGTGTCGATGGCCGACGATGCCCTTTCCGCACCGTCTCCCGCGTCCCGTCGACGCGGATGGGAGATCCTCTTCATTCGCGCAGGAGTACGGGACGGTGCGCGGGAAGGTTCAACCGACGCACAGGAAATTGCCGGATCTGGCGCGAGCCGTGCGGGAAGGGCCGACCGGATGCGGTGGGTGACGGATCAGTCGACGCAGAGGTGGTCGAACGCGAAACCGCCCACCAGTTCATGCCGGCGCCGGCTCAGCGCGACGATCTCCGCGGTGAGCTCGACGCGCGGCAGCAGGTCCGGGTCGACGGGTCCGGCGGCGCGCAGCCGTTCCCCGACGGCGACCGTGGCGAGGTCCTCGGCCAACCGGGCCGCGTCGACACCGCAGGAAAAGCGCTGTTCGGTCACCGACACCCGCTCGACCAGGCACGCGTCCGGGCGCACCTGCACCCAGCTCCACCCCTGGGCCGGGCCGTCCGCCCAGCTCACGTGCAGCCCCCGCACGATCGGGTCGGCCAGCCGCCGGGCGACGTACGCCTCGACCGCCGCCGCACGGGTCAGCGCGCCAAGGTCGTTGACCGGCCCGGTCCGGCCGTCCGGCAGCCGGCCGAGAATGTCCCGGAAGCCTACCGGGTTCAACTCGTCCCCGGCGCCGCCCGCCGCGTAGTCCCGCGCGTCGATCACGTACTCCACCAGGCGTCGGCCGTGCTCCGCCGCACGCAGGGTTGGCGAGCCGATCCGCAGCACGGGCAGCCCGACCGCCGCGCTCACCGCGTCCTTGAGTCGCTCGGCCCGCTGCTCCGCGGAGCCGGCGGCCGGGACCGGGCCGATCTCCACGGCGACGACCGGCCGGCCGGTGTCGGCGGCGCACACCACGAGGTCGAAGCCGGCCCGGCTGGCCGAACTCCACTGGCTGCCGGTGACACCGGGCGGACGCCCCTGGACCAGTTCGCTGAGCCGGCGCGCCGGGTACACCCGGTGACCGGCGCGGGTGAGCAGCGCGTCCTGCTCACCGTCGGCGGGCAACGCCCGCAGCCAGCCACGGTCGTCGCTGACGGTGCTCGTCATCTGCCTGATCCATCCGCCGGTCGGTCGAGCCGCGCCGAGTCTAGGCGGTCGATCATGGTGCGCGCCTCGGCGGTGCGGCCGGGACCGCCCGGCCGGCCGGACCGGCGGTTACTCGGCAGCGCCCATCACCAGACCCTCGATGGTGTGCTTCTGCCGGATCGGCTCCAGCCGGTCCACCACCGGGCAGGGCAGGTGCTCCCGGACCAACGCCGGCAGGCGCTTCCAGTAGCCGTGGGTGATGGCGATGTCGTGGTGGGCGGCGTTGCCCGCGCCGGGGGCGTCCACGCCGAGCACCAGCACCGGGCGGGCCGACCGGGAGACGTTCGGGGTGCCGCGGTGGATGGTCAGCGCCGACCGGGCGGAGATGTCCCCGCGCCGCGGGTACTTGCGCACGGCCCGCTGCTGGTAGCGGGGGTAGCGCTCCCGGGGCGGGAACATCTCGTGGTCGAAGTCGACGCCGTCGTCCCACTGTGTGCCGGGGGCGATCTCGAACGGCCCCATCTCCTCCACCGTGTCCACGGTGGTCAGGTTGAACGCCAGCGAGGTGAGCCGCCGCTGCCGCCGGGTGTCCTCCGGCATCGGGAAGTCCCGGTGCCAGGGCTGCATCGCCGCCCCGGGGAAGGGGATGTCGAAACCCAGTTCGACGATCTCGCACTCCGGGCCGAGCACCGCCCGGCAGACCGACACCACCCACGGGTGGCTGACCAGCTCGACGAAGCCGCGCAGTTGCTCCGGATGGATCTCCAGGTACCAGCGCTGCGGGCCGCGACCGACCGCGCCGTCGGCTCGGGAGCGCGCCTCCTCGAACGCGACGGCCACATCGTTGCCGACCTGCTCCGCCCAGGCCGGGTCGAAGGCGCCCCGGCAGGCGGTGATGCCGTCGCGGTAGAGGTCGCCGAGTGCCTCGACCGGCACCTCGTCGTCGCCGCCGGGCACGGGGTGGGCGGCGGGTGTCGCCGGGGGCGCCGGGGGAACACGCATGGGGTCTCCTCGGGACGGAAGCGAGCGTTACAACGTTGTAGAAGCGTGGTCAAGGACCGCCGGAGCGCGCCAGCGCCCGGACCAGTGCTGTGACCCGGATCACAGGCGAGCCCGGGTTCCAGGGTCACCGCAGGGTGTATCCAGCGGAGGGCACCGGTACCGGACCGGCCGGGAGGTCAGCATGTCGCGACAACAGTTCGGCGTCCTCGCCGGTAACGGCGCGGGCCGGCGGGAACACGGCACCGCCGGATCGGCGGACGTCGCACGGATCGCCGCCGACGCCGCCGGCCGGGTCCCTGGCGTGTCCGGCGCCCACCCGGCCACGGTCCGCGTGGACGAGCGGTCCGTGAGCCTCGACCTGCACCTGGTCACCTGGTACGGGCACAGCGTCCCCGCCGTCGCCGAGGCGGTCCGGGTGGCCGTCGCCGACCGGGTGGCGGCCGACACCGGGCTCACCGTGGCGGCGGTGACCGTCACGGTGGACGACCTGCTCGTCCCCGGCGTCGACGGCCCCCGGACCGGGTGGACGGCTGGAGGCTGACATGCGGACCGCCAACCGGGTCGCCTCGCTGCTGCTGGCCGTCGCGCTGCTGGCCGGCGGCACACTGCTGGCCGCGCAGGCGCTCCTGGTGGCCCTGGATCGCCCGGCGCCGCTGGGCACGGGGACCGGCTGGTACGAGACGCTGACCAGCACCCGCTGGCGCGACCCGGGCGTCCGCGCGGTGGCCGGCGGGGCCGTGCTGCTCGGCCTGGCCGTCCTGGCCGCCCAGTTGCGACGCTGGGCGCCGGTCCGTCTGCGCGTCGACGAGCGGGACGGCTGGTACCTGCACCGCCGCTGTGTGGAACGCCGGCTGGCCGACGCGGCGGGCACCGTGCCGGGCGTACGCCGGGCCCGGGTCCGGGTCCGCCGACGCGGCGCCGAGTGGCGGCCCCGGGTACGCGCCACCGGCGACCCGGCGGCCCGTGCCGAGGTGGAGTTCGCGGTGCACCAGGAGCTGCACCGCCTCGCCGCGCCACGCGCCGGCCGGATCGAGGTCCGGCTGCTCCCCCGCGGGCGGCCGGTATGACGGACGCCGCGCACCGACTGCTGTGGACCATCGTCGCGCTGCTGCTGGTGGCGGGCGGCTCAGCGGCGCTGGCGGTCAGCTTCGGTGTGCTGCCCGGCGCGTTCGGTGTGCTGCCCGGCCCGGACCCCGGCGCGGCGCTGCTCGGTGCCGGTCTCCTGAGCCGGTGGCGGCTGGCCACGCCGTGGACCACCCTGGCCGCGGCGGTCGCCGGGGCGCTGCTCGCCCTGACCGGTTACCAGCTGCTGGCCTGGGAGCTGCGCCGACCCGGCTCCGCGGTGCGGGGCACGCTGACTCACCCCGGGCGGCGCCCAGGTCGCACCCGACTGGCCGCCGACGTCCTCGTCCACGCACTGGAACGCGACCTGACCGGCGCCCCGGGAGTACGCCGTGCCCGGGTGGTGCTCACCGGCGCGCCGCCGCGACCCGACGTGTGGATCCGGGTGGACCTGACGGCCGACACCCCGACCGCCGGTGTACGCGAGCACGTCCGCGCGGCGGTCCGCCGGTTCGCGGCCACCGCCGGCTGCCAACCGGCGCACCTCGACGTGACCGCCCGGGTCGAGCCCGGACGACCCTGACCCGCGCCGCACCGGCCCGGCCGGCATGATCGGTACCGGATGACCGACGGAGGTGCGCGGGTGCGGGTGGTGTCGCTGGTGCCGTCACTGACCGAGGCGGTGGCGCTGACCCTGCCCGGTGCGCTGGTCGGGGCCACCGACTGGTGCAGCCACCCGGCCGGGCTGGACGTCGCCCGGGTCGGCGGCACCAAGTACCCGGACCTGGACCGGGTCCGCGCGCTGCGGCCGGACCTGGTGCTGCTGAACGTGGAGGAGAACCGCCGGGACGACGCGGAGGCGCTGCGGGCCGCCGGCGTGCCGGTGCGGGTCACCTATCCGCGTACCGTCCCGGGTGCGTTGACCGAGCTGGCCGAGCTGTTGGCCGAGCTGGGCGCGCCGGCGGAGCCGGCCTGGCTTCGGGCGGCCCGGCGGGCGTGGGCCGAGCCGCCCCGCCTGGAACCGGCCCGCCGGGCGGTGGTGCCGGTCTGGCGCCGGCCGTGGGTGGTGCTCGGCGGCGACACGTTCGCCGGCGACGCGCTGCACCGGCTCGGCGTGGTCAACGCGTACGACCAGCACGCCGAGCGTTATCCCCGTCCGAGTCTGGCCGAACTGCGCGACCAGCGGCCCGAGCTGGTGGTGCTGCCCGACGAGCCGTACCGGTTCACCGGCGGCGACGGGCCGGAGGCCTTTCCCGGCGTACCGTGCGCTCTGCTCTCCGGACGACACCTCACCTGGTACGGCCCGTCCCTCGCCGAGGCGCCCGCGCTGCTGGCCGACCAGTTGTCCCGTCCGGTGCTGAGCGGCTGAGGTCGAGCGGGGTCAGCCGGTGGCGCGGGCGCGCCGGGCGGCGATGAGGCTGGCCACGATGGAGGCCGCGAGGGTCAGCACCACCACCGTGAGGGTGAGCCAGACCGGCAGCTTGCCCACCGGCGTCTCGGCCAGGATCAGCTTCAGCCCCGCGAAGGCGAGCAGCAGCGCCAGCCCGTAGCGCAGGTAACCGAAGTGGCGCAGCAGGCCGGCGAGGCAGAAGTAGAGGCTGCGCAGCCCGAGCACGGCGAACGCGGTGGCCGTCCAGACCAGGAAGGTGTTCGTGGTGATAGCCAGGATCGCCGCCACCGAGTCGATGGCGAAGACCACGTCGGTGGCCTCGATGGCGACGAGTGTCACCAGCAGGACGGTCGCCATCCGCCGGCCGTCGACCCGGGCGGTGAACCGGTCGCCGTGGTACCGAGGGTCGGTGGGGACCACCCGCCGGAACAGCCGGACCACCGGATTGCGCTCCGGGTCGACGTCCGGCTCCCCCCGCACCGCCAGCCGCCAGCCGGTCCAGATCAGGAAGGCGCCGAGCACGAACCCGGCCCAGGTGAGCCGGTCCAGCAGCTCGGCGCCGGCGAAGATGAAGAACAGCCGGAACGCGAGCGCCCCCACGACGCCCCAGAACAGCACCTTGTGCTGGTAGCCCGGCGGCACCCGGAAATAGCCGAAGAGCAGGGCGAAGACGAAGACGTTGTCCACCGAGAGCGCCTTCTCCAGCAGGTAGCCGGAGTAGTACGCGACCGCCGGGTCGCCGCCGAGGCCGAACCAGACGACCAGGCCGAACAGCAGGCCCGCGGCGATCCAGACGCCGCTCCAGACCAGCGCCTCCCGCAGCTCGATGACGTGGCTGTCCCGGTGCATGAGCACGTCCACCCCGAGCATTACGGCGATCACCGCGCCGACTGCCGCCCAGGCCCACAGCGGCACCGCGACCGTCGCCTCAGCCACCGGCGCCCCCCGCATCGACCCTGCGCACCGCCCGCCCGCACCGCCGGACGGCCGCTCCCGAGCCTAGGCGAGCGGCCGATCCCCCGGCGGCGCTCCGGCGAAGTCGGCACGCGCCAGCCGGGTTGGCGACGGTGCTCAGGCGACCGGCGTCACCTGCGCCGGATCGAAGGCGGTGTCGTCCGCCTCGTAGCCGATCGTGTTGGTCACCTGAACCACGCCGCTCACCTGGGCGGCGAGCCGCCCGGCGAGGTCGACTGCGGAGCGGCGGTCCAGCCGTCCGGCCAGGGTGACCTCGCCGTGGCGGACCTCGACGGTGACCAGGCCGTCCCGCACGGCGAGCACCCGGCGGAGCACCTCCTGCACCACGTCCTCGCGGATCTCGGCGTCCGAGCGCAGATGCACCCGCAGCAGGTCGGCGCGACTGACGATCCCGTCACGTCGGCGACGGCTCTCGAAGACCCGCCGCTGCGCCGGCTCGCCAGCGCGCTCGATCCGGTGCAGCAGGTCGGCCTCGGACACCACGCCCAGCACCCGGCGGAACCCGTCGACCACCGGCACCGCGCTGACCCCGTGACGCACCAGCACGTCCACGATCTCCCGGTACGGGGTCTCGGCCACCACGGTCGCGACCTCCCGGGTCATCACGTCACCCACCTGCCAGGTCCTCATCACGGCCTCCCTCTCGTCGTCCACCTCGGACGTTACGGCCGGACACCCGCCGCGGTCAGGGCCTCCGGGCCACGCCGCAGGGGTCGAAGGTCCCGAGCGGTTGCGGGTCCGTCGGCCCTGCCGGCGACGGCACGACCGGCGTCCAATGGAGATGCCACCGGGGAAGCGCGGTGCGAAGCAGAGAAGGGACGTGGAGACCATGGCCGCGACGATCGAGCGGATCAGCGCCGAGACCACCGCTCCGACGGCGGGCACCCCCCGCGAGAGCGCCGTCCGGTACATCCTGGCCGGCATCCGGCTGGCGCTCGGCTGGATCTTCCTCTGGGCGTTCGTCGACAAGCTGTTCGGCCTCGGGTTGGCCACCGAGTCGAAGAACGCCTGGATCAACGGAGGCAGCCCGACCAAGGGTTTCCTCACCTTCGGGGTCGCCGGTCCCTTCAAGGACGTCTACGCCGGGATCGCCGGGGCCGCCTGGGCGGACTGGCTGTTCATGGCCGGCCTCGCGGGGATCGGCGTCGCCCTGCTGCTCGGCATCGGCATGCGGGTCGCCGCCGTGGCCGGCGGGCTCCTCCTGGTGCTGATGTGGACCGCCGTCCTGCCTCCGGAGAACAACCCCTTCATTGACGACCACCTGATCTACGCCGCGGTGCTGGCGGTGCTGGCGCTGGTCAACGCCGGTGACACCTGGGGCCTCGGCCGGGTCTGGGCGCGGCAGCCGATCGTCCGGCGGATGCGCTGGCTCCGCTGATCCACACCGCACCATCCCCACGGCGGGCGTCACCACCGGTGACGCCCGCCGAGTCGTGCGGTCCGCCCGGCACCCGATGGATCATGGATCCGCCGGGTGTCGCCACGCCGTTGGCGGGTCCGCCGCACATCGGTGGGGTGCGATCCGGCAGGATCGACGGTGACCGGACACATCACCCAAATGGCAGGAGTTCCACGCATGAACCAGGCAGCAGGCGCCCGATCGGGCAAGCCCGAGGTGGGTCCGATCGAGGGTGCGCCGCCGGCCGACCTCGTGATCGAGGACGTCACCGTGGGCGAGGGCCCGCAGGCCCAGCCGGGCCAGCTGGCCAGCGTGCACTACGTCGGCGTGTCGCACTCCACCGGTGGCGAGTTCGACTCGTCCTGGAACCGGGGCGAGGCGTTCGAGTTCCCGCTCGGCGGCGGCCAGGTCATCGCCGGCTGGGACCAGGGCGTTGTCGGCATGCGCGTCGGCGGCCGGCGCCGCCTCACCATCCCGCCACACCTGGGGTACGGCGACCGCGGCGCGGCCGGCGCCATCAAGCCGGGCGAGACGCTGGTCTTCGTCGTCGACCTGCTCGGCGTGCGCTGATCGGTCCTTCAGGGGGGTCGCCGGTTCGGCCGGCGGCCCCCGCCGCCGGGCGGAGGGCGATGGTCAGGCGGCCAGCACCAGGTGCGCGGCCTCGACCTCCGGGCGACGCGCGGCCTCGACCACTCGGGCCGGCTCCAGGATCGGCATCACCCGGTGCAGGGCGGTGGCGCGCAGCACCCGGGCCACCACCGGGGTCGGATCGACCAGGACCAGCTGGCCGCCACGGGCCCGGACCCGCAGATGCGCGGCGAGCAGCGCGCGCACCCCCGCGGCGGAGAGCAGTCGCAGCTCGGACAGGTCCAGCTGGAGCACCGGGCGGGCCGGTGCGGCCCACAGGGCGGAGCGGAACGCGGCCACCGTGGCGATGTCGACCTCGCCGGTCACCCGCACCAGGACCACCTGATCACCCACGCTGACCTGCACGTCGAACCGGTCGCTGCCCTCACCCATGCCCAGAAATCTAGCCCCCACCCCCGACAGTTTCGCCCCTCCACGGAGTGATTCCGGGTACGTCCAGGGTCAGACCCCGAGGCCACCCCGATCCCCCTTACGGCGGAGGCCAGGGGTCCCCCCGGCCCCGCGCCCGACACGACGGGCAACATCGGCCTCGCCGCTCGACGCACGCGCCGACCACCGGGAGCCGGACGCCGTCTGCTCGACCTCCCCCGCGCCGCGCCGCGGTGGTGAGCCGGCCCGGCCGGCATCGGCGGTGGAGAATGGACCGATGCTGATCCCCCGGCCCCGGCCACCCCGGCTCATCCGGCCCGTCCGCGAGCAGGCCACCGTCCCTCCCCCGCTCACCGGGGCCTGGGCGGCCACCGACCGCCGGCTCGACCAGGTCGACCTCCTGCCCCTGCCCGACGGTGCCGTCGGTCCGGAGGACGTGCTGGTCGACCCGACCGGCCGGGTGATCAGTGGGGACGAGGACGGCCGACTCTGGTGGTGGCCGGCCGACGCGCCGCCCGGCACCCGACCCCGCCTGCTGGCCGAGACCGGCGGCCGGCCGCTCGGCATCGAGCTGGACCGGTCCGGTGCGGCGCTGATCGTCTGCGACGCGTACCGGGGGTTGCTGCGGGTCACGCCCGACGGAGCGGTACGCGAGCTGACCGGCACCGCGCCCCCGGTGCACCTGGCCAACAACGCGACGGTGGCCCGCGACGGCACCATCTTCTTCACCGACTCCTCCGACCGGTTCCCGGTCTCACACTGGAAGCGGGACCTGCTGGAGCACCGCCCCAACGGCCGGGTGCTCGCGCACGACCCGGCCAGCGGGCGCACCGAGGTCGTGGCCGAGGGGCTGTACTTCCCCAACGGCATCGCACTGACCCCCGACGAGTCGGCGCTGATGCTGGTGGAGACCACCACCCACCGGCTGCTCCGCGTCGAGCTGGGCGGCGGGGTGCGGGTGCTCGCCGACCTGCCCGCCTATCCGGACAATCTCTCCGCGGTGGGCGACGGAACGTACTGGATCGCGCTGCCCAGCCCGCGGGTGCCGATCGCCGAGCGGCTGCTGCCGCACCCGCGACTGCGCCAGCTCGCCGCCCTGCTGCCCGATGCGATGCAGCCGCAGCCGCGCCGCTACGGGCTGGTCGCGCTGGTCGACGGCGCGGGCACGGTCCGCCGGACGCTGCACGGCCCGACCGGGCACTACTGGATGATCACCGGGGTACGCCAGCACGGCGACCAGCTCTGGCTGGGCAGCCTGATCGGGCCCGGGGTGGCACGGGTACCGCTGGCCTGAACGCCCGGGCCGGCATCGTCCCCGGTGCCGGCACCCGCCGGCGACGTGTCCCCGGGGTTCCCGCACCGGGTCCGGGTCGGCCCGCCGCAATGGCGGGCCGACCCGGGGGCCGTCGGCGGTGTGTCAGCGGCCGCTGACCGAGGGCGCGGGTGCGGGTGACCCGCCGGCCACCGCTCCCGGGTGCGCCGGGGGCACTGGCGCCGGCCGCAGCCCGGGCGGCACCGGCAGGGCGCTGCCCCGGACGAACTCGTCCCAGCTCACGTTCCACGCCGTCCAGCCGTTGCCGGCCTGCAACTGCACCTCGGTGCCCTTCACGGTGACCAGGTCACCGACCTGGGTCACTCCCATCAACCAGTCCGCCGCGGTGGCGGCGACGTTCGTGCACCCGTGCGAGACGTTGGTGCTGCCCTGGTCGCCCTCCGACCAGGGGGCCGAGTGGATGAACTCGCCGCCCCAGGTGAGTCGCTGGGCGTCATCGACGTCGACCACGTAGCCGCCGTCCGGCTCACCCCGGGTGTCGAACGTGGTCCGCTCGTGCTTCTCCATGATCACCATCTTGCCGCTCGAGGTGGGTGTACTCGCCTTGCCCAGGCTGACCGGGATCCGGCGGACCTGCTTGCCGTCGCGCAACACGGTCATCTGCTTGGTGTCGTTGTCGATCTCCAGCGCGACCTGCCGTCCGATCTTCGAGGTCGCGGTCCGCTCGGCGTCGCCGACCCGGTCCTTGCCGATCGGCAGGCCCTGCAGACCGGCCCGGACGCTGATCGTCGTCCCCGGACGCCAGAAATCGGGCGCCCGGTAATAGGCCTGAGTCCCGTCCTCCAGCCACGACCAGGCACCGGGCTGCGGCGGATTGGTCTTCACGAACAACCGTCGCTGCACGTCCGCTCTGGCCTCTTTCGGAATTCCCGGGTCGAACGCCACGGTTACCGGCATCGCCGTGCCGTACGTCCGGTTGCCGACGAAATAGAGCGTGCTGGTGATCTGCGGTTTGGTGGATTTGGCCATCGTGCTGAACGTGGTGGTTCGGGTCGTCGTGGCGCCCGAGTCGCCGGTCGCGGTCACCTCGGCGGTGTACGTCCGCTTCGGTTGCAACGGCGCGCTCGGCACCCAGCCGGAGCCGTCCTCACGGGGCTCGGCCGCGATCTGCTTCCCCTTGTCGTCCGTGAGCCGCACACCGGTGACCCGTCCGCCCTTGACCACGGTGCCCACCTCGGCGCTGACCGGCACCTCCCGCGCCTTGTCGCCCGGCGTCACCGTGAGCTCCGGCGGAGCGGCGTGCCGCTTGCCCGACGCGTCCCGATCCGCGGTGCACCCTCCCACAACCAGTGGTACGGCTGCGATGGTTACCGCCAACAGCGTCAATCGCCGCCTCAACGTCATGTTTCAGTCCCCCCGTTTTCGGCTTCCCTCCGCCATATTCTCGCCGCCTCGATCGGCGTGCCCATCCCATTCGGAAATAATCGGCGGCCCATTTATCGGCGCATTTTCCGGCGCTGAGCCAATTGGCGAAACAAAGGCATGACCGGCCCGGTCTGAGCGACACCGACCGACTCCGGCCGACCCGACCCGGGTCGTCCCGTCCGACCCCGACCACCACGATCTTGCACGTTCTGCCATCGTTGCGCGGGCTTTCGTCCCTGACCCGACGGGCAGGGATCCGGCCGTACGGCACCCGACTGCGCCGGGGTGGCGTCGGCGCAGGGAGGACGAGGTCAGGGCAGGTGACGCATCACGAGGATGGACTTTTGTCGCCTGGAGCGAAACTTCTGCTGATCGAGACGAAGCTTTGCCTTCGTCCGGAGGCAAGGGTAAGGTCGCGAATCAGATAGAAGGTTGCCCATTCGTCGATCGCCTCGCCGCCACCCGCCGGGTCGCCGTGTTCTGCTCCCGACAGGTCCGGGCCGCACCCGCGCGCCGTCCGTCATCGTCCCGCCGGATCCCCGATCCGGCCGGTTCGGCGCGCCCGGAGGCGGCAGCCGGTCGACCTCCGCCGACGGCGTGCCAGCCGTCAGGAAGGGACCACCACCATGGATCAACAGACCAACGGACCGGAGTCGGCACCGGCCTCCGAGCCGGTCAGCCGGCGGGGCCTGCTCCGCGCCGCGACCGTCTCCGCCGCCGCCCTCGGCACCGCCGGCCTGCTCGCCGGCCCGGCCGCCGCCACGCCGGCCGGACATACCCACGGTCGGCGCCGGGTGCCGGTGGACCGGATCAGCATCCAGCTCTACACGGTGCGCGACCAACTCGCCGCCGACCTGCCCGGCACCCTGACCGCACTGCGGCGGATCGGCTACCGGCGAGTGGAGCACGCCGGCTTCGTCGGGCGTACCGCGGCGCAGTTCCGGGCCGCGCTGGACGAGGCGGGGCTGCGGTCCACCTCCGGGCACACCGGCATCCCGCAGCCGTTCGACGCCGCCACCTGGGAACGCGCCCTCGCGGACGCGAACATCCTGGGCTGCAAGAAGATCGTCCACCCGTACTTCGGTCGCGACCCAGAGGGGCGCCCGATCCGGGACCCCGCCGTCTACCGTGCCCTCGCCCGGGATCTGAACCAGGCCGGCCGGCTCGCCGAGCGCGCCGGGCTGGACTTCGGCTACCACAACCACCAACTGGAGTTCGTGCCGCTGACCGACGGGTCGACCGGCTTCGACATCCTCACCCGGCAGACGGACCCGCGACTGGTCCACTTCGAACTCGACCTCTACTGGACCTGGCGGGGCGCACACGACCCGGTCGACGTGATCCGGGCCAACCGCGGCCGGATCCGCCAGGTGCACGTCAAGGACCTCGACGTCGAGGGTGGCTTCGCCGACCTCGGCGACGGCGTCATCGACTTCGGACGGATCTTCGCCCACGAACGGGAGGCGGGCATCGAGGAGTACATCGTGGAACGCGACGACGCGGGCACCCCGCCGCGCGCGCCCGCCGACGCCCTGGACACCGCCCGGGTCGGCTTCGACTATCTCGCCTCACTCCGGTACTGACGACCACCTCGGGGGACGACCTGATGAACAGGACCGCATTCGTGTCCGCCCTGCTGCTGGTGACGGCCGGCCTGGCCGCGCCACCGGCGGCCGCCGCGCCCGCGCCGGCCGCGGCGCCACCGGACAGCAGCTTCCAGAAGGTGACACTGAACGACTTCCCGGGCGAGCCGATGAGCCTCGCCGTCCTGCCCGACCTGCGGGTGCTGCACACCTCCCGCACCGGCGAGGTCCGCATCCACGACCCGCGCACCGGGCTGAACACCCTCGCCGCCGACATCCCGGTGTACGAGCACGATGAGGAGGGGCTGCAGGGGGTCGCCATCGACCCGAACTTCGCCCAGAACAAATGGGTCTACCTCTACTACTCGCCGCCGCTGAACACCCCGGTGGACGACCCGGCCACCCCCGACGTCAACGAGGGGGACGCGCCGCTGGTCGGCACCGAGGCGGACTGGCAGCGGTTCCGGGGGGCACTGCGGCTGTCCCGGTTCAAGCTGGACGGGATGAAGCTGAACCTCGGCACCGAGCAGCAGATCATCGACGTGCCCACCGACCGGGGCATCTGCTGCCACGTCGGCGGTCAGATCGACTTCGACAGCAAGGGCAACCTGTACCTGTCGACCGGTGACGACACGAACCCGTTCTTCTCCGACGGTTACATCCCGATCGACGAGCGGGCCGACCGGAACCCGGCGTTCGACGCCCAGCGCACCTCGGCCAACACGAACGACCTGCGCGGCAAGCTGCTGCGCATCCGGGTGCAACCCGGCGGCGGCTACAAGGTGCCGGCCGGCAACCTGTTCAAGCCGGGTACGGCACAGACCCGCCCGGAGATCTACGCGATGGGGCTGCGCAACGCGTTCCGGTTCGCCGTCGACCGGCGCACCGATGACGTCTACCTGGGCGACTACTCCCCGGACGCGTCCTCGTCCAACCCGGGGCGCGGGCCCGCCGGACACGGCCGGTGGATGCTCATCGACAAGCCGGCGAACTACGGCTGGCCGTACTGCGTGACACCGGACATCGCGTACCGCGACTACGACTTCGCCACCGGCGAGTCCGGTTCGACGTTCAACTGCAAGCGCCCGGTCAACGACTCACCCCACAACACCGGGAAGCGGCAGCTGCCGCCGGTCGAGCAGCCACAGGTCTGGTACCCGTCCGCCGCCGCCGGGGAGTTCCCGCAGCTGGGCACCGGCGGCATCGGCCCGATGGGCGGCCCGGCGTACGACTACGACGGAACCAGCACCTCGCGGACCCGGTGGCCGGCCTACTACGACGGTGTGCCGCTGTTCTACGAGTGGACCCGGGACTACATCAAGGAGTTCCGCCTCGACTCCGACGGCGACGTGAAGGACATCCGGCCGGTGGTGCCGTCGCTGGTGGTGGACAACCCGATGGACATGGAGTTCGGCCCGGACGGCGCGCTCTACGTGCTGGAGTACGGCGACGGCTACTTCGCCGAGAACCCGGACGCCCAGCTGTCCCGGATCGACTTCGTCCGGGGCAACCGGACGCCGATCCCGAAGATCAGCGCGGACCCGACCGCCGGTCAGGCGCCGCTGACCGTGACCTTCTCCAGCGCGGGCACCACCGACCCGGACGGTGACGCGCTGCGTTACGCGTGGGACTTCAACGCGGACGGCTCGGTGGACAGCACCGAGGCGAATCCGGCCTGGACCTTCCAGGAGAACGGCGCGTACACCCCCACGCTGAAGGTCACCGACCGCACCGGACGCTCCGCCGCGGCGACCCTGCCGCTGCTGGTCGGGCCGCGCGCGCCGATCGTCGAGTTCGTCGCCCCGGTGGCCGGGCAACCCTTCCAGTTCGGGCAAACGGTCGCGTACCAGGTGAAGGTCACCGATGACCTGCCGGTGGACTGCTCCCGGGTGAAGGTCACCTACGTCCTCGGCCATGACGAGCACGGGCACCCGCTCTCCTCGGCGACGGGGTGCTCCGGCACCATCGCCACCTTCGTCGACGGTGGGCACGGCGGTGCTGACAACCTCACCGCAGTCTTCGTGGCGGAGTACACCGACGCGCCGACCGAGCCGGGCGTACCGCCGCAGACCGGCACGGCGACGGTCGTGCTGGATCCCGACCCGGTGGCCGGTCTGGCCGGCTGACCGGTCCTGACGACGGCGGCGGCCGGTGCACTCCGGCCGCCGCCGCTCAGCCCCAGTCGCTGTCGTCGTGGTTGTCGCGCCAGCGGCCGCCCACCGGCGGGGTGTCCAGCCGCAGCCCCTCGTCGGCGTTGCCGCCGAGGTCGTTCCCCTCGACCCGGCAGTCGACGCAGCTGCCCCGCTCGGTGATCCACAACCCGTTGGTCTGGGTCCGGCTCTCACGGTTGTCCCAGATCCGGTTGCCCCGGATCGTCGCCGAGTCGCACGCCGCGTCGATGGTGATGCCGGCCCGCCGCGCGGGCGCCGGGGACAGCTCGTACCGGCAGCCCGGCGGCGGGATGTCCCCGCTCCATGCGCTCAAGGCGTCGGGGCGGACCGGGGCGAGGGTGAGCTCGTCGCCGGTGTTCGAGGCGACCAGCGCCACGGATCGTCCGACCCGCAGCACCTTGCCCCGGTGCCCGTCGTGCGGCCAGTCGGCCGCCCGGTCCACCAGGGACCGCTCGCTGTAGCGGACCGTCTCGCCAGCACCGCCGGCCGCCTGCGCGAACTGCCGGCCGTTGTTGCGGATCCGGTTGTTGAGCAGTACCGCGTCGACCATCGGATGGTCGACCCGGACCGCGTCCAGTCCATTGCCCCAGAACTCGTTGCTCTCGATCACCACGTCCCGTGCCGGGCCCTGGTAACCGCGCCCGAGGTCGTGCCCGTGGTAGCCGTTCCGGCCGTTGTCGCTGATCCGGTTGCCCCGGATGGTGTAGGGGCCAGAGGTGTTGCCGATGCTGATCCCGTCGCCGATGTTGCCGTCGATGACGCAGTCGGTGAGCAGCCCACCCCGACCGGCCACGCCCGCGGTGCCCTCGGCCGAGACGTCGAAGCCGGCCTCCAGGTTGTCGGCCATCGTGCACGCGGAGACGATCAGCCCGTCCGCGCCCCAGTCGGAGATGCCGAACCGGTTGCCCTGACTGTGGCAGCCGATGATGCGGTACCCCCGGGGCGGGGACCAGTAGTCCTTCTGGAGTTCCAGGAAGATCCCGTTGGTGCCGTTGGCCAGGGTGGTGGAGTTGACGATGGTCAGCCGTTCCACCGCGCCCCAGCCGCCGATGCCCACGCCGATTCCCGCGCCGCCGATCTGCTCGCCGTTGTCCAGCCGGCCACAGCCGACCACCACCACACCGTCGATCAGGCTGTCCTGCAGGAAGTCGCACCCCAGCCCGGTGGCCGCGGTGTGGTGGATGTAGAGGTTGCGGAAGACACCGCGCACCACGTACTGGAGGCCGAGGCCCTTGGCCAGGTAGTTGTACTCGGCCATCGCCACCCCGGAGCCGTCGATCTCGAAGTCGGCGAAGGTGCAGTCGGCGATGTGCCGGTCCCGGCCCGCGCCGTGCTGCAGGACGGTCCAGTACGCCAACGGGGTCGGGTCGACCCGGTTGCACTCGTTGCTGAGCAGGAACCGGGTCGCCGCCGGCCCGGCCCCGACCAGCGAGACGCCGCTGCGCCACACCGTGCCGGCGTCCCGGATCGAGTAGATGCCCGGTGGGCAGTAGATGACGCGGGCCCGCCCGTCCGCCGCGTAGCCGTCGCCGAGCCGGTCCACGAGGGCAGCCAGCGCCGGCTGGTCGTTGGTTCGGCCGTCGCCGCACAGCCCGTACTCCCGCGCGTCGCAGTGCAGCGGCGCGCCGGCCGAGGCGGGCCGTCGCTCCCGGAACGCGTTGGGTACCTGGTACGCCACGAACCGGCTCCCTTCGACGCGGCGGTGCACTCCGCGGGGCCGACTTCCCGGTGACACGTTGGGGAAACCCCGGGCGTGCGCCGGCCCCGGCGCCGCACGGGCAGCGCCGGGGCCGGGGTACGCCGGGTCAGACGGCGGCGATCAGCAGCGCCGGCCGCTCCACGCAGTCGGCGACGTGCCGCAGGAAGCCACCGGCCACCCCACCGTCGCAGACCCGGTGGTCGAAGGTGAGGCTGAGCTGGGTCACCTTGCGCACGGCGAGCTGCCCGTCCACCACCCACGGCTTGTCCACGATCCGCCCCACGCCGAGCAGTGCCGCCTCGGGATGGTTGATGATCGGCGTGGAGCCGTCCACGCCGAACACCCCGTAGTTGTTCAGGGTGAAGGTGCCACCGGTCAGCCGGGCCGACGCAAGGGTGCCCGCCCGCGCCGCCGCGGTGGTGGCCGCGAGTTCCGCGGCCAGCTCGGCGGTGGTGAGCCGCTGGGCGTCGCGCAGCACCGGCACCAGAAGGCCCCGGTCGGTCTGCGCGGCGATGCCCAGGTGCACCCCGGCGGACTGGACGATCCGCTGGGCCTCGGTGTCGACCCGGGCGTTGAGCTGCGGGAACCTGCGCAGCCCGGAGAGGCAGATCCGGGCCAGCAGGGCCAGGATGCTCACCGGCGCGTCCGGCGTCGCCGCGTTGATCGCGGCCCGGGTCTCCAGCAGCCCGGTGGCGTCCACGTCGACCCAGATGGTCACCTCGGGGATCTCCCGCCGGCTGCGGGAGAGCTTGTCGGCGATCGCCTTGCGGACGCCGGTGAGCGGGACGATCACATCGCCGTCGCCGCCCGGGATCACCGTCGCGTGCGCGTCCGGCACGGCCGCCAGCCGGGGGGCGGGCGCGGCCAGCGCCGCCTCCACGTCCGCGCGACGGATCACCCCGCCGGGCCCGGTGCCCCGCACCGTGCCCAGGTCGATCCCGCGCTCGCGGGCCAGCCGCCGGACGATCGGTGAGATGACCAGGGCGGCCGGGGCGGTCGTGCCGGCCGGGGCGCCGCCGGAGGACGCCTCGGTGCGGCCCGCCGGGCTGCCCGCGGCGGCCGGACCGGAGACATCGCCGGACGCGACGTCGGTGGGCTCGGGGGCCAGCGCCAGCCGGGGTCGGCGTCGGCGTCGGGTCGTCCCGCCGTGCCCGGTGCCGTACCCGATCAGCACGTTGCCGGAACCCGCGCGCTCCTCCTCGCGGTAGGTGGCGTGCCCGGCCGGCTCGGCACCGCCGTCCAGGGGCGCGATAGTGATCAACGGCTGGCCGACCGGACGGACCTCACCCGCCGCGCCGTGCAGGGTGACCACCCGCCCGGCGTACGGGCAGGGCACGTCGACGACCGCCTTGGCGGTCTCCACCTCGACCACGCTCTGGTCGACCGTGACCACGTCGCCGACCGCGACCCGCCACTCGACGATCTCCGCCTCGCTCAGCCCCTCGCCCAGGTCGGGCAGGAGGAAGACCTGCGTCCGCTCGACCGTGGTCATGCCGCGCTGCCCTGCATCGACCAGCGCGGGTCCGGCTGGTCGTCCCACTGCAACCGGGCCACCGCGTCGAGCACCCGGTCCACCCCGGGCAGGTGGGTGTGCTCCAGCATCGGCGCCGGGTACGGGATGTCCAGCCCGGCCACCCGCAGCACCGGGGCGTGCAGCGCGTGGAAGCAGCGCTCCTGCACCCGGGCGGCGATCTCCGCGCCGACGCCGGCGAACCCGGGCGCCTCCTGGATCACCACGCACCGGCCGGTGCGCCGGACGGAGGCGGTGATCGTGGCGTCGTCGAACGGCACGATGGTGCGCACGTCCACCACCTCCAGGTCCCAGCCCTCCTCGCGGGCGGCGTCGGCGGCCTCCAGCGCGACCGGCACCGCCGGCCCGTACGCCACCAGGGTGGCGTCGCGCCCGGGCCGGCGCACGACCGCCCGGCCGAACGGTTCGGTACGCGCCGGCAGCTCCGCGTCGGCGCTGGCGAAGTAGAGCTTCTTGGGCTCCATGAAGACCACCGGGTCCGGGTCCTCGATCGCCTCCCGCAACAGGGAGTACGCGTCCTGCACGGTCGCCGGGGTGACGACCTTCAGACCCGGGGTGTGCGCGTAGTACGCCTCGGACGAGTCGCAGTGGTGCTCCACCCCGCCGATCCCGCCGGCGTACGGCACCCGGATGACGATCGGCACGCTCAGCGCGCCCCTGGTGCGGTTGCGCAGCTTCGCCACGTGCGAGGCGATCTGCTCGAAGGCCGGGTACGCGAACGCGTCGAACTGCATCTCGACCACCGGCCGCAACCCGGACATGGCCAGGCCGACGGCGAAGCCGACGATGCCGGCCTCGGCGAGGGGGGTGTCGAAGCAGCGCTTCTCGCCGAACCGGGCCTGCAGGCCGTCGGTGATCCGGAAGACGCCGCCGAGCTGGCCGACGTCCTCACCGAAGACGACCACCCGCTCGTCGGCGGCGAGGGCGTCGGCGAGCGCGGTGTTGAGGGCCTTCGCCATGGTGGTGGCCATCAGGCGTCACCCTCCTCGTCGTGCGCGGCGGCCAGCTCGGCGCGGACCTGCTCGCGCTGCTCCAGCAGCTGCGGGGTGGGCTCGGCGTAGACGTGGTCGAAGAGGCTCAGCGGGTCGACCGCGGGCTGCTCGTTCATCCGGGTCCGCAGGTCCGCCGCGTACGCCTCGGCCTGCTCGGCGATCTCGGCGACCGCCGCGTCGTCGAGCACCCCGCGCGAGCGCAGGTAGGTCTCCAGCCGGGTGACCGGGTCCCGGTCCCGCCAGGCGTCGACCTCGGCGCCGTCACGGTAGCGGGTCGCGTCGTCGGCGTTGGTGTGCGGCTCCATCCGGTAGGTGTGCGCCTCCACCAGGAACGGCCCCTTGCCGGCGCGGGCGTGCTCCACCGCGCGGGTGAGCACGGCGAGCACCGCGACCGGGTCGTTGCCGTCGACCTGCTCGCTGGGCACGCCGTAACCGACGCCCTTGTAGGCCAGCGACGGCGCCGCGGTCTGCCGGGACAGCGGGACGCTGATCGCGTACCGGTTGTTCTGGACGAAGTAGACCACCGGCGCCTTGAACACGGCGGCGAAGTTGATCCCCTCGTGGAAGTCACCCTCGCTGGTCGCGCCGTCGCCGATGAAGGCCAGCGCCACCGTGTCGCGCCCCTGGTACACCTCGCCGTGCGCCAGCCCGGCAGCGTGCACGCACTGGGTGGCGAGTGGCGTGCACTGCGGTGCGGTCCGCATCGCGGCCGGGTCGTAGCCGCAGTGCCAGTCGCCGCGCAGCAGGGTGAGCACCTCGACCGGGTCGATGCCCCGGGCGACCAGTGCCATCGACTCGCGGTAGGTGGGGAACACCCAGTCGGTGTGCCGGACCGCGAGCACCGCGGCGACCTGGCACGCCTCCTGTCCCCGGGAGGACGGGTAGACGGCGAGCCGGCCCTGCTTGGTCAGCGCCGTCGCCTGGGTGTCGAACCGGCGGCCGAGCACCATCCGGCGGTACAGCTCACGCAGCGCCTCGACGGGCGGCTCCGGGTAGTCGGTGCGGGCGGGCAGCGGGGTGCCGCTCGGGTCGAGCAGGCGGACGGGCTCGGCGTCGGGCAGCAGCGGGCGCGCCGGGTCGGGCGGGGTGGCCGCCCGACGGGTGCGCGGGGATGCCCTGCGGACCGCCTGGGGAGTGGTCGTCACGGCGGAACCTCCTGGGACGTGTGGTGGGCCTATGCTTCCGCCTGTCGGATGATTGACTCAAGATCCAGGTGGAAGGCGGGACGGTTGGCATGCAAAGGGCGCATCAGTGAGCCAGGAAGCCACCGACGGGGCGGGCCGGGCGACCGGATCGGGACGATCGGCCCGACCCCTGGACGAGGTGGACCGGCGGATCCTCGACGAGCTGGTCCGTGACGGGCGGACCTCGGTGCGCACCCTCGCCGAGCGAATCCACATCTCCCGCACCAACGCGTACGCCCGGGTGGAGCGACTGCTCCGCGACGGAGTGATCACCGGTTTCCGGGCCCAGGTGGCGCCCGTGGCGGCCGGCCTGGGCACCTCGGCGTACATCGCGCTGACGATCGAGCAGAACACCTGGCGGGAGGTTTCCGCGGAGCTGGCCCAGGTGCGCTACATCGAGCACGCCGCGCTGCTCGGCGGCGACCACGACGTGCTCGCGCTGGTCCGCGCACCGGACAACGCCGCGCTGCGGGACGTCGTGCTGGGCCGGGTGCAGAGCATCCCGGGGGTGCTGTCCACCCGCACCTGGCTGGTCTTCGAGGAGTTCGACGGGGCGGGCAGCCCCTGGGCGTGAGGTGCAAGGAAGGGTCCCCTATTAACGCCTGGCGTTAATAGGGGACCCTTCCTTGCCGCTCCGGCGAGGCCTCCAGCCCCTCCCGGTCGGCCAGCTCCAGCAGCGGCTCCAGCGAGTGCCGGTCGCCGTCCAGGCCGGCGTGTGGGTCACCCCGCTCCGCGAACCGGGCCGGCACGGAAAGCACGTCGAAGTCCTCCGGGCGGGCGTCGTCCAGCTCCGCCCAGTCCAGCGGCGCCGACACCAGAGCCTGCGGCGTGGGCCGGATCGAGTACGCCGACGTCACGGTGTGGTCCCGGGCCATCTGGTTGTAGTCGACGAAGACCGGCTTGTCCCGCTGCTCGCGCCACCAGGTGGTGGTGACCAGCTCCGGCAGGCGACGCTGCATCTCCCGGCCCAGCGCGAGCACCGCCCGCCGGCACTCGCCGAAGCTCCACCGCGGCTCGATCGACAGGTAGACGTGCAGCCCCCGGCCTCCGGTGGTCTTCGGGTAACCGGTCATGCCCAGCTCGGCGAGGAACGCCCGCACCTCGTGGGCCACCGGCACGACCTGCGCGAACTCGACGCCGGGCATCGGGTCGAGGTCGATGCGCAGCTGGTCGGGGCGCTCCACGTCGGCGGCGGTCACCGGCCACGGATGAAAGCGCAGCGTCCCCAGGTTGGCCGCCCAGATCACCACGGCCAGCTCGCTCGGCGCGACCTCGTCGGCGGTACGGCCACTGGGGAAGGTGATGTGCGCGGTGCGCACCCACTCGGGCGCGCCCGCCGGCAGCCGCTTCTGATAGAACGCGTCACCCCGGTTGGTCTGCCGGGTGGCGATTGTTGCGCCCTCGAAGACGCCGCGCGGCCAGCGTTCCAGCATGGTCGGCCGGTCCCGCAGCGCGCGCAGGATGCCGTCACCCACCGCCAGGAAGTAGCGGACCACGTCCAGCTTGGTCAGCCCGCGCTCGGGGAAGTACGGCTTGTCGGGGCTGGAGACGCGGACCAGCCGCTCCCCCACCTGGATCTCCTCCGCTGCCGTGGCCACGCCCACGAGGGTACGACGCCGGCGGGCTCCTCGCGGTCATCGACCGGAGACGAGCAGGGCGCGACGCGGACCGATCTGCCCGGCCCGCGGGCCCGGTCAGGTGACCAGGAGGACGCCGACCAGGATCAGCGGCAACCCGACGAACAGGAAGATGCCGACGCCGGTGAGCACCCGCCCGCCCCCGGCCTCCTCGCGCTCCGGCGCGAGCCCGAAGGTGGCACGCGGGCCGAGCATGCCGATCCGGCTCAGCGTCAGGTCGCCGGTCACTCCGAACAGCGCGCCCACCACCATCAGCGCGATCCCCAGTCGGCCGGTGTAGTCACCCCCGTCGACCGCCACCCAGACCGCTGCGGCGGCCCCGACCAGAACAGCGGCGATCAGGAACAGCAGCAGCGCTTCGCGCAGACCCCGGACGACCGTCATCGTCGATTCCACCCCTCCGTCTCGGGGCGGCCCGGCCGTCCCGGACGGACATTGTGCCCCATCGACCTCCTGCGGCGCTGTCCCGAACCGGACCGGACCGCGCGGCATCGAGGGGATCGCCTGGACGTGGGTCGATGTGCCGTCGGGGGTCAGCGCGGCGGATGCCGGTCATCGACCGGCATCCGCCCGCACCCGGGCGACATTCGCCGCGGTCAGCGCTTCTCCTGCTGCATCCGGGACATCAGCATCTGCTTGCCCTGCTCACCCGCCTTGCGGCTGTTTTCCTGGATCAGGCGGAACCAGTTGGCCAGTTCACTGTCGCCATGCTGCTCGGCGTCGGCGATGTACGTGTCCATCCGGTACACGTTCTCCAGTGACATCTGCAACGCCCGGATCAAGTCGTAGTTCTTGTCCTTCACCGGGCTGATCTGCTCCTTGACCATCGTCGCCACGGCGCACCTCCCCTGTCGGCTCGCGTTGAAGCCCACGCTTACCCAACCGAGTGGCGTTCACGCCCGACCCCCGACCTGCGCCGGTGGCGCGGTTACCCGGCAGCCGGGCCGGGTAGGGGGTGCCGCATGGCCGAATTGGCAACCTTGTGGATCATCCGACATGGCGAGAGCACCGCGAACGTGGCGGCAAGCGAGGCCGAGTCCTCCGGTGCCGACCTGATCGGGCTCACCCACCGGGACGCCGACGTGCCGCTCTCCCCCACCGGCCAGGAGCAGGCCCGGGCCACCGGCCGCTGGCTGGCCGGGCTGCCCGCGGACCGGCGCCCGGACGTGGCGGTGGTCTCGCCGTACCTGCGCGCGGTCTCCACCGCCGAACTGGCACTGCACGGCACCGGGGTGCCGCTCAGCCGGGACGAGCGGCTGCGCGACCGGGAGCTGGGCATCCTCGACGGGCTGACCGGGCACGGGGTGCGCCGGCGGTTCCCGGACGAGGCCGACCGCCGCGCCCGGCTGGGCAAGTTCTACTACCGGCCGCCCGGCGGGGAATCCTGGACCGACGTGGCGCTGCGGCTGCGGACGCTCCTCGGCGACCTGCGCCGGGACCATGCCGACCAGCGGGTGCTGCTCTTCGGCCACGACGCACTGGTCTTCCTGCTGCGCTTCCTGGTGGAGGGGCTGACCGAGCCGGAACTGATGGCGCTGACCCGCGAACACGTGATCGCCAACTGCTCGATCACCCACTGGTCGGTCGACACCGACGGCCGGCTGGCGCTGGCCGGGTTCAACGAGGTGGGCCACCTACGCCGGCAGGGCGCCCGGCCGACCAGGGAGGACGAGGTCCATGCCGAGCCGGTCTGAGGTGAAGGTGATCACGCCGGGGCTGCTGCGGAACTGGGAGCTGCCGGTCCCGACCGGCGGCAAGGAGAGCCGGGGCACCGTGCTGGTGGTCGGCGGCTCCCGTTTCACCCCCGGGGCGGTGCTGCTCGCCGGGGTCGCCGCGTTGCGCGCCGGCGCGGGGGTTCTCCAGCTCACCGCCGCCGAGTCCACCGCTGCCACGCTGAGCGTCCAGGTGCCCGAGGCGCTGGTGATCGGGCTGCCGGAGACCCCGACCGGCGCGGTCGCCGCGGACCGGGACGGCCAGCTCGGCGAGTTGATCGGTCATGCCGACGTGGTGGCCCTCGGGCCGGGGCTGAAAGGGATCGACGAGACGCGCGAGCTGCTGCACCCGGTCCTGGACGCGGCGGGGCCGCGCACCCCGCTGGTGCTCGACGCGTACGCCCTGGGCGCACTCAGCCACGAGCCGGGCCTGCTGGTCGGCTCGGGGCGACCGGCGGTGCTGACCCCGAACGTCACCGAGGCCGGGCACCTGCTCGGCCGCGACCCGGGCGACGACCTGGACGCCGAGGCGGCCGAGCTGGCCGTCCGGTACGAGGCGGTCGTCTCGCTCTACGGCCACGTGGCCACCCCGGACGGGCGGCGCTGGCGCGAGGAGAGCGGCGACGCCGGGCTGGGCACCTCGGGCAGCGGGGACGTGCTCGCCGGGCTACTGGCCGGGCTACTCTCCCGGGGCGCCGAGCCGGCCCAGGCCGCCTGCTGGGCGTCGTTCGCGCACGCGGTGAGCGGCCAGCGGCTGATCCCCCGGTACGGCCGGATCGGCTTCCTGGCCCGGGAACTGCTCGACGAGATCCCCCGCACGCTGGCCACGGTCTGACACCTTTCGTCCCACCTGCCGGGGTGTGTGTAACGCCACACCGACCGTCCGCGCTCGACTACCAGAGACGGGCATCCCGCCCGCCCTCGGCCGGTCACTCCCCGCCCGGGAGCGCACCGGTTGGTCCCCGCTCCTGGGAGTCCGCGTGAAAAACCTCCGCAACAAGACACTGGCCGCCGCGTCCGCGGTGACGCTCGGGGTCGGTCTCGCCGTCACCGGCGCACAGGCGCCGGCCACGGCCGCCGGCCCGGACACGACGTTCCTGGTTCTCGCCCCGCAGGGCGCGGCGAACGACAGGGCCGCTGCCCGGGTGGCCGCCGCCAAGGGCACCGTGATGGCCAGCTACGAGCAGATCGGTGTGCTCGTCGCCCGCTCCAGCAACCCCGACTTCGCCACCGAGGTGGCGGGAGCCGGGGTCGAGTCGGTGGCCGCGACCACCGGGCTCGGCACCGCTCTCGACGAGGGCGAGACCGTGGAGGTCTCCGCCGCCGACCTCGCCAGCGCCACCGGTGACCCGACCGCCGAGCCCCTGTTCGGCCAGCAGTGGGACATGCCGATGATCGGCGTCCCGCAGGCCCACGCCGTCACCACCGGAAGCGCGGACGTAGTGGTGGGCGTGCTGGACAGCGGCATCTCCTCCAGTCACCCCGACCTGGCCAGCCAGATCGCCAAGGACAAGAGCACGTCCTGCCTTGGCGGCGTCGTCGACACCACCGAGGCGGCCTGGAACCCGACCACATCCGATCACGGCACCCACGTGGCGGGCACCATCGCCGCCGCCATCAACGGCGTCGGCGTCACCGGCGTCGCCCCAGGCGTCAAGGTGGCCGCCGTCAAGGTGGTCAACAACGACGGCTTCATCTACCCCGAGGCGGCGGTCTGCGGCTTCCTCTGGGCCGCCGAGCACGGCATGAAGGTCACGAACAACAGCTACTACATCGACCCGTGGGAGTTCAACTGCCGCAACGACGCGCGCCAGCGACCGGTGTGGCAGGCCGTGCAGCGTGCCATCCGCTATTCGCACAGCAAGGGCGTGCTCAACGTCGCGTCCGCGGGCAACTCCAACGTCGATCTGGCCCACAAGACGGTCGACGCGGGCAGCCCGAACAACGGGACGCCCGAGGTGCGCGACATCAACAGCGCCTGCCTCGACCTGCCGGCCGAGGCGCCGGGCGTGGTGACCGTCTCGGCGGTGGGCCCGACCGGGGAAAAGAGCTACTACTCCTCGTACGGCCAGGGTGTCGTGGACGTCACCGCTCCGGGTGGTGACACCCGGTTCCGCACCCAGGGTGCCCAGTCGACGCTGACCGACGGCATCCTGTCCACCACCTTCAACACGGCGACGCGGACCAACGGCTGGGGCTACAAGCAGGGCACCTCGATGTCCGGCCCGCACGTCGCCGGCGTCGCGGCGCTGGCGGCCTCGGCCCACCCGGACATGTCCCCGGGCCAGCTGGCGTCGTTCCTGGAGCGCACGGCTCGGGCGCAGAGCTGCCCCGCGGGTGTCTACAACCCGGTCCCGCTGCTGGGTGCCGTCTACGACGCGACCTGCTCCGGCGGGGCGCGGAACGGCTTCTACGGCGCGGGCATGGTGAGCGCGTACGGCGTGGTCCGCTGACCAACGGTACGACCAGTGTGGGGCCCGGCGCTTCGGCGCCGGGCCCCACCCGTTCAGGGTAACCCTGTTTCCGCAGTTCATCCCTCGGGTACGGGATCGACACCAGACGAGATCCAGGGAGGTCATGCCGGTGTCGACCGATGCCATCGTCCTGCTCAAAGAGGACCACAAGGAATCGTCCTGCTCAAAGAGGACCACAAGGAGATGCGCCGCCTGTTCAAGGCCTTCCAGGATGCCGAGGAGGGGCCGGCGAGCCAGCGGCAGAAGCTGGTGGGCCAGATCCTGGAGGCTCTGACGGTGCACACCTACCTGGAGAACGAGGTGATGTACCCGGAGATCCGCCGGCTCCTGCCCGACCTGGAGGACGACATCCTCGAGTCGTACGAGGAGCACCACGTCGCCGACCTGCTCTGCTTCGAGCTGGCCAGCATGGACGCCGACGACGAGCGCTTCAACCCCAAGACGACGGTGCTGATCGAGAACGTGACGCACCACGTCGAGGAGGAGGAGCAGGAGTGGTTCCCCAAGGTGCGCGAGCAGCTCGGCCGTAAGCAGCTCCAGGAGATCGGCGAGAAGATGATCGCGCTGCGCGCGGACGCGCCGCGTTCGCCCGGCGAGCCGAAGGCGATCAAGAAGGCGATCGATGCCGTGACCGCTTGAGCGGTGCTCGACCAACCACCCCGGCGGTCGCGTCCGGAGGTCGGCCGGGCGGGCCCGGGCCGGCCCGGTAGGATCGGCGCGGGCCGTTACTGGCGCGTGGGGATGGAGAACCATCGGGGAGCGGCCCCGTCACGAGGACGTTTGCCGAGCGCCTGGGCCTTCCGCACGTCTGTAGGAGGTCGCATGTCGCGCAACGCCGAGTCCACCGCATTCCGGAGTGCCCTTGAGGTGATCCGGGCTGTCGAGCCGCGGGTGGCCGACGCCATCGGCGCCGAGCTGACCGATCAGCGGGAGTCTCTCAAGCTCATCGCCAGCGAGAACTACGCCTCCCCGGCGACCCTGCTCGCGATGGGCAACTGGTTCAGCGACAAGTACGCCGAGGGCACCGTCGGGCGCCGCTTCTACGCCGGTTGCCAGAACGTCGACACCGTCGAGGCGCTCGCCGCCGAGCACGCCCGCGAGCTGTTCGGCGCGGCGCACGCCTACGTGCAGCCGCACTCGGGCATCGACGCCAACCTGGTCGCGTTCTGGGCGGTGCTGGCCGACCGGGTGGAGTCCCCCGCGCTGAAGAAGGCGCAGGTGCGTCAGGTCAACGACCTCACCGAGGCCGACTGGTTCGCGCTGCGCCGCGAGCTGGGCAACCAGCGGATGCTCGGCATGTCGCTGGACGCCGGCGGCCACCTCACCCACGGCTTCCGGCCGAACATCTCGGGCAAGATGTTCGACCAGCGCAGCTACGGCACCGACCCGGCGACCGGCCTGATCGACTACGACCGGGTGGCCGAGGCGGCCCGCGAGTTCAAGCCGCTGATCCTGGTCGGCGGCTACTCGGCGTACCCCCGGAAGGTGAACTTCCGGATCCTGCGGGAGATCGCCGACTCGGTCGGCGCCACCTTCATGGTCGACATGGCGCACTTCGCGGGCCTGGTGGCGGGCAAGGTGTTCACCGGCGACTTCGACCCGGTGCCGCACGCGCACATCGTCACCACCACCACGCACAAGTCGCTGCGCGGCCCGCGTGGCGGCATGGTGCTCTGCCAGCCCGAGCTGGCCGACCAGGTGGACCGGGGCTGCCCGATGGTGCTCGGTGGCCCGCTGCCGCACGTGATGGCCGCCAAGGCGGTCGCCCTCGCGGAGGCCCGCCGCCCCGACTTCGCCGACTACGCCCAGCGGATCGTGGACAACGCGCAGGCCCTCGCGGAGGGGCTGCTGCGCCGGGGCGCGAAGCTGGTCACCGGCGGCACCGACAACCACCTGGTGCTGATCGACGTGTCCGGCTACGGGCTCACCGGCCGGCAGGCCGAGCAGGCGCTGCTGGACTCGGGCATCGTCACCAACCGCAACTCGGTCCCGCACGACCCGAACGGCGCGTGGTACACCTCGGGCATCCGGGTCGGCACCCCGGCTCTGACCACCCGGGGCCTGGGCACCGCGGAAATGGACCAGACCGCGGAGCTGATGCACACGGTGCTCACCCAGACCACGGCCGGCGCCAACGCCGACGGCACCCCCTCGAAGGCCAAGTACACCCTCGACCCGGCCCTCGCCGACAAGATCGCCCGCCAGGCCACCGAGCTGCTGGCCCCCCACCCGCTCTACCCCGCCATCGACCTGGCCTGACGCTCAGGCTGGTCGCCGCGCCGGGCCGCCTCGATCACGGTGGGTAACGCCGTCGGTGGCGCTCGCTCGGACGAGTGCGATACCTCTGAGTCATCGATATGACTTAGAGGTATCGCACTCGCGGAACCGACCTGGCCGACACCGGCCGGCCCCGCACCGGTCTGGCGGGCGGGCGCGCCTCAGGCTAGGGGGCGCTTGAGGTGGTAGCGGTGAACCTCGGTGCTGCCCTGGACGTTGTTCACGTCCTCGGCGGCGGAGACCAGTTCCCAGCCCTCCCGGCCAACCCGATTGAGGTGGGCGATGGCGGTGTCACCGAAGGCGGTGATGTCCCTGCGCGACCCGTCCGGCGCGTACCAGACGAACGAGACGTGAAAATTGCGGCCCTGTCCCTGATAGCGGCGGACGAGCAGGGCGTACTCCCAGGCAACCATGCGGCCCATTATGACCGCCGCCGGCTGCCAGCGCGCAGCTCGGCGGGCGGCCGACCAGCACCTCGGCTGCGCCCAACGCGAGCGCCCGCACCAAGACGTCCACTGTTACCACCACCGTCCGGCAACCCGCCGCGACGACCCGGTCCAGCAGGTCGCGGACCAGTGCCCGCCCACGTCGATGATGGGCTTCGCAACCCGCACCCGCCACCGACCCCAGCCGTCCGGCGTAAAGTCGGTTGCGGACCTAGTCCGGTCCCCGCAGGCTCGGGCGGATGAACGCACAGGACCTCCCCGACGTACCCGACACCGACGACGCCGTGGCCGGCCGGATCGACGAGGCACTGGTCCGCCGCCTGGTCGCCGACCAGTTCCCGCACTGGGCCGAGCTGCCGGTACGCGCGGTGGAGGTCGACGGCTGGGACAACCGCACCTTCCACCTGGGCGACGCGATGACCGTGCGGCTGCCCAGCAGCGAGGGGTACGCCCTCCAGGTCGCCAAGGAACAGCGCTGGCTGCCGGTGCTCGGCGAACGGCTGCCACTGGAGGTGCCCACCCCCCTGGCCCACGGTCGGGCGGGCGCCGGCTACCCGTACCCGTGGTCGGTCTACCGATGGATCGACGGACGGACCGCCCGGCCCGAGCGGATCGACGACCTGACCCGATTCGCCACCGACCTCGCCGGCTTCCTGCGCGCCCTACGGCGCGGCGACGCCACGGGCGGCCCCACCGCCGGCCGGCACAGCGCCTGGCGGGGCGCGCCGCTGTCCACCTACGACGCCGAAACCCGGGCCGCGATCGAAACGCACCGTGACCAGCTACCCGTCGCCGCCGTCAACGACATCTGGCAGGCCGCCCTCGACGCCACGTGGGCCGGGCCGCCGGTCTGGTTCCACGGCGACGTCGCGGCCGGCAACCTGCTGGTCCGCGACGGCCGGCTGGCCGCCGTCATCGACTTCGGCTGCTGTGGTGTCGGCGATCCCGCCTGCGACACCGTGATCGCCTGGACGCTGCTGCACGGCCCGAGCAGGGCCGCCTTCCACGACGCGCTCGACGTCGACGCGGCCACCTGGGCTCGCGGGCGCGGCTGGGCGCTGTGGAAGGCGCTGATCACCCTGGACAATCCGGAGCCGGCCAAGGCGGCCGAAGCCCGACACGTGCTCGGCCACCTGCTCGCCGAGCACACCGTGGCCCGCTGACTCCCCGTACGGTGTGGACATGGCAAGCTGGGAGGACGCCCGCCGGATCGCGCTCGCACTGCCCGGGACCACCGAGCGGGCCTCGTACGACGGGCTGCCCGCCTGGCGGGTGCGGGACAAGGCGTTCGTCTGGGAGAGGCCGCTGCGGCGGGCCGACCTGGCCGCCCTCGGCACCGCCGCGCCCGACGGGCCGATCCTCGGCGTCCGGGTGCCCGACCTCGGCGTCAAGGAGGCCCTGCTCGCCGACGACCCGTCGGTCTACTTCACCACCCCGCACTTCGAGGGCTACCCGGCGGTGCTGGTCCGGCTCGACCGGATCGGCGTGCCCGAGCTGACCGAGGTGATCACCGAGGCGTGGTACGCCCGCGCCCCCAAGCGGCTCGCCGCCGCCCACCGCGCCCAGCAGGAGCCGGCCGGCGGCTAGCTCGGCGGGGTGCGGCAGATGCACGCGATCGTCTTCGACCTGGACGGCACGCTGATCGCCTCCACGTCAGCGGCCGGCCAGGGCCGGGGTGGCGTGTTCGGTGCCGCAGCGCGGGCAGCGCAGCTGGACCTCGGCGGCCCCGGGCGCCCGTAGCCGCTGACCGCAACCGCAGGTGAACACCGGCCGGGCCGCCCGCAGGTACTCGTGAAGGCCAGCAGGGACAGCACGAAGACCGCCCGCACCCCGCCAGGCGCCCAGCGGGCCACGCCGTACCCGCCGCAGCGCGGGCAGTTCGGCGTGGCGCGGTGCGGCACGGACCGCAGCGCCTTCGGTGCGAGCCACTCGACCAGTCGCTTGAGGATCTCCTCGACCATCTTGGTCGCCATGGTCTGGAGGAACGAGCTGAGCACTGACGCCACCTCCGGCCCGCATCGCCACGACTCCGGCCCACCGCAATCGTGACCGGCCGGCGCCATCAACCCGCCCCAGCGCGCCGACGCCGCCGCACGGGCGACATCAATCCGACGGTGCGAGCCACACCCGGCCGGGGAGTTCGTCGCGCGTTCGTCTCGTGGCCGTGCGGGCGTCGGCTGGGGCGGCTAGCGTCGGCCGTCGTCCCCCCGCTCCGGGCCCGTCCGGCCGGCCGGACGGTCGGCGCGGGTCCGGAGCACCGCCGGCACCCGCGGAGCGGGACCGGGCACTGGCCGGCGCCCGGAACGTCCCGCACTCCCCCACGCCAGGAGGCCGCCGCGCATGACGTCGTCACCCACCCGCCGCACCACCGCCGAGGTCACCGCCGTCCACCGGATCGGCGACAGCGCGCCGCACAGCGCCTTCACCGACCTGGTCCGGTACGCCGGGAGCTGGTTCTGCGTCTTCCGGGAGGCCCGGACCCACCTCTCCGGGGACGGCGCGATCCGGGTGCTGACCTCCACCGACGGGCGGTCGTGGACATCCGCGACGGTCGTCCGCCAGCCCGGGACCGACCTGCGCGACCCGCGCTTCGTCCTGCGGCCCGACGGGCGGCTACAGCTGCTGGCGGTGGCGGCCACCGGCGAGACCACCAAGGCGTTCCAGACGGTGACCTGGCTCTCCGTGGACGGGCACGCCTGGGGCGATCCTGTCCCGGTCGGCGAGCCGGGCGTCTGGGTGTGGCGGGCGGCCTGGCACGACGGCGCGATGTACGGCGTCGGCTACGCCACCAGTGAGCCACGGTTCGCCCGGCTCTACCGCAGCGGGAATGGCATCGACCTCCAGCCATGGGCGCCGACGCTCTTCGAGGGCGGCTACCCCAACGAGTCGGGGCTGGTCTTCGACCCGGACGGCACCGCCATCTGCCTGCTGCGCCGCGACGGTGACGCCGCCACCGCGCAGCTCGGCCGCGCCTGCCCGCCGTACCGGGACTGGAGCTGGATCGACCTGGGTGTCCAGGTCGGCGGGCCGACACTGCTCCGGCTGCCCGACGGGCGGCTGCTAGCTGGGCTGCGCCTGCTCGACGGCGAGGTGCGCACGGCGGTCTGTGCCGTGGACCCGGAGCGGGGCGAGCTGACCGAACTTATCGCGCTGCCCTCCGGCGGCGACACCAGCTACCCCGGCCTGGTCTGGCACGACGACCTGTTGTGGGTCAGCTACTACTCCTCCCACGAGGAGCGGACCTGCGTCTATCTGGCCGAGGTCAGCCTGACGGGCTGAGCGACCGCTCGGCCAGGCTGTCGCCCGCCTGGCGGTCGGGGCCGGGTGGTCGACCCGGTGCAGCGGGCCGTTCACTGCGTGGCTGCCGAGGGCAGCGCGTCAGCCGAGCGGACCACCTTCCCGGTGGTGGTGCGGGGCGACTGGTCGAGCGGGCGCGTGATCACCGCCCAGCGTCGAGACCGTCACGTACACCTGTCAGGGTGCTGCGAGGAACTTTACGACGCCTATCGAACGCATTGCCAGATGCAAGTGGCTGGATCGAACCGACGGCTGGCAGGATTGCCGGCAGGCCGTTCCACCGGCAAGATCGGCCGCGTATGTTGCCAGGGCGTCACCGCCGGTTGACGCAGCGGCAGACACCGCGCCACGCCATCGCGGCCACGGACCGAGCGCGCTCATCCCGGCGACGCTGGAGCCAGGGCGGGGGTGGGGGTCTCGGCGTGGATGTGGAAGCGCAGCGAACGGGCGTCGGTGAAGCACTCCCGCATCGGGCGCACCAGGTCCCGGTGCTCGTGGCTGCGCTCCCAGTTCTCGAAGTCGGCCAGGCTCGCCCACTCGCTGGTGATCAGCCACTGCTCCGGGTCCGTCGACGAGCGGCAGACCTGGTCGACCAGATGCCCCGGCACCCCGCCGGCGACCAGATGCCGGACCGCCTCGTACGCGGCGAGGAACTGCTCGGTGCGTGGCGCCGGCACCCGCACCAGGAACACCACCCGGGCCCGTTGCTCAGTCATGGCGTCTCTCCCCTCATCGGCGCGGCCCCGCGCAGGACCAGCGCGCTGTTGAATCCGTCGAAGCCCCGCGCGCAGACCAGCGCCAGCCGGCTGCGCGGCCGGCGGTGCTCACGGAGGAAGTCCAGCTCGCACCCGTCGGCCACCTCGTCCGGGCCGGCGGAGGCGGGCAGCGTGTCGCGCGCGAAGGCGAGCAGGGCGGTGGCCACGTCCAGCGCGGACCCGCCCTGGTACGCCCGCCCGGTCAGCGGCTTCTGGGTGGTGACCGGGGGCGGCCGATCGGCGAACACGGCGCGCAGCGCCTCGGCCTCGCTGCGGTCGTAGCGGGGCACACCGAGCGCGTCGGGCAACACCACGTCGATCCCGGCCGCCGCGACGCCGGCCCGGTCCAGGGCCAGCCGCATCGCCCGGGCGTACTGGGCCGGGTCGCCGGCGCTGTCCGCGGTGGTGTGCGCGGCGTCGTGGGTGGCGCCCCAACCGCTCACCTCGCCGTAGACCCGGGCGCCCCGGGACAGGGCGTGCCCCAGCTCCTCCACCACGAACACCGCGCCCCCCTCGGCGGGCAGGTAGCCGCTGGCCGCGGCGTCGAACGGCCGGTACGCCCGCTCCGGGTCCGCGACGTCGCTGAGCAGTCCGGAGCGCAGCTGGCAGGCCAGCGCGTACGGGCTCAGCGGGCACTCGGTGGCACCGGCGATCACCACCGGCGTGCCCCGGCGCACCGCGCGGGCGGCGTGCGCCAGGCTGTCCAGCCCGCCGGCGGTCTCCGCGACCAGCACCCCGCTCGGGCCCTTGAACTGGTGGTGGATGGAGAGCTGCCCGACGCTGGCCGCGTAGAACCAGGCGATCGACTGGTACGCCCCGACGGTGCGCGACGGGCCGCCCCACAGCCGTTGCAGCTCCCGCTGGCCGAACAGGTTGCCCCCCGACGAGCTGGCCAGGGTCACCGCGTAGCCGTACGGGTCGGGAGCCCGCTCCGGCAGCCCGGCGTCGGCCAGCGCCAACCGGGTGGCGGCGAAGCCGAGATGCGTCCACCGGTCGGTCTGCACCAGCTGCCGGCTGTCGGCGTACCCGTCGGCGGCGAAGTCCGGCACCTCCCCGCCGAAGCGGGTCGGGTAGCCGGACGGGTCGAACAGGGTGATCGGCCCGGTCCGCCGGGTGGACCCCCTCGCCGCCGCCCGCAACCACCCGCTCTTCCGGCAGGTCAACGAGCGGCTCTCCGCACACACCTCGCCGTACCTGCCGACCTGGCGCTCGCCCCGGGACGCCATCGCCGGTTGCTTCTATCGCTGGGACGCCGCCGAGGCCCCCGCGGCGCACCCGGCCGGCTGAGCGGACGGTCGACGTGTCCGCGCCGCCACCGCACGTCCTGATCATCGGCGCCGGCACCGGCGGGCTGTGCCTGGCACACGGGCTGCGCCGCGCCGGGATCAGCGTCGCCGTCTACGAGCGACACCGCCACCGCGCCGAGGGACTGCTCGGCTATCGGGTGGGTATCGGTCCGACCGGTAGCCGGGCACTGCGGGAGTGCCTGCCACCGGAGCTGTTCGCCACCTTCCTGGCCACCTGTGCCCGGCCGCCGCGCTACTTCAACGTGGTCACCCAGCGGCTGCGCCAGACCGCGTCGTTCGAGCTGCGACCGGACGCCGACCCGGTGCACACCGAGCACTCGGTGGCCCGGATGGTGCTGCGCCAGGTGCTGTTGACCGGCCTGACCGACGTGGTGCACTTCGACAAGACCTTCGTCGAGTACGAGCAGCGCGACGACGGGACGGTCACCGCGTACTTCGCCGACGGCAGCAGCGCCACCGGCGACCTGCTGGTGGCGGCGGACGGCACGCACTCGGCAGTGCGCCGCCAGTACCTGCCGCACGCGGCCACCCGGGACGCCGGCACCATCAACATCGCCACCCGGATCCCGCTGACCGCGCAGACCCGCGACCTCGTCCCGGAGCGGGTGCGCCAGGGCATCTCGCTGATCTTCGGCGCCGGCGGGACGATGGGCGTGCTGCACGTGATGGAGTTCAAGTGGGACGCCGAACGGGCGATCAAGCCCGGCGTCGACGACGCCGACGCCGCGCTGCTGCGGAACTGGCCCGGCCTGTCCCACGACACCACCACCGACAACATCAACCTGATCATCTGGAGCGCCGCCCGCCGGTTACCGGCCGACGTCATGCAGCGCCGTGGCGAGGACCTGGTGCGGGTAGCCCTGGACCTCACCCCGAACTGGCATCCGCATCTGCGCGAGCTGTTGACCCGCGGCGACCCGGACAGCGCCCTGCCGATCAGGGTCGCCACGTCCGAGCCGGTACCGCCGTGGAAGAGCAGCACGGTCACCCTGCTCGGCGACGCCATCCACACCATGACACCCGGTCGCGGGGTGGGCGCGAACACCGCGCTGCGCGACGCCCGACTGCTCTGCCAGCAGCTCACCCGCGCCGTCGCCGGCGACAAGACGCTGTTGCAGGCGGTGGCCGACTACGAGGCGGCGATGGTGCCGTACGGCTTCGCGCGCGTCAGCGGGTCGCTGAACCGCAGCGGCACCAACGGCGACGACCGGATGTACCGCCCGGTGGTGGGTCGGCTCGCGCTGCTCGGCGCGCGCGGCTACTTCGGGGTGACCAGCCGGGTACCACCGCTGCGTCGCCGCTTCGTCGACGACTTCCACACCTACGAGGGCGACCAGGACTGATCGCGCACCGCCCCGGTCCCGCCGATCCGGGCCCGGCGTTCCGACGCCGGCCCGGATCCGTCGCATCCGCCGCGACACTGTGTCACCCGCCGGGCACCCGGCGCAGAGACCGTCCCACCAGTACCGCCCCCGACCGAGCCTCCCTGTCGTCGTCAAAGCGCATGTGCAAAGCTGCGGCGAGTTTTTCTCGTGACTTTTCCGACGAGGTGAGAGGGAGGTTCGCCGTGGAGTGGTCTATCGGACACTCGCTGATAGTGGTACTGGCGCTGTTGCTGGGCCTGGCCGCCGGGCGGTTGCTGCGTGGCCGGCAGGGCGTACGGGCCAGCGGGCAGGGTCCGTCGATCGTGGACGGCGACCCCGTCGCCGGCCTGGCCGTGGTCACCACGCCGCCGCCGGCGGCCACCACCGACGAGGCCCGGCCAGCGGCGACCGTCGACCCGGCGCCGGCCGCGGTCGCCGACGAGCCGGCCCCGGTGGACACGGTCAGCGCGCCGGCCGCGGTGACCACCGACGCCACGCCGGACGGTCCCACCCCGGCCGACGCCCCGAGCACCACCGACCCGGCCGACATGGCGCTGACCGACGCCCCACCGGCCAGCCCTGCCGCCGACGCGGACGACCTCCGGCCCGAGCCCAGCGCAGAGCCGGAGCCGGTCGCGGTCGAGGAGCAGCCCGCCCCGGCGACGGTGATCGCTCCCCGCCAGCCGGGGGACGACGACGTCCGACCCACCGACGCGCCGCACGCCGACACGACGCCGGCCGAGGCCGTGGACACCGAGGTCACGGCTGTCGACACGACGTCGGCGGAGGCGCCGGTGACCGGTGCGCCGGCCGACGTCGACGCGGAGCCGGTCCGGGCCACGCCGCCGGTCCGGCCGACCGCCACCGCCACCCGGCCGGTCCGTCCGGTGGCCGACACCGCGCCGAGCGGCGCCGACACCGACCAGGAGGGCCCGGCCGACGACTTCCGCCGGATCCAGGGGGTCGGGCCGAAGATGGCGGCCGCGTTGCAGGCGGCCGGCGTGCGCACCTACGGCCAGCTCGGCGAGTTGGACGAGCCGGCGTTGCGCGACCTGATCCGGGCCGCCGGCCTGCGGGCCGCGCCGGGCCTGGCCAGTTGGCCGCAGCAGGCCCGGGTGCTGGCCGGCGCCGGTGACGAGATGGCCGCCGTGCTGCCGGGCGACGCCCGGGGCTGACCACGGATACCGGGCCCCGGCGGGCCGTCCTCGCAGGACGGCCCGCCGGGGCCTGATTCCTCCTCGGCTTCCAGAAAACCGGCCTGTCCCCGCGACCGGGACGCCCCGACTTCGCGGAAACCGAGTCGATCGCCCCGGTCGGGGGAAGACCGGACGATCGGCGGGTGACGTCGTCGGCTGCTCGCTACCGTCGGTCAGGTTGGGCCGGACGGCCCGCCACGTCGACGGCACCGCAGGAGCAACCCGTGCACTTCGCCGCGCCGGGGCCCGGGTCCCGCCCCCCGATGCGCGACCCGGAGGCCCCGCGCCGGGTGACGCTGCTCGAACTCTTCTTCGACCTGGTGTACGTGGTGGCGCTCGCGCTCATCTCCCGGACCATGGTCATCGGCCTCGACTGGCAGCGCGCCGCGGAGGCGCTGATCCTGCTGTCCGCCGTCTGGTGGACCTGGGCGATCACGACCCTGGTCACCGACATGTACGACCCGGAACGCAACGAGATCAAGTTGCTGATCACCGCGGTGATGTTCGGCGCGCTGCTGATGACCACCGCGATCCCGGAGGCGTTCGGCGCCCGGGGGCTGGTCTTCGCCGTCACCTACGTGGCGATCCACCTCGGCCGGGGGCTGTTCCTGATGCCCATCGTGCGCCGCGAACCGCAGACCCAGCGTCGGGCGGAGCGGATCTTCGTGTGGTTCGCCGTGTCGGCGATCCCCTGGATCATCGGCGGGTTCGTCAGCGACAACGCCCGGATCCTCTGCTGGGCCCTCGCGCTCGCCATCGACTACGGCGGTTTCCGGCTCGCGTACCCGGTGCCCGGCCTCGGCGTGGTGCCGGAGCAGCAGCGCAACGTCACGGCGGAGCACCTCTCCGAGCGCTACCAGCAGTTCTTCATCATCGCCCTCGGCGACGCCATCCTGACCATCGGCACCATGTTCAGCCTGGCGCACTCCGAGGTGGTGAACATCGGGGCCTTCGCGGTGGCGTTCCTGACCACCCTGCTGCTCTGGCGGATCTACGTGCACAAGTCCGGCGAGCTGCTGCCGGTGGCCATTCAGGCGTCCAGGGAACCGAGCAAGTTCCTGTTCACCGCCCCGTACACCCATCTGCTGATGGTCGCCGGGGTGGTGACGACGGCCGCCGGGTTCCACCTGGTGCTGCACGAGCCGCCCGGGCGCACGCCGCCGGCCTGGCTGGCGGTGATCCTGGGCGGCCCGGCGCTGTTCCTGGCCGGCCGGGCCTCCTTCGAGTACGAGGTGTTCAGCCGGGTGTCGCTGTCCCGCCCGGGCGGTCTGCTGGCGCTGCTGACCATCGCACCCGCGGCGCTGTTCGTGCCGCCGGTCCTCGCCTCCCTGGGAGCCATGCTGGTGCTGGCCGGCGTGGCGTACGCGGATTTTCGGCGCAGCCGTGGGAAGCCGCCGGAGGCCCCCGCCCCGCCGCACTGAACCGACCGCTCGGCGGTACCGCCGGCGCGGCCCGGTCGTCGGATGGTGGGGTTCCGGTCAGCGCGGCACCGCCCCGGCCAGCAGCCGACCCGCGTCCGGCACGTACGGCTCGACGCCCAGGCCGGTGAGCAGTTGATGCACGGTGGCGGTGGCCGCGGTGAGCACCGGGCGGACGAGACGGGCCTCGACCTGCGGCACCGCGGCCAGCGACGGCAGCTGCACACAGGCGGAGAGGACCACCGCGTCCACGTCGGTCACGTCCAGCCGGTCGGCCAGCTCCACCAGTTGCTGGGTGGGGATGCGGCCCACCGCGACGTTGTCCGGCTCGCTGAGGCTCACCGCCTCGGTCACCCGCACACCGTGCCCGGCGAGGTAGCCGGCGACGGTCGCGGTCAGCGGGGGCAGATACGGCGCGATCAACGCCACCCGGCGGGCACCCAGCGCGCGCAGCCCGGCGACCAGCGCGCCCGCACTGGTCACCACCGGCATGCCGTGCCCGGCGCGGCCGGCCGCCCGACCCAACCGCTGCTCGGCACGCTCGTGCGCGCCGGGACCCTCGCACATCACCGCCACCAGGCAGGCGTACGCGAGCACGTCGCAGCGGGCGTCGGCCAGCTCGGCGGCGCACCGGACCGCGGAGCGGTTCATCCGGGCCAGTTCGTCGGGGGTCACCTGGTGCAGCCGTACCCGGCTGGCGTGGGTGGTGAAGTGGACCGTCGGGTCGACGGTCTCGCGTCGGCGCAGCATCACCGGGATCTCGGTCTCCATGGTGGTGTTCGAGCTGGGCACCACCAGGCCGATCCGGTAGCTGCTCACACCAGCGCCCCGGCGTACCCCCGGACCTGCAACCGCTGCCTGGCGGCGTCGCCCAGACGCACCTGGAGGCCGAGCGGCGCGGCGGCGCGGCGCACCTCGTCCAGGTGCAGCGAGCCGTGCCGGTCCACGGTGAGCACCGGCGGTTCCTCCAGTTCGCCCTCGGGGGCGTGGAAGGAGAGCAGGGTGACCGACGTGGTGAGGTACCCCGGGTAGGCGGCACGGGCCGCCGCCTCGTCCCGGTGGGCGAGCACCACCAGGTCGTCGAGGTGGGCGAAATCGGCGGCGAGGCCGCCGGCCTTCCAGTGCGCGGGTTCCTCGGCCGCGCCGGTGAGGTACCGGGACCGGTTCGCCGAGGTGATGTAGAGGTGGTCCGACCCCGTCTCCGCGAGCGCTCGTTCGAAGAAGGCGTTGGACGGGCAGGTCAGGCCGGGCGCGATGACCTGGGTGGTGCGCAGCCCCTGGTCGAGCTGGGTGAGGTGTTCCGGCAGGCGGTCCGCCGCCGGGCCACGGAAGCCGAACGGCCCGGCGCCGTAGAGGGCGTCCATCAGGGCCCGCACCCGGCCGACCGGCAACCGGGGTGAGATGCGGGACCAGTCGAACATCGCCGGGATCCGGCCGACCGCGGTGGTGATGCTGCCGACCTGGTGGACAGGGCGGCCCTTGGCCAGGTTGACCCGGCGCACGGTGGCCGCGTCCGGACGGGTCACGATGACGTAGAAGTTGGCGAAGGCCGCCGCGACGACCGCGCCGCCGGCGAGCGCGCGGGCAGCGACCGCGACGTCCTCGGGGCGGTCCAGGTACAGGGGCGGTGTCGGGGCGTCCATGAGTCCTCCTCGGCGGGGGCCGTGAGGCAGTTCTACGTCGGAGGACCGGTGTGACGGCCGGTCCGTCGTCGATCCGATAGCCGGCTCGCCCTACCCGGTGCGGGTGACCGATGCCAGGGCTGTACCGACGGCGGCCGGTATCGGCCGGACGGACGATCCGCAGGGTCATCCGTCCGGCAGTTAGCGGCTCGGCCCGATTGGGTACAACGCCTGCACCTCGAACCACCACATTCCCTCAGGAGGCAGCGATGCGCGGCACCTCGATACTCGGAGTCATCGTCGTGATCTGGTTGTTGATCGGCGCGATCGCCGCCGGCCAGCGGGGCTACTACGGCGGCGACGACACCAACTGCGCCGAAGCCGGCACGATTCTGGTCACCATCGTGGCCGGACCCCTGAACTACATCGGCGCGAACCCCAAGGTCGACTGTGAGTTGCCCGAGCCGTCCAAGTAGGACTGGACGTCGGCCCGCGCCCCGTTGGGGCGCGGGCCGTTCGCTGTCCGGGCGGCCGTGGGGGTCGGTCCTCCCCCGGCTGTCCCGTCGCGCGTCGGGCGGAGCACACCACGTACCGCATCCTAGGAGGCTGGTTTGCACGCGGTGAGCGGATGACACCGGCCGCCCGGACGATCGCGACGATCGTCCGGGCGGCCGGCTGCGCACGGTGTGCGCGCGGTCCCGACTCAGCGGAAGCAGTGCGCGATCGGTACCGCGCTGCCCTTGCAGTTGGTCGGCTCGTTCTCGACGACCACGCTCTCGTCGTCGATCTTGACCTGGGCGTGCTCCCCGAAGATGCCGCCCGGCTTCACCGTGGCCGCGTTCCGGGTGACCTTGCTGGTGTAGATCGCCACCGAACCCTGGGTGGCGTAGACGCCGCCCTTGGACGTCGCGCCGACCGCCTCGTTGGCGGTCACGTCGCTGCCGCGCACCAGCAGATTCGACTTGGCGGCGTAGATGCCGACGCCGATGCCGTGGGTGGTGTTGCCGTCGACGACGCTGTCGTCGAGCGGCAGCAGGCCCTGCACCGTCGAGATGCCGCCGCCGTTGACGGTGGCGGTGTTGCCGCGGATGGTCATCCTTCGCATCACCAGCACCGCGTCGGAGTTCGCGGCGCCACCGCCGATCTGTGCGGTGTTGTTCAGCAGCTCGGTGTCGGAGACCTTGGTCCGGGCCGAGAAGCTGGCCAGGCCGCCGCCCTGGCTGGCGCTGTTCTGCGCGAAGGTGGTGCTCTCCACCTCGGCCGCGCCCCGGTAGTTGCCGAGCCCACCGCCGTAGCCGTTGGCGCTGTTGCGGTGGAACTCGGAGCGCTTCAGCGTCAGCACACCGCCGTTGAGCAGGCCCCCGCCCTTGCCCGCGGCGCCGGACGCGCTGTTGCCGATGAACGTGCAGTCGGTGACCACCATGTTGCCGTCGTTGAAGATCCCGCCGCCGCCGCCCTCGGGAGACAGCGACGTGCTCTGCGTGACGGTGACCCGCTCCACCACGGCGGTGGCGCCGTGCACGACGTGCACGCTGCCGCCCTCGATGGCCGAGCGGCCGTTGTGCAGCTCCACGTCGCGCAGGGTCAGCTCGCCGCCGTCGCGGACGGTGAAGAAGCGGAACGCCGCGGCCTGGGCGTCGCGGGCGATGGTGGCGCCGGCGCCGTCGATGGTGATGGGTTGGTAGATCACCGGCGGGCCGGCGGTGTCGTCGGCCGGGTTGTGCGGCGGCGCGTCGGCGTCGCCGGGGGTCTCCGCGGCGTCCGCCGTCTCCCGCGCGTCGCGGATTCCGCCGTCGTACTGGTCGGTCTCGTGGAACGCCTCGGTGAGGGTGTACCGGCACTTCGGCGCGAGCCGCAGCTCCGCGCCGCCCTCGGCGTTGGCCGCCACCAGCGCCGCCACCAGCTTCGCCGCGTCGCAGGGCACCGACACCACGCCGGCCTTGCCGGTCCCCGGGGTGTCCGGACGGGCGGGCTCAGCTCCGTCGCGGCCCTCCTCGCGCTCCGGCGCGGTCCGGTCGTCGTCCCGGGACGCCGCGGTCAGCCGGCCCAGGCCCGGGAGGGACATGTCGCGGTCGGCGGCGGCGGCGACGCCGGCCACGCCGGCCGCTCCCACCACCAGGCTCCCGGCCAGGAACCCGCCGGCTACGAACCATCGGGACCGCCGTCTGGGTCGTGCCGAACGATCTCCACCTCGGTATGTGGACATCAAGGTGCCTGCCTTCCTGGCTGCGTGAACGTGACCGCGCGCCGATTCGGGCGCGGGGGGATCGACGCGCCGTCGACCACCAAAGGCCCCAATAACGCCGCAATACGGACAGGCAGGTGTGAACGTGAAGAATGCCGCCATTCATCTTCAAAGTTCGCCGGATCGCGCCTCGATCACCCGCCGACGTGGATGCCGGGCCGGCGCAGCGGGTCCGGCTCGGTACGCCGGATGATCTCCCGTACCACCGGCGGGGTGTCCCCACGGCCGAGGATCAGATACCGCAGCAGGTGCGCGATGGGGCTCCCCTCCGACCACTCGAAGTGCGCATGTGGCCGGACCCGGGTGGCGTCACGCAGGGCCAGCAGGATGGCGGCGATCGCGTTGGGCGCGGCCGGACTGCTGGCCCGCAGCACCCGGAAGCCACCCACCTCGACCCCGTGCACCCGCAACACCTGACTGAACTCCGAGGGGTCGACCACGTCGATCTCCAGGAACAGCACGTCGGCGGCGCCGGGCACCGGGTTCATCCCGCGCTGCGCCCGTTCCTTGACGGTGTACTCCTTCACCGAGCCGCTCTGCCGCTTGTTCGCGATCAGGTGCAGCTGCCCGTCGTGGGCCAGCGACTCGGTGATGAACCGGCGGGCCGGCTCGTCGAACTCGATCCGCTCGGCGCGCAGCTCAGTGGTCCGGGTGACCCGGGAGACCAGCGAGACCCCGATGATGCCCAGGATGAACAGCGCCGAGATGGTGATCCCGTCCGGCTGCTCGATGACGTTCTCCACCAGCGCGTACAGCAGCACGAGGGTCAGCACGGTGAAGCCGACGGCGGCGGTGCGCCGGTGGCGGCGGACCGCGGAGATGGTCACCGCCACCGCGCCGGAGACCATCATCGCCAGGATGCCGGTGGCGTACGCTCCGGCCTGGGCGTTGACGTCGGCCCGGAAGGCGATGGTGAGGGCCACGCTGACCAGGGTGTAGACGATCACCACCGGGCGCACCGCCCGCGCCCACTCCGGGGCCATGCCGTACGAGGGCAGGTAGCGGGGCACGATGTTGATCAGGCCGGCCATCGCCGAGGCGCCGGCGAACCACAGGATGAGCACGCTGCTCACGTCGTAGACGGTGCCGAAGAGCTCACCCAGGTAGGTGTGCGCCAGGAAGGCCAGCGCACGGCCGTTCGCGGCGCCGCCCGGCCGGAACTCCTCGGCCGGAATGAGCGCCGTGGTCACGAAGGTGGTCGAGATCAGGTACACCGACATGATCAGCGCGGCGGTGGTGAGCAGCCGGCGGGTGTTGCGGATCCGCGCGGCCAGCCGGGCCTGCGGGTCCGGCCCGTGGGCCGCCACCAGCGGCATCATGCTGACCCCGGTCTCGAACCCGGACAACCCCAGCACCAGCAGCGGGAAGGCCAACGCGGCGGTGAGCAGCACGCCGCCCGGCCCGCCGCCGTCCGCGGTCACCGCGGTGGTCCAGTCCGACACGATGCCCGGGTCGGCCACGATCCGGGTCAGCGCGACCAGCACGATCACCGCGTTGAGCAGCAGGAAGATCGCGACCAGCGGGATGGCCACCACCACCGCCTCGCGGAAGCCGAGCAGGAAGACCCCGCCGAGGATGAGCAGCAGCGCCACGGTGACCACCACCGGGACGAAGCGGCCGTGCAGGGCTTCCGGCAGGTACGGGTTCTGCAGCAGGTGCACGGTGGCGTCGGCCGAGGAGAGGGTGATCGTGATGATCCAGGAGGTGGCCACGAAACCGAGCAGCACGAGCACGAAGATCTTGCCCCGCCAGAACGGCAGCAGCCGCTCCAGGATCGCCACCGAACCCTGTCCGTTCGGGCTCTCGTGGGCGACCCGCCGGTACATCGGGAGCATGCCGAGCAGGGTGAGCGCGACGATCAGCAGCGTCGCCAGCGGCGAGAGCGCCCCGGCGGCCACCGCCGCGATGCCCGGCAGGTACGACAGGGTCGAGAAGTAGTCCACGCCGGTCAGGCACATCACCTGCCACCAGGCGTGCGCCCGGCTCTGCCCCTCGATCGCCTCCGGGCCGGGCGGCTGCACCTGGTGCTGAAAGAGCCACCGGCGCAGCGGGCTGGCCGGCGGCATCGGCCGGACCGGGCTGGCCACCCGTTCGGGCACCACGACACCTTGCCGGCCGCCCCGGTGCGGACGGGCCGGGTCGCGGGCCGCGCGCAGCGCCGGGTCCGGGCCGGTGGCCTGGTGGCGGCGCCCGCTCCAGCGTCGCGGTTTCCCCCGGTGCTCGTCAGCCATCGCCCGTCCCACGCTCGCAGGTCCTGCTCAGACGGTAGGCGGTACCGCGCGGCGGGACCGGCGGAACCGGGCAGGCCGGTGGCCTGCTCAGGGCAGGTCCGGGCCGGCGAGCAGCCGAGCCAGGGCGGGCGGATCGGTGATGGTCACGGTGGCCGCCGGATGCCGGGGCCACCCCCCGGGCGCGATGGCCGGCACCGGTACGCCGAAGCGGAGGCAGACCCCGCCGGCGGTACTGCTGCCGAAGCTCACACCGCCGTCTGCCAGCGACACGTGCGGGCCGATCGCCCGCCACCAGCGGTACGGGCCGCTCACCTCGACGCCGGTCACGTTGGCCCGGTCGGTGTACAACCGCCACGGCCCGTACCGAATCAGAAGATCCCGGTCGGTGACGGTGACCCAGGCCGTCGCCGGCCGGACGCCCAGCAGCGCCAACGCCGGGCGGAACACCGGGTCGAAGCGGAACGGGAACCGGGTCGCGGGGCCGGTCATGGCGCACCGGGACGGACGGTGGGTCGCGGCACCGGGCCACCCGGCCTCAGTGGGCCGGGCCGCGCGGGCCGGGGTCGGGCGGCGGGCCGGCGCCGGGCCAGGACGGTCATGGCGCGGGCGTACCCCGTAAAGGCTCGGCGACACCCCCCGTCCGGACGGATCTCCCGCCACCGGCGACGCGGCCCCTCCCCGCCAGCTCCCCCACCGCCGGCCGACACCCCCCGGGCCGGCCGACGACGGCAGACGGTCGACACCCCCCGGGGTCGGCCGGCTGTCACCCGGAGCCGACCGCATTCCGCAGGCGGCGTCGCGGGGTGGGTGGAGCTGGCGGGGCGGGACGCGTCCCCGCGCTCCGCCGCCCCCCATCGGGCGGAGCGCGGGGACCCCCCGTCCCGGCTACTGCAGGAACGCCCCCAGGGGCGAGAGCAGCAACCGGCCGAGCGCCGCGGCGTTGTCGTCCAACCGCGTGCGCTCACACTCGCGGGCGTCCGGATCGTGCCGGCACCGCCAGATCTTCTGCGCGTTGCGCCAGGCGACATCGCGGGTGTACTCGACCAGTTCCCCCTGGTACCAGTCGTCGATGTCCCCGTTGAGCATGTCGATGAGCAACTGCCACCGCTCCAGGTAACCCCGACGAAGGCCGGGGATCTTGTCGGCGAAGATGTTGTTGATCTCGAGGTAGTCGTGGTGCTGGTCGCTGCCGTCGACCGGCTCCGATTCCAGGTGGTCGAACGTGGTGACCAGGGCGAACGGCAGATCGAAGTTGATGTGCGCGTTCACACCGGCCGCAGCCGACGGCAGCGGGCGGGCGTCCGGCCCGCGCATCCGCTCGAACAGGCACGACCACGCCCTCGGGGTGCCCGGGCTGGAGTCGGTCCACAGTCGCATCGCGTCGAAATACCGCGCCGCGAACTCGACGTCCAGCCGGGAGAGGAAGACCGGGTCGACGAAGCGGTCGTCGTACAGCCCGTCCAGGACGCTGCTGGTGATGGTCAGGTAGAGCTTGTTGAAGTCGGCCAACGGGCAGCTCTCCTCCAACGGAGGCAGCCGCACCAGCAGGTCCTGGAGCTTGGTGAGGTGATCGACAACGGCCGGCACGTCCGCCGGATGGTCGGCGAGCAGGTCGACGATATCCCGGTGCACGGGCCCCCAGACCGGTTCGGTCATCTCTCCTCCATGGTGGTCCGCGGCACCCCCGTGCCGCCGTCGACGGTGCTCAGCCTTTCAGCCGACATCGACCGCCGGATCAGTAGAACGACGTATCCCGGCGCGCACAGGCGCGCCGACTGACCGACCGGTCGATCAGCCGCGCCGACCGCGCAACTGGATGGCGGTGGCCTGGACACGGCTACGGACCTGGAGCTTGTCGAAGATGTGCGACACGTGCACGCCGATGGTCCGCTCGCTGATGAACAGCCGCTGCCCGATCTCCTTGTTGGTCAGTCCCTCGGCGACCAGGACGAGCACCTCCCGCTCCCGCGCGGTGAGCGCCGCCAGCTCGTCGTCGACCGGCTCGGCCGCGGCCGCGCCCCGCGTACGGTCGGTGGCCTCGTGCTCCTCCAGCGACACCCGGGCCCGCCCGGCCAGCTCGCGGATCTCGGAGGTCAGCGGCACCGCGCCCAACCCCTGCGCCACCCGGTACGCCTCGCGCAGCAGCTTGGCGGCCGTGGCCACCCGACTGCGCCGCGCCAGCAACGCCTCGGCCTGCCGCAGCCGCGAGTACGCCGCCGGGTAGGGGTGGTTGCGCCGTTCCCACTCGGCGACCGAATTGGCCCACAGCTCCGGGTCGCTGCCGTCGAGTCGGCTCACCTCGGCGGCGCAGAGCGCCAGGAAACCGTCCACCACCGATCGCACCGGACGGGCCGCGGACGCGCTCTTGCGCGCCACCCGCTCGGCGACCTCCCGCAGCCGGCGCACCGCCGTCGGGTCGACCGCCACCGTGCGGCTGGCGTGCGCCTCCGCCTCGGCGCGCAGGCCGTGCCAGACCAGCGCGGAGAGGATGGTCACGTCGTCCGAGCGGCTCTCGGTCAGGCCGCGCTGCACCGCCTGCCGCGCCACGTCGTGCCGGCCCTCCCACATCGCCAGCCCGGCGCGCAGGGTGAGCAGGGGGATGACGTGCCGGGCCCCGCCGCCGGCGAGCACGGTGGCCACCGCGTCGAGGTCCCGGTCGGCGGCGTCGATGTCGCCGTAGCCCACCGAGAGCCGGCACCGGGCCAGCAGCAGCTCGACGGCGTCCGCCCCGGACGGGCGGTGCCGGAGCGCGGCGGCGACGACCTTCTCGGCCTCGGCCCACTGGCCCACCCGGAACAGCCCGTTGGTGGCGATGGCCAGCAGCCGGGTCTCCCAGGTGCGGCCCAGCCCCAGTTCCGCCACCCGTTCGGCGCCCCGGCGGGCCACCACCACCCCCTCCTCGAGGATGTTCAGCGGACCGGTGAGCAGCTCGGCCAGGTGCAGGTACGCGCAGGCCACGTCCTCCGGCCGGCCGGCGCGCTCGGCGGTGTCGAGCGCCTGGCGCATCACCGCCAGCCCGGCGTCCGGGTCTTCCAGGTAGGCGTCGCTGAAGCCGAGCGCCGAGCTGGCCAGCACCACCTCGGTGGTGGATCCCTCCACCGTGGCGGCCAGCGCCAGCGCCTCCCGGGCCCGCCGGCCGGCGTCCGCGTACCGACCAAGGTGCAGCAGCAGCTCGGCCAGGTGCGCGGCGGCGGTGGCCCGCTCACCCGGGGAGCAGTCGGCCGCTTCCAACGCCCGCTGGTACTCCTCCTCGGCCAGCGCCGAGCGCCCGGCGGCGGCCAGGTAGCGGGCCCGGCGGATGTGCAGCGCGCAGCTCGGCTCGCCGCCCCGCACCACGGCCAGCTCCTCCAGCAGGGCCAGCGCCCGGGCGTGCTCCCCACAGTGGTGGGCCGCCTCGGCGGCGTGCCCGAGCAACTCGACCCGGTCCACACCCGGCGTGCCGGGGTCGCCGGCCAGTTGCAACGCCGCCGACCAGTGCCGGTGCGCCTCGGCGTAGCCGTGCAGCCGCTCGGCCTCCTGCGCGGCGGCCACCGCCGCCGGCAACGCCCGGCCCGGCTCGCCGGCCAGCCGCCAGTGGTGCGCCAGCCGGGCCTGGTGCAGCTCGGCCGGCGCGGCGGTCAGCGCCTCGGCGTAGCGACGGTGCAACCCGGAACGCTCGGCCGGCAGCAGCTCGTGCGCCAGGACCTCAGCGACGAGGCGGTGCCGCAGCCGGTAGCCGTCGTCGGCGCCGACCAGCAGCCGGTGCGCCACGGCGGCGCGGGCCGCCTCGATCAGCTCCTCCTCGGGCAGCCGGAGCACCTGGGCCAGCAGCCAGTGCTCCACCGGCTCGACGCCGGCGGCCACCGCGTGCACCACCGCGTGCGCGTGCTGGGGCAGCGCGTCGACCCGGGCGAGGAAGATCTCCCTCAGCGTCTCGGACAGCCCGTCCCGGCCGTCGCGCAGGTCGCGGGCCAGCTCCTCGATGACGAACGGGTTGCCGCCGCTGCGCTGCCACACCTGCTCGGCCGCGTCGGCGGTGAGCTCCCGGCCGACCACCGCGGCGGCGAGCCGTTCGGTGCCGGCGCGGTCCAGCGGGGACAGGTCGAGCACCCGCACCGTACGCAGTCGACGCAGCTCGGTGAGCACCCGGCGCAACGGGTGTGCACCCTGCAACGACTCGGCGCGGACCGCGGCGAGCACCGAGAGCTGGAGGTCGCCGAGCCCAGCCAGCAGGTAGAGCAGCAGCTGACGGGTGCTCCGATCGACCCACTGGAGGTCGTCCAGGATCAGCACCAGCGGACGGCCCTCGGCGATCAGGTGCAGCCCCCGGGAGACCCGTTCCAGCAGCGCGCCCGCGCCGTCCGGGCCGGCGGTCTCGTCGGCGAACATCTGCAACAGCCCCCGCACAGCCGAGGACGTGCGGGCGTGCGAAGTGGACAGGTCAGCGTCGAAGCGCCGCAGTGCCTGCAACAACGGGTGCAGCGGGGAGGCGTCGCCGATGTCCAGGCAGCTGCCGGTGAGCACCAGCGCGCCCTGGTCGCGCAACCCGGCGCCGATCTCGCCGAGCAGCCGGGTCTTGCCCACACCGCTCTCACCGGTCAGGAAGACGGCGGCGGTCTGCCCGTGCGCGACGTCACCGAGCAACGCGGACCGAACCGTCTGCACCAGCTCGGCCCGGCCCACGAGCGGTGCGGTGTCCACATCGCTGGCCATGGCACGCAGCCTAATCACACGCCCCCGTAACGTTCTACGGCCATCTGCCGCTTGTGGTACTCCTCGCGTCGACATTGCGACTAAAGGTTGCGGGTGGCCGACATACGTCGTTCTGCCGATCCCCCGTCAGCCCAGGAATGCCAATCTCCGAGGGTCGTCAGCCAGCAACGGGAGAAGGGCCGGTGCGATACCCATGACCACCATCATCACGCAGCGGACCATCGCCCCGCACTGGCCGGTGCCGGAGGAGCGACGCACGGTGACCGTCCTCTTCGTCGACATCGTCGGCTCCACCGCACTGGTCGACCGGCTGGACCCGGAAGACGTCCGAGCGCTGCAACGGGCCTACTTCGCCACCGTCGCCAGTGTGCTACGCCGCTGGCACGGGGTGGTCGAGAAGTATGTCGGCGACGCGGTGATGGCTCTGTTCGGCGCGCGGCACTCCGACGGCTTCGACGCGTACCGGGCGGTCCGCGCCGGGCTGGAGATCCAGGCCGCGCTGGACCGCCGCCCGGTGATCGGTGACATCGCGCTGCGGGTGCGTGTCGGCGTGGCCACCGGCGAGGTGGTGGTCGACCTGGGCAGCGCCGTCAACGGCGGTCACGGCGTGGCCAGCGGCGCGGTGATCACCGCGGCGGCCCGCCTGCAGGAGTACGCGCCACCCGGCGCCGTCGCGCTCTGCGCGGCCACCGCCCGGGCCACCGCCGGCCTGATCGCCCAACGCCAACTGGCACTGGTGCCGGTCGCCGGGCGGGTGCCGCCGGGCCCGGTCTGGCACGCCGTCGGTCCCGTACGCCCGAGTGCCGACCCGCACGACGGCCCGCTGATCGGCCGCCGTCGCGAGCTGGCGACCGTGCGGGACCAGCTGAGCCGGGCGGTCCGCGAGCACAACCCGCGCTGGGTGTCCCTGGTCGGTCCGACCGGAAGCGGTCGTAGCCGGCTGCTGCACGAGCTGACCACGTCGCTGACCACGGTGGACGGGGTGGCGGTGCGCTGGTGCGTGGCGACCTGCCAGCCGTACCCGGACCAGGTGCTCGCGCCGGTCGCGGACCTGCTCCGCGGGCTCACCGGGATCCGTCACGGTGACGGCCCGGCGGTGATCCGCGACCGGTTGACGGCGACCCTGACACCGTTGCTCCCGCCGGCCCGGGTCGCTGCGGCGGTCCCGGCGCTGGAACGGCTGCTGGCCGCCCCGGACGGCTCGGTGGCCGCGCTGGCCGGCGCCGCGTCCTGCCGGGACGCCCTGCTGCGCCTGGCCGCCCATCGGCCGCTGATCGTCGCCGTGGACGACCTGGACCGGGCCGCACCCGCGGTGAGCCGGTTCCTGCACGCTCTGTTCACCGCCGCCACGGCACGCGGGTTGCCGCTGGCCGTGGTCACCCTGCACCAGCCGCACTGGGCCGACACCCGACCCGGCGCGGCCCGCCGGGTGGCGGTCCGGCCGCTGGCCACGGTGCAGAGCGGCCGGCTGCTGCGTCTCCTGCTGACCCGGGCCGGGCAGCCGGTGGCCCTTGTCGACCGGCTGCTGCCGGTGGTGGGCGGCCGTCCCGGGCACGCGACGGCGTACGTGCGTTCCATCGTCGACGGCGCGGACCCGGCTGCGCTCCCGCTGCCCGACGACGTGCGCCGGGCGGTCGGCGCGGAGCTGGACCGGCTCGACGGCGAGCGACGGGCGGTGCTGATGGCCGCTGCCACCCTGGGCGGCGTGGCCACCGGCGCGGCGGTGGACCGGGCGCTCGGCTGGACGCCGGGGCGGTCCGCGCCGGCGCTGCGCGGGCTCGTCGCCGCCGGGCCGCTGATCCCCCGCCGCGCCGGCGGGTACGCGTTCGCCGCGCCCGCGCTGCGCCGGGTCGCCGCCGAGCGGCTGCCCCGGGCGCTGCGGGCCGTCTTCGCCCGCCGCGCGGCCGACGGCGCTCATGCCGACGTCACCTACCCCGACGCGATCGAGCAGAACGCCGGCTCCGCCCCCGACCGGCCCGCCGCGGTCGGCGCCGCCTCCGCCGCACGCCACGCGGACGCCCCTGCTTCCGCCGCACGCCACGCGGACGCCCCTGCTTCCGCCGCCCACCACGCGGACAGTCCCGCTTCCCCCGCACAGCGCGCGGACAGCCCCGGCTCGGCCGCACGCCACACGGACACCCCTACCTCCGCCGCACACCGCACGGATGCCGCCGGCCCGGTCGCCGGCCGCGCCAAGATCGTGCCCCTCGATGCCGCCCGATCCCGGACCCACCGCCTCGACGCCGCCGTCGCGGCACTGACCGTGACGCGGCCGGCCGCCGCAACCCACCCGGCGGGGCCGCGCCGGCATCCCGGCACGCCGGCGACGGCCCTGCCGCCCCGGGTCGGCCGTCCGGCGCCCGCGCGGCGGTTCCGGACGACCGCCCCGGCGGGCGACGTGCCGCCGGTCCGATCCGCCGCCGCCCTCGCCCCGGCCCGCGCGGGGCGGGCGAACGCGCCGACGCCGCGCTCCATCGCGCGTGGTGACCGGAGCCCGGAGGTGGGCCGGACGCTGGCACCGGTCCGCGCGGCACCCGCCGCACCCGAGTCGTCCGGGCTGCGGCCCACGCGCCGGCGCGGCGCGCTGACCGTCGTCCGTGCTGCGCCCGGCGTGGCGCGCGCCGTACCCCGCCCGCCGTTGATCCATCCGCTGGGCGGCCTTGCCGCGTCCGCGTGACCGTTCTGGCGACGATTGCGCAAGGGCCCTCGCCAGGCCTCGCGATCCAGCCGACGACCACCGTCGTGCCGCCCGCCCACTGGCCGCCACACCGCCTGCCCGGCGGCGCCGGCAGCCGTCGACGTCTGGGGTGACCTGGGCAACGGTGCCTCAGCGGGAGTGCCCTGGCCACGAAGGTGCGCAGCTGGGTCGCCGCGCCGACGGGTCCGACGCTCAGGCCGTGGCGAGGAAGGCCAGCACCCGCGGCCAGGTCGCCGCGGCGGCGTCCGGGGCGTACTCGGCGAGGTCCGGGTCGGTGAACAGGTGCCCCGCGCCCGGGTAGCGGAACACCGTCAGGTCGGCGCCGACGTCGGTCATCTCCCGTTGCCACTCGTCGACCTCGTCCGGCGCGTCGTACGGGTCGGGGTCGGCGAGGTGCAGCTGTACCGGCAGCCCGGCGCGGGCGGCTTCCGGCGCGCCACCGGTGCCGTGCAGCAGGAGCAGACCGGCGGTGTCGGGGCGCTCGGCCAGCAGCGCCCCGGCCACGCCGGCGCCCATCGAGAAGCCGGCGAGCACGGTCTCCGCCGGCAGCTCCCGCAGCGCCGCGCGGGCCCGGTCGAGCACCACCTCCTGGCCGATCTTGTCGAGCAGCGCGAAGCCCTCCTCGACGGTGTCGGTGGCCTGGACGCCGTAGAGGTCGGGCGTGACGACCCGGTGCCCGGCGGCACGCAGCCGGTCCGCGGCGGCGCGCACGGCGGGCCGCAGCCCGTACACGGAGTGGAACAGCACGACGTGTCGCATCCGGTCATCCTGCCCCAGCTGGGCGGGCGTGCGAGGTGGGCACGCGGGGCGGCCGTCAGACCAGCGCGGCCAGCCGGGCCACCAGTTCGGACGGCGGCGGCATCGCGGCGATCTCCCGGCCGACCTGCCCGGCCGCGGCCCGCAGGCCGTCGTCGGTGAGCAGCCGGGTCAGCGTCCGCGGGGTGATGTCGCGGGGGCGTAGTGCCAGGCCGGCGCCTCGACGGGCCACCAGCTCGGCATTGTGCCGCCGGTCCCCCGGACCGACGGTGGCCAGCTGCGGCAGGCCGGCGGCGAGAGCGCCGAACGCGCTGCCCGCCCCGCCGTGGTGGACCAGCGCCGCGCTCGCCGGCAGCGCCTCGTCGAGCGGGATCCAGTCGACCACCCGGACGTTGCCGGGCAGCGCACGGGTCGAGCGCGGGTCCGGCCGGACCAGCACGATTTCGGCGTCCACCCGGGCGGCGGCCGCGACCACGGCAGGCATCGGCCCCCGGTCGCCGGGGCCGGTGAGGGTGCTGCGGGTGACCAGGATCCGGGGCCGCTCACCCGGCTCCCGCAGCCAGGCCGGGAGCTCGCCGCCGCCGACGTAGGACGTGTACCGCATCGGCCAGCCGTCCTGCCTGGTCACGCTGGGCGGGGCGACGGCGAGGGCCGCGGCGGGCGGCGGCAGCTCGGTCAGGTCGTGCCGGCGCAGCGCGGCGCCGAGTCGGGCGGTGGTGGCGCGGACCAGGTCCCGTCCGTCGAAGAGGGCGTTCTCCTGCCGGACCGCCGGCACGCCCAGCCGGGCGGCGGCCACCGCGCCGGCCACCGCGAACGGCTCGTGCAGCACCAGATCCGGACGCCACCGGGTGGCCAGCGCGACGATCGGGTCGGTGAGCTGGTCGTTGAGCGCCCCGAAGAGCAGGCCGGCGCCCCGGGTGCCGGCCGTGCCGGCCAGCTCGGCGCGGGCGACGAGCGGGTGGCGCGGCAGCACGCGCAGCGCGATCCGGCCGAAGTCGAAGCCCGGCGCGATGTCGTGTACCGGCAGGCCGGCGTCGGCGGCGGCCAGGCCGCCGCCACCGGTCGCCAGCAGCACGTCGTGGCCGGCGTCGCGCAGCGCGACGGCGAGCGGCACCAGCGGGAAGACGTGGCCGACGAGCGGCGCGGAGACCACCAGGACACGCATGGGCGGATCCTATGTCGACGGTGGCGACGCCGGTGTCCGGCTGCGGCCCCGGAACTCGGCGACCACCTCGCCGTCGTCCCGGGTGACGGTGACGTCGTAGATGCCGCTGCGGCCGTAGCGGGTGCGCTCGGTGGCGCGGGCGGTGAGCAGATCACCGGCGCCCGCCGGCCGGACGAAGGTGATCTCACCGCCAGCCGCGACGGTCACCGGGCCCCGGCTGTTGCAGGCCAGCGCGAACGCGGTGTCGGCGAACAGGAAGACGAAGCCGCCGTGGGCGATCGCATGACCGTTGAGCATCCCCTCGGTCACCCGCATCCGGGCCACCGCCGCGCCGTCGCCGGCCTCGACCAGCTCGATGCCGAGACCGCGCGAGGCCACGTCGGCGGCGAACATGTCGTACGCCGGGTTGCGCTGTTCCGCCACGTCAGCCGGCCCGCCGCTGGTCGACGATTCGCCGCATCTTGCCCACCGAACGCTCCACCGCGTCCGGGGCGAGCACCTCGACCGCCACGCTCACCCCGATGGTGTTCTTCACCAGCTCCACCAGGGTCGCGCCGGCGCGCTCGGCGGCGTCCACGGCGACCTCGGCCCGCCGCTCCACCCGCACCGTCAGGGTGTCCAGCCGGCCCTGCCGGTCGAGTACGCACTGGAAGTGCGGCGACAGCTGCGGGGTCCGCAGGATCAGCTCCTCGATCTGGGTCGGGAAGAGGTTCACCCCGCGCACGATCATCATGTCGTCCGTCCGGCCGGTGATCTTCTCGATCCGGCGCATCGGGCGGGCGGTGCCGGGCAGCAGCCGGGTCAGGTCCCGGGTCCGGTAGCGGACGACCGGCATCGCCTCCTTGGTCAGCGAGGTGAGCACCAGCTCGCCCTGCTCGCCGTCGGGCAGCACCGCGCCGGTGAGCGGGTCGATGATCTCCGGATAGAAGTGGTCCTCCCAGAGGTGCAGCCCGTCCTTGGTCTCGACGCACTCGGTGGCCACACCCGGGCCCATCACCTCGGAGAGCCCGTAGATGTCGACCGCGTGGATGTCCAGCCGGTGCTCCATCTCCCGGCGCATGTCCTCGGTCCACGGTTCCGCGCCGAAGATGCCCACCCGCAGCGAGGTCGCCCGGGGGTCGAGGCCCTGGCGCTGCATCTCGTCCACGATGGCCAGCATGTAGCTGGGCGTGACCATGATGACCTCGGGTTCGAAGTCGCGGATCAGCATGACCTGGCGTTCGGTCATGCCGCCGGAGACCGGGATGACGGTGCAGCCCAGCTCCTCGGCCCCGTAGTGCGCGCCGAGCCCGCCGGTGAACAGCCCGTAGCCGTACGCAACGTGCACGCGGTCGCCCGGACGGCCGCCGGACGCGCGGATCGACCGGGCCATCAGCCGGGCCCAGGTCCGCAGGTCGTCGCGGGTGTAGCCGACCACAGTCGGCCGGCCGGTGGTGCCGGAGGAGGCGTGCAGCCGGGCGACCCGCTCGCGGGGCACGGCGAACATGCCGAACGGGTAGTTGTCCCGCAGCTCCGCCTTGCCCGTGAACGGGAAACGGGCCAGGTCGTCGAGGTCGCGGCAGTCGTCGGGATGCACCCCGGCCGCGTCGAACGCCCGACGGTAGTGCGGCACGTTGTCGTACGCGTGCCGCAACGACCAGCGCAGCCGCTCGCGTTGCAGGGCGCGCAGCTCGTCGATGCCGGCGCGCTCGATCGGCTCCAGCTCCTCGGGACGAGGGGTGCGATCCTGCATCGCCTGCCTCCTTCGTGCGACGGGCCCGGCCGGGCTCCGGGTACCGTACGCCCGGCCTGGTGGGCCGACCATCGCCGCCCCGGAGTGGAGTCAGCGGGCGGTGGGCAAGCGGTGCAGCGCGGCCACCAGCGGGGCCAGCTCCGGGGTGGCCTCCCCTTCGGCCAGTGCGGACGTCAGCACCTCGTCGTGGGTGGGTCTGGCGTGAGCGAGCAGCTCGGAGCCGGCCGGGGTCAGCTCGGTGTAGATGCCGCGCCGGTCGTCGGCGCAGAGGATCCGGGTGAGCAGGCCGCGCTGTTCCAGACGGGTGACCAGGCGGGTGGTCGCGCTGCTGGAGAGCGCGGCGGCGCGGGCGAGTTGGCTCATCCGCATGTGCCAGCCGTCCTGTCGGGAGAGCGCGTCGAGCACCGTGTACTCGACGACGGACAGGTCATGGGTGGCCTGCAACGCCCGCTCCAGGGACGTCTCGATCAGCCCGTGCAGGGCGGCGAGGGTGCGCCAGCCCTGCGCGCGGATCTCGACCGCGTCGTCGGCGATGCCCATGACGGCCTCCTGGGATGTGATCTGACCGGCCCCAGGCTACCACGCTTGCGCCTATATGAAGCGCGTGCAACTATCTCGTTGTTGGCGCGGGTAGTTGCACGCGCCGAATATCTGACCCCTCCCCGATGGGAAGACCATGCCCGTACGCCCCACGTCCATGCCGCCCGGCCTGATCGCGCTGGCCCTCGGCGCCTTCGGCATCGGGCTCACCGAATTCGTCATCATGGGTCTGCTGCCCGAGGTGGCCGCCGACTTCGCGGTCACCGAGCCGGTGGCCGGCTGGCTGATCTCCGGCTACGCCCTCAGCGTGGCCGTCGGCGGGGTGGCCCTCACCGCCGCGGTCACCCGACTGCCCCGCAAACCGGTCCTGCTCGGGCTGATGGTGCTCTTCATCATCGGCAACCTGCTCTCCGCGGTCGCCGGCGACTACGGCGTGATGATGGCCGGCCGGATCGTCGCCGCGCTCTGCCACGGCGCGTTCTTCGGCATCGGCGCCGTGGTGGCCGCCGGACTGGTCGCGCCGGCCCGCCGGGCCGGCGCCATCGCGCTGATGTTCGCCGGGCTGACCATCGCGAACGTGCTCGGCGTCCCCTTCGGCACCCTCCTCGGCCAGCACGTCGGCTGGCGTTCGACGTTCTGGGCGATCACCGGCATCGGGGTGGTCGCGCTGATCGGGCTGGCCCTGCTCATCCCCGGCCGCGGCACCGTCGACGCCCAACGCCCGGCCGGTGGGCTGCGCGGCGAACTGCGGGCCTTCACCCACCCGCAGGTCTGGCTCTCCCTGGTGATCACCGTGCTGGGCTTCGGCGGCATGTTCGGCGCGTTCACCTACATCGCCTACACGCTCACCGAGGTCAGCGGCTTCGCCACCAGCGCGGTGCCATGGCTGCTGGTCCTCTTCGGCGTAGGGCTCTTCGTCGGAAACCTCCTCGGCGGCCGGGCGGCGGACGTGTCGCTGTCGCGCACCCTGATCACCGTCCTGGCCGTACTCACCGTGGTGCTCGTCGGGTTCGCCCTGACCGCGTCGAGCCCGGTGCTGACCGTCGCCTCGCTGGTGCTGATGGGCGCGTTCGGCTTCGCGACCGTCCCGCCGCTGCAGATGCGGATCATGCGGTACGCGCACCAGGCGCCCACCCTCGCGTCGGGCGCGAACATCGCGGCGTTCAACCTCGGCAACGCGCTGGGCGCCTGGGTCGGCGGGGTGACCATCGCCGCCGGGCTCGGCTACACCGCACCGATCTGGGCCGGCGCCGCGCTCACCCTGGCCGGCCTCGGTGTCCTACTCGGGGCGCTCCGGCTGGCCCGCCGCAGCGGGGCGCCGACGGCCGACGCGGACCTGGCACCGACCGCGGCCTGACCCGCGGCGGCAGTCGCGCGAGAGGAGAGCCGGGCCGCGCGGATGACCGACCCGGCTCCCCTGTGATCATCGCTCTGCCATGTTCTCGCAATTGCAAGTTATGTGCAACAAGGTCTGGACAAGTGTCTCGTTCGGTAACTAGCCTGATCCATATGACTCCTTACATCACGGATCCGTCGGCGTGGCAGGAGAGCTGGGACCGCCAGCAGGAGGCGTACCTACCGGACCGGGAGCACCGGTTCGCCGCCATGCTCGACGCCGTCGACGCGGTCCGCGACGGCCGGCCGCCGCGCGTGCTCGACCTGGCCGGCGGCACCGGCACCATCTCGCTGCGGGCGTTGACGCGTTTCCCCACCGCCGAGGTGACCCTGCTGGACCTCGACCCGGCGCTGCTGGCCATCGCCCGCGCCTCGCTGAACGACCGGGCCACCGTCGTCACCGCCGACCTCGGCGCCCCCGAATGGCGATCCGCCCTGCCTCACGACGAGTACGACGCCGTGCTCACCGCCACCGCGTTGCACTGGCTGCCGGCCGAGCGGCTCGGCCGGCTCTACGGCGAGGTCCGCGATCTGCTGCGGCCGGGCGGGATCTTCGTCAACGCCGACCACATGCCCGACGACACCCTGCCGGAGCTGACCAAGCGGCTGCTCGACCGGGCGCGGGACCGGCGGGCCGCCCGGTACGCCGCCGGGTCCGTGCTGTCGTGGTCGGACTGGTGGGACCGGGCCGGCGCCGATCCGGTGCTCGCCCCGCTGGTCGCCGAGCGGCACGCCATCTACCCGACCGGGCACAGCCCCGAGTGGAACCCCCCGGCCTCCTGGCACCTGGCCGCGCTGACCGCGGCCGGCTTCAGCGAGGTCGGCACGGTGTGGCGCGGCGGCACGGACGCCGCGGTCGCCGGGGTGCGCTGACCCACCAGCCCCGCCGGCCGGCGTCTGCCGCGCCGGTCGGCCCGGCGCTCGGTGGGTGGACGATATGCTGACGCCGGAGCAGGAGCGCTCCCGGCGGTGGGGCCCGCCGTCCCGGGGACACCGGGAGAACCGCGACGCCGCTCGCCAACGGTCCCTGCCAGTGACACCGTGCTGGTGGGGAGGCATCATGTCCGGACCGCTCGACCCGCGTACCGACCCCGACGTCGACCTGCGCGTCCCCGTCGACCGTGGCGAGCTGAAGGCTCATCCCGCGGCGGTGCTCGCGGCGATCGCGGCGGGCGGGGTGCTCGGCGCGCTGGCCCGGGCCGGCCTGCAACACGCCCTCCCCCACGCGCGGACCGGTTTCCCGTGGGCGACCTTCGGCATCAACCTGACCGGCTGCCTGCTGATCGGCGTCCTGATGGCGGTGCTCGGGCACGTCGGCGGCGGTCGACCGCTGGTCCGCCCGTTCCTCGGGGTCGGGGTGCTCGGCGGGTTCACCACCTTCTCCACCTACGCCGTGGACGTGCAGCAGGCGGTGGTCGCGGGCGCCCCGGTCAGCGCGCTGGCGTACCTGGCCGCGACGGTGCTCGGCGCCCTGGTCGCGGTGTGGCTGGGTGACGCCGCCGCCGCTCGACTGCTCGACCGGGACCGCGACGACGGGCGGGCCGTCCGGTGACCGTGCTGCTCATCGTGCTCGGGGCGGCCGTCGGCGCGCCGCTGCGCTACCTCACCGACCGGGCCGTGCAGGCCCGGCACCACTCGGCGTTCCCGTGGGGGACGTTGACCGTCAACGTGTTCGGATCGCTGCTGCTCGGCGTACTCGTCGGGCTGCCGGCCGGCCCGGCGGTCAGCGCGCTGCTCGGCACCGGCTTCTGCGGCGCGCTGACCACCTACTCCACCTTCAGCTACGAGACGCTGCGGCTGACCAGGACCGGCAACCGGCTCCTCGCGCTGGCCAACGTGCTGGGCAGTGTGACCGCCGGGCTCGCCGCCGCGACCGTCGGCTACGTCCTCGCCCGGGCCCTGACCGGCTGACCCGTTCCCGGCCAGCGGAGACCGCTGCGGCCGTCCGGGCCGGCGCGGTCGTCGCCCATCGGGCGGGGCAGCGGCCACGACTCGGCGGCGGCGCTCACCACTCGATGCCCTTCTGGCCCTTCTGGCCGGCGTCCATCGGGTGCTTGACCTTGGTCAGCTCGGCCACCAGGTCGGCGGCGGCCACCAGGCGCGGGTCGGCGTCCCGGCCGGTGATGACCACGTGTTGGAAGCCGGGACGGTCGGCCAGGGTGGCCACCACCTCGTCGACGTCCACCCAGCCCCACGTCATCGGGTAGGTGAACTCGTCCAGCACATACAGCCCGTAGCGCTCGGCGGCCAGGTCGCGTTGGATCTGCCGCCAACCCTCCAGGGCGTCCGCGGCGTGATCGGCGTCGCCGCCACGCTGGATCCAGGACCAGCCCTCGCCCATCTTGTGCCACGCCACCGGCGCGCCGTGACCGGTGCGCTCGTGCACCTCGCCGAGGGCCCGGAAGGCGTTCTCCTCCCCCACCCGCCACTTGGCGCTCTTGACGAACTGGAACACCCCGACCGGCAGGCCGGCTGCCCACGCCCGCAGCGCCAGCCCGAAGGCGGCGGTGGACTTTCCCTTCATCTGTCCGGTGTGGACCATCAGCAGCGGCCGGTGACGTCGCTGCCGGGTGGTCAAACCGTCGGCGGGCACCGTGCTCGGCTTTCCCTGCGGCATCAGGCGGTACGACCGGGGCCGGGTGCGGCGGTGGGTGCGGCGGAGCGCCCGCCGAGCGGATCATGACGGTGTCCGTCAATGAAAGAGACGCCGTGCGTCATCGGGTCCTCCTCGGGTGTCCACGCCCTGGGGTACATCCCGACGGCCGAAGTATCCTGGCTTCCGAATCGACGCTCTCCCCCGGCCTTCCAACCGCAGACACGCGGCCGTGACTCACGAGGGGGGATCGCTCCCCGGTGACAGTGGCGGGACCGCGTCGGAATCACACCGACTTCCTTCACTGCCGTCAGGCCGCGAATGCTGCCACACCCGTCCGTCGCCGGTCAACGCCGACCCCGGCCTGGCCAGGCGAATGACTCTCATCGATATCTGGCGGTTGAGGCGTGCTCGGACGCCGCATCGGAACGCCCCGGGTCAATGCGACGCGTCCTTTGCTCTGCTTCAGCCAGCGCAACAGTGACGACGCCTTTTCGTTGCGCCCGGGTAAGCAGAGCAAAGGGTGCGCACACGTCCTCTGGCCTGCCCCGATCGCCCGGTGGGACGGCGGCTCACGGCCACCTCGACGGACGCGGCCACGCTCACCGGGCGTGGCGTTCCGGGTGGGCACGGCTCCAGGTGCGCATCCGTTCCGGGTAGCCGGTGCGGGCCGCCTCGTACAGCGGCACCGCGTGCTTGCGGGCGATGGCGCCCGCCGCACGCGGGGTGCCGGTACGGCGACGGATCCACTCGCCGTCGTGGGCGATCGCCACCACCGTGGTGTCGGTGGCGGTGGTCTCCGGCTCCAGGTAGAACTCCACCCCCCGCCGGCTGGCGATGAACGCCTCGAGCGCGGCGAGGTCGTCCCGGGTCGCCTCCCGGTCCAGCTTCGTGGGGGTCGCCTCGGCGCCCCGGGCCCGCCGACTGAACCAGCCCATGACCGACTCCTCTCCTCGACGCCCATCCAGTGCACCACCGTTTCCTGGCAATACGCTGCACGCCGGGTGAGAGTGGGCTGACCGAGCCGCGGCTGGAACCCGCAGCGCGTGAGCGGTGTCATGAAGGTGACCCAACCGGAGGTACCCCTGGACGACGACGTGCTCGTCACCCGCGCTCGGGCAGGTGACCTGGAGGCGTACGACCTCCTGGTCGCCCGGCACACCGCGTCCGCGTACCGGACGGCGGTGCTACTCGGCGCGGGCTCGGACTCCGAGGACGTCATCCAGGAGGCCTTCGTGAAGGGGTACCGAAAGCTCTCCCGCTACCGGGCGGAGTCGTCGTTCCGCTCGTGGCTGCTGGCGATCGTCGCCAACGAGACCCGCAACCTGCACCGGTCACGCACCCGCCGCGACGGCCTCGTCCTGCGGGCCGCGGCGGCGAACCCGGCTTCGGAGATCGCCGAGGACGACGCGGTCGGCGCGGTCCTCGCCGGGGAGCGCCGCGCCGTGCTGGTGGACGCTCTGCGCCAACTGCCGGTACGCGACCGTGAGGTGATCGTCTGCCGGTTCTTCCTCGATCTCAGCGAGGAGGAGACGGTGGCGACGTTGGGCTGGCCGCGGGGCACGGTGAAGTCGCGGACGTCCCGGGCATTGGCGAAGCTCCGCGGCTTGCTCGACCGCGAGGAGGTCCGGAGTGGATGACCTCGAGAGGGAGCTGCGTGGCCTCTCCACCTGGCTGGAGACACCCGACGCGCCCGACGTGACCACGCGCGTACGCGCTCGGCTCACCGAGCCCCCGTCCCGGCGGCGTCGGTGGCGCGCCTACGCGGCGGCGGCGCTCGTCGCCCTGCTCGTGGCGGTGCTGCCACCGGGACGGGCGGCCCTCGCCGACGCCGTCGCGGGGCTGCTGCGCTTCGCCGGAGTCACCGTTGTCACGTCGCCCGACCCGGTGCTGCCCACCGGCACCCCGTCGCCGTTGCCCGCGCAGCGAACCGCGGCCCTGGATGAGGCGCAACGGGCGGTGCGCTTCCCGATCCGCCTACCGGCGAAGCTCGGTCCGCCCGAGCGGGTGCTGGTCGCCGATCCCGACGACACGGGCGCCTACCGGGTGGCCACGCTGCTCTACCACGGGGGCGCGCTGCGCATCGACGCCTTCGATGGTCGGCTCGACCTGGCGTTCCACAAGCAAACCAGCCGGCCGGGAGCGGAGTGGGTCCAGGTCGACGGCGACTTCGCCGTCTGGGTCGGCGGCCCGCACGTCCTGGCCTACGTGGATCGCACCGGACAGGTCCGGATGGAGACCGCCCGGCTCGCCGCCTCGACCCTGATCTGGCAGGGGGCCGACGCGAGCTACCGGCTGGAGGGCGACCTCACGAGGGCCGAGGCGATCGAGATCGCCGAATCGCTGGACTAGGCGTACTCCCAGGAAAGCTCGGACGGGGAACTTGGCGGGCGCGTCCGGTGTCTTGATGGTGCGAGGACGTTCTGACTCATCGACAGGTATTCGGAAGGGGCGAGATGGGTGCATGGGGCAGGTTGCTGATGGGGTCGGTGCTCCTGCTGACGGCGTGCACGACGGCCGGCCGGTCGGCCACGCCGGTCGACGCGCCGACCAGCACGACCTCCGCGACCGCAGCGACGGGTTGCGGCCCGCGGATCGAGACGGGGTCCCTGCCCGACTGGGCGGACGCCGGGTTCAGCGGGGACGCCCGGGTCCCGCACGTCTTCGGCGCGAAGGGCGACATCGTGGCGGTGCTGTTCGCTCACCCGCTCGCTCAGGTCAGACAGGACGGGTCGAACAACAAGATCCTCTGGGTCTCCCGCCCTGCCTCGACATCGTCCGAGACGACGTCGCCGAAGGCCCTGGCGATCACCGCGACGCTGTACGGCACCGACACCAGGGTGACCCGCGAGGTCGCCGGCGGTCCGGGTCCGTCGATCATCGACATGCCGCACGCGGGTTGCTGGAAACTCGAACTCCGCTGGTCCGGGCACACCGACACGATGGATCTGGTCTACACCGACCGGCTGCCCTAGACACGTCGCCCCCTAGGCTGCGGGACGTGCCCAAGGACGTGCGGGAGGCGGCGGCCCGTAACAACGCCGAATGGTGCGACGTGGTCTGCGGCAGCCACGGGCTGGCCGGCCGGACCGACGCGGACGCCTGGTCGGTCCCCCGCCGCTCCCCAACCTGGTACCCGGACGCGGTCACGCTGCGCCCCGGCGTCGACGTCGATGCCCTGCTGGCCCGGATCGACGCCAGGCCCGGCGCCTCGGTGAAGGACAGCTTCGCCGACCTCGATCTGTCCCGGTACGGCTTCCGGGTGCTCTTCGACGCACAGTGGATCCACCGACCACCGCTGGATCCGCCCACCGGCGCTCCGCTGACCCCGGTCACCACGCCGACGGAACTCGCCGTCTGGGCGGCGGCGCACGGCGGCGGGTCGCTGTTCCGGCCGGCACTGCTGGCCGACCCCGGGGTACGGATACTGGCCCGGTACGACGACCGGGGCACGGTTCTGGGCGGCGCGGTGGTCAGCGGCGACAGCGCGTACGGGGTCTCCAACCTGTTCTCCCACACGGTGGACCCCCGCGAGATCTGGCACGGCGTCCTCGCCACCGTGCCCCGGGTACCACTGGTCGGCTACGAATCCGGCCCTGACCTGACCCCCGCCCTGACAGCGGGCTTCACCCAACAGGGCCCCCTCCGAGTCTGGCTCCGCGACTGACCCACCCCTCCCCCACCCCCCGGTGATCATGGAAGACGGCGGGGTCAGCCGAGCAGGGTCAGGTCTTCGGGGGTCAGGTGGAGGGCGGCGGCCGCCACGTTCGCCGTGAGGTGCGCCGGGTCGCCGGTGCCGGGAATGGCCAGCACGTGCGGCCCCTGGTGCAGGGTCCAGGCCAGGCGTACCTGGTGCGGGGTGACGCCGTGGGCCCGGGCGACGGCGTGCACGGCCTCGCCCTGCTCGGCGCTCGCGCCCGCCTCCCGGCCGGTGCCGGCCAACGCGAAGAACGGCACGTAGGCGATCCCCCGCTCGCCGCAGGACCTGACGAACTCGTCCTGTTCCCGGTAGGCGTCCACCCCGTAGTTGTTCTGCACGCAGACCACCGGCGCGATGTCCGCCACCTCCTCCAACTGCCCGGGCCGGACGTTGGAGAGCCCGAGGTGCCGGATCAGCCCGGCGGCGCGCAGCTCGGCCAGGGCGCCGAAACGCTCGGCCAGCGGCACCGGGCCCGGTCCCCGGCCGAGCCGCAGGTTCACCACGTCCAGGCGGTCGAGGCCGAGCCGGCGCAGGTTCTCCTCCACCTGGGCCCGCAACCGCGCCGGGGTGACCGCCTCGGTGAAGCCGCCCACCGGGTCGTACCCGAAGCCGACCTTGGTGGTGATCACCAGATCCTCGGGGTACGGGGCGAGCGCCGCCCGGATCAGCTCGGTCGCGTAGCGCGCCGGGCCGGTGCCAACCCCCAGGGTCCCGCCGGGCGAGACATAGAAGGCGGCGGTGTCGATGTGGTTGACGCCCAGCTCCACGGCGCGGCGCAGCAGCGCGATCGCTCGGCCGCGGTTCGGGTTCGCGGTGATCCGCATGGAGCCGAAGCCCATCCGGTGCACGGCGCGGTCGCCCAGGGTCCAGCTGCCCGCCGCGGCGGCGGTGATCAAGTCGGTTGGCATCGGGCGACCGTAGCCAGCCGGGGCGCGCGGCGCAGTCGGCCATGCGCCCGATACCGCTCGGCGGCGTTCCGGGTTAGATTTTCTGTGCTGGCGAGGTCGGTCCGGCGGCGCCCGGCGGGCGCAGCACCGGCACCAGCGCCAGGGTCGGCAGCAGCAGCAACGGCACCACCAGCAGCGCCTGCAGGATGCCGACCCGGTCGCCGAGCAGCCCCAGCAGCGGTGGCCCACCCAGGAACGCGGTGTAGCCGATCACCGCGACCACGCTCACCCGGACGGGCGCGTGCGCCTCCTCGTCGGCCGCCGCGCTCATCCCGACCGGGAAGCCCAGCGACGCGCCGAGCCCCCAGAGCGCGACGCCGACGATGGCGACCGGCCCCGAGCCGGCCAGCACGGCCAGGCCCGCGCCAAACGCGGCGAGCAGGACGGTGCTGGTGAGCACCGGCACGCGACCCCACCGGTCCAGCGCGACCGTGCCGGCGGTGCGACCGAGGGTCATGCCGACGACGAAGACGCCGAAGACCACCGCGCCGGCCGCCTCGCTCAGGTCCCGGCCGTCGACGAAGGCCACTGCCAGCCAGTCGTTGGCGCTGCCCTCGGTGAACGCCGCCACCAGCACGAAGAGCCCGATCAGCAGGGTGCGCGGCTCCCGCCAGGCGGCGAGCTGGGCGCGGCGGCGAGCGCGCGGGCTGGCGTCCGCCGTACCCTGCGCCTCGTCGACGACCGGCTGGGGCAGGAACGACCGGGCGCCGAGCACGGTGCCGGCCAGCACCACCACCGCCACACCGGCGAGATGCGCGCCGACGGGCAGGTCGAACCGGGCCGCCCCGGCCCCGAGTGCCGCGCCCGCCACCGATCCGAGGCTCCACGCCGCGTGGAAGCGGGGCATGACGGTACGCCCCAGGCGCCGCTCCACCGCCGCACCCTCGACGTTCATCGCCACGTCGCAGGCGCCGGAGCCGTAGCCGAACGCGGCCAGGCCCACCGCGACGACGACGACCGAACCGGCCACCGTGGCACCCAGCCCGGCGACGGTCAGGCCGACCGCGACCAGCACGGTGGCCAGCGTCACGGTGCGGGCCGCGCCGAGGCGCTGGGCGAGCAGGCCGGAGGTGGGCATGGCGAGCAGCGCGCCGATGCTCATCGCGAGCAGCAGCAGGCCGAGCCGGCCGGCGGAGAGGTCCAGCGCCTCGCGGACCGCCGGCACCCGGGAGAACCAGCTGCCGACCGCCAGCCCGTTGAGGGTGAAGACGACGGCCACGCCGTTGCGGGCGGTCCGCACGGCCCGGGAGGGCGCCGGGGCGGTGGCCGGGGGGACGGGCGGACTGGTGGCGGCGCTCACGGGGACGGTTCCTCTTTCTCGGGGTGATCTCCTGGCACGATCGCACACCTGAGAGCGCTTCCACCACAACCGGGGTGACCGCCCTTACCGCCGGTGGCCCAGCCGGGGCATGATGCCGGGCAGGCGTCCGTCCGCCGGACGGCTGGTCGGGGGAGGAAACCATGACGGCAGCCGCGCACCGGCCGGCCACGCTGGAGGACGTCGCGCGGGCCGCCGGGGTGTCCCGGTCCACGGCGTCGCGGGTGATCGCCGGGACCGGGTTCGCCTCGCCGTCCGCCCGGGAGCGGGTCGCCGCGGCCGCCGACCAGCTCGGCTACGTGCCCAACCCGGCCGCCCGGGCACTGGTCCGCGGCGGGGGCGTACGGCTGGTGGTGGCGGTCGCCGGGCGCAGCGCGGCGGTGCTGGACGACCCGTACGTGCACCGGGTGGTCGGCTCGGCGGCCCGGGTCTGCGCGCCGGCCGCCATCGGGGTGGCGCTGCACTGGCTGCCGCTGGGCGAGCCGAACAGCCTGGACCAGCTCGCCGGCGACGGCAGCGTGTGCGGGGTGGTGCTGGTGAACACCACCGAGGATCTGCTGGACGCCGTGCCCCGGTCGCTGCGCGGCCGGGTGGCCTCGATCGGCATCGGCTCGGCCACCGTCCCGTCGTTCGACGTCGACAACGCCGCCGGCGCCGAGGAGGTGCTGCGCCACCTGTACGCCGGCGGTCGCCGCCGGATCGCCATGGTGGCCGGCCCCCGGTGGCTGCCGTGCTCGCAGCGGCCGGTGCAGGCGTACCGCCGGCTGATGCGCCAGGCGGGGCTGCCGGAGCGGGTGCTGCCCGGTGACTTCACCGCGGCGCGCGGCCGGGCGGCGGCCGACGAGGCGTTGCGGCGCTGGCCGGACCTCGACGCCGTGTACGCGATCAGCGACGAGACCGCGTTCGGGGTGATCGCGGCGCTGCGCGAGGGTGGGGTGCGGGTGCCGGGCGACGTCGCGGTGGCCGGCTTCGACGACATCCCGCTGGCCGGGATGACCGCCCCCGCGCTGACGACCGCGAGCCACCCGGTGGGCCGGATCGCCACCGCCGCGGCCACGGCCGTGCTGGACCGTCGTCCGACCGCGCCGGTGACCCTCTTCCCGTCCGCCCTGGTGGCCCGCGACAGCGCCTGACCCGATCCAGGCCCTTCGCGCCGGCGGCACCTGACCCACTGCGGGCGGTTAACCGGTGGCGGGCCGGGTAACCGCGGCGCACACCCCGCCGACAGCGAGGAACGGTGACCCGTGTCCGAACTCAGGCCGCCGCGGCAGGAGCCGGCGGGCGTTTCCCGCCCCGGCCGGTTGACCGCCCGCGCCCACCCGCCGGTGGCGCCGGCGCCCGCCGGGCTGGTGCCGCTGAGCGCCCCCGGCGGTGGGCTGTTGGCGATGGTGTACGCCCCGGAGCCCGCCGCCGACGACGCCGCGTACCGGCTGGTGGTGCTGCTGCACGGGGCGGGCGGCTCCGCGCGGCAGGGGCTGGACCTGCTGCTGCCGGTCGCGGACGCGCACCACCTGCTGCTGGTCGCCCCGCAGGCGGCCGCCAGCAGCTGGGACCTGATAGCCGGGGGCTTCGGGGTGGACGTGCGGCGCATCGACGAGCTGCTGGCCAGCGTCTTCGACGGCTACCCGGTGCGCGACGTGACGTTCGGCGGGTTCTCCGACGGCGCCTCGTACGCGCTCTCGCTGGGCCTGACCAACGGCGACCTGGTCGACGCGGTGCTGGCCTTCTCCCCCGGTTTCGCCGCGCCGCCGGCCACGCACGGCCGGCCGCGGATCTTCGTCGCGCACGGGGTGGACGACCGCGTCCTGCCGATCGACATGTGCAGCCGCCGGCTCGTCCCGCACCTGCACGACCTGGGCTACGAGGTCACCTACGAGGAGTTCCCCGGCGGCCACGAACTGCCCACGTCGATCCGGCGGTCCGCCACCACCTGGCTGACCACCTGACCCCGACCGCTCGGGTGCGGGTCAGACCGGGGGAAGACCGAGGGCGTCGTCCACCCGGGTGAGGACGGCGACGTCGTCGTCGGGGTTGACGCCGCGCAACAGGTCGATGGCCGTGGCCCGGACCTGGCCGATGATCATGGCGAGTGGGAGGGTCTGGGTCGGACCGAAGAGCTGTCCGACGGTGCGCACCGCGGCCAGCGCCGACTCGTCCGCCCGGCTGGCGTGCCGGTCGGCTGCCTCGTCCCGCCCGTCCAGGTCGGCGGCGAGGGCCGCTCCGGCCTCCCGGACCGCCTCGGCCAGCGCACGTAGCGCCACGCCCAGCTCGGGCGGCGCCGGGGACTGCAGCCGGCTGAGCGTCACCCCGGCGCGGGCCAGCACGCGGACGTTGCGTACCGCGTAGTCAATCTGCCGGATCGACTCGTCCACCGACCGCAGCCGGCCGATGTGCCGGCGCCGGCGCACGTTGAGCCGCAGCGCCTCGCCGGCCGCGAGCACCCCGTCGCGCAACCCGTCGACCCGGGCGTCCATGCCCCGCGCCCGGACCAGCGCGGCGACCGCGCCGGGCTCGTCGCGACGATCCAGCGCGTCGGCGATCCCGTCCAGCAGCCCGGCCAGTTCGTCGAAGGTCCGCCGCACCTCGGCGACCAGCGGGGCCAGCGGGTGCCGGGCGTCGACCAGCAGGCTGACGGCGAGCGCGACCGCGCCGCCGATCAGCGCGTCGACGAAGCGGAACGGCACCAGCGACCCGTCCGGCGGTGCGACCACCACCAGGTAGAGCGCCGAGACCGCGGCCTGCACCAACGTCACACCGGTGGCGCCGAGGGCCGCCGAGAGCAGGATGGTGAGCAGGATGACGGTGAACACCGTCCAGGTGGTGCCCGGGCCCAGCGCCTGCACCACCAGATCCGCGACCAGCACCCCGGCGGCGACACCGAGGACGACCTCGACGGCCCGCCGGATCCGTTGTCCCCGGGCCTGGCCGAGGACGATGAGCGCCGCCGCCGGAGCGAAGAATGGCTGCGGGTGCCCGACCAGCCGGGTGGCGAGCAGCCAGGCCACGGTCGCCGCGACGGTCGTCTCCAGCACCGGCCGCCAGTCCCGCCGCAGCCGGTCCCCGGCGACCCGCAGCCCCCCGAACCGCACCTTCGCCCACCTCCCGCACCCGGTCACCGGCACCGCGCCGGCGTCTGGCGGCCGCCGGAGCGCCCCTCGCGATCGTCTACCATCGCGCCATGGACCCCCTCACCGGGCTGCTCGACGGTCCCCGGGCCCGGGGCGCCTTCCTACTCCGCTCGGTGCTCGACCCGCCGTACGCGCTACGGATCGAGGACCGGGCGCCGCTCACCGTCGTGGCGCTGGTCAGCGGCACCGCCTGGCTCGTACCCGACGACGCCGCCGCGGCGGCGCTGCGCCCCGGCGACGTGGCGGTGCTGCGCGGGCCGGACGGTTACCTCGTCGCCGACGACCCGGCCACCCCACCGCAGGTGGTGATCCACCCCGGTCAGCGCTGCACCACCCTGCGCGGCGAGCCGCTGACCGAGTCGATGGCGCTGGGCGTACGCACCTGGGGCACCGGCCCACGCGGATCGACGGTGCTGCTGACCGGCACGTACCAGTTGCCCGGCGAGGTGAGCCGACGGCTGCTCAGCGCGCTGCCACCGCTGCTGGTGGTCCCCGCCGACGAGTGGCGCAGTCCGCTGGTCCCGCTGCTGGCGCAGGAGGTGACCCGGGACGCCCCCGGCCAGGCGGCGGTGCTGGACCGGCTGCTGGACCTGCTGCTGATCGGCGCGTTGCGTACCTGGTTCGGCCGCGGCGACGCGGCGCCCGGCTGGTACCGGGCGGCCGGCGACCCGGTGGTCGGCCCGGCCATGCGGCTGCTGGAGAACGACGCCGCCCGAGGGTGGACGGTCGCCGCGCTCGCCGCCGAGGTGGGCGTCTCCCGGGCGGTGCTGGCCCGCCGGTTCACCGAGCTGGTCGGTGAGCCGCCGATGGCGTACCTGACCGGGTGGCGGCTGACGCTCGCCGCGGATCTGCTGCGCGAGCCCGACGCCACGCTGGGCGCGGTGGCCCGGCGGGTCGGCTACGCCACCCCGTACGCCCTGAGCACCGCGTTTCGTCGGGTCCGCGGGATCAGCCCGAGCCAGCACCGGATCGGCGCCACCGCCGGCTGATCGCGCCAGCGGGGTCAGCTGCCGGTCAGGGCGTGCAGCAGGGTGCGAACGGCGGCGGTCAGGTCGGCCCGGCTGGCCGGGCTGCCGGGCGCCGGGGCGGTGAGCGCGCCGGCGCCGACCAGCCGGTCGAAGAGCAGCCCGTCCACGAACGCGACGAACTGGTCGCCCTGCCGCTGGGGGTCGGGGGCGCCGGCCCGGGTCAGCAGGTCGCGGGCCTGGACCCGCAGGCCGGTGCCGTGGTGCAGGATGCCGCGCAGCTCGGGGCGGTGCACCGCCTCCAGCAGGCAGGCGTAGCGGGCCAGGGTCCGGCTGCGTCCGGTGCTCAGCCAGCGGTCGAGCACCTCGGCGACGCCGGCGGCGAGCCGGTCGAGGTCGTCACCGTCGAGCCGGGGGCCCGGCGTCGGGGGTGGCGGGCCGGTCGGCAGGTCGTACACCTCCAGGTCGGCCCGGTCCCGTTCGGCGAGCCGTCCCACCACCGCCTCGATCAGCGCCTGCCGGGTCCGCAGGTACGCGGACGTGGTGCCGGGCGGCATGTCGGCGCGACCGTCCACCGCCCGGTGCGTCAGCGCTCGCATGCCGCCGTCGGCGATCAGCTCGATGGCCGCGTCGGCCAGCAGCGCGATCCGGTTCGTCCGGGCCGTCACGCACCTCCCCCTTCCGGTGGTCCGCAGGTAGTATCACTCTTCTACAACTGTAGAAAGGTGGTCGACATGGACGACCCGCACGCGGTGGTGGTCGGCGCCGGGATCGGCGGGCTCAGCGCGGCGCTCGCCCTGCACCGGCACGGATGGCGGGTCACCGTCCTCGAGCGCGCCGCCGAGCTGCGCGAGGTCGGCGCCGGGCTGACCCTGATGGCGAACGCGCTGCGCGCGCTGGACGCACTCGGCCTCGGCCCGGCCCTGCGCCGTGGCGAGCACGCCGAGGCGCCCGGCGGCATCCGCGACCGGCACGGCCGGTGGCTGTCCCGGGTGGACGCGGCGGAGATGACCCGCCAGCTGGGCACCACGGCGCTCGGCGTACACCGGGCCACCCTGCACCGCATCCTGCGCGAGGCGCTGCCGGCCTCGTCGCTGTTGACCCGGGCGGAGGTGGAGCACGTCGAGCCCGGCCCGGACCGCGCCGAGGTGCGCTACCAAGGGCCCGCCGGCCTGCAGACGCTCGCCGCCGACCTGGTGGTCGGCGCCGACGGCCTGCGCAGCCGGCTGCGCGCTCAGCTCTGGCCGCAACACCCCGCCCCGGTGTACGCGGGCTCGACGGCCTGGCGGGCCGCCATCGCGTTCCCCGACCCCGTCCCGGCGGCGATCAGTTGGGGCCCGGCGGCCGAGTTCGGGATGGTGCCGCTCGGCGCCGGCCAGGTCTACTGGTACGCCGCGCTCACCGCCCCGCCCGGCGGCCACGCCCCGGACGAGTTGGCGGTCGTCCGGGAACGCTTCGGCGACTGGCACGCGCCCATCCCAGCGCTGCTGGCGGCCACCCCACCCGGGGCCGTGCTGCGCAACGACATCCACCACCTGGCCACACCGCTGCCCTCCTACGTGCGGGGGCGGGTGGCGCTGCTCGGCGACGCCGCCCACCCGATGACGCCCAACCTCGGGCAGGGCGCCGGCCAGGCGATCGAGGACGCGGTCGTGCTCGGTGCGGTCTGCGCCGGCGGCGCCGAGGGGCTGCCGGCCGCCCTGGCGGCGTACGACCGGCAGCGTCGTCCCCGTAGCCAGGCCATCGCCCGGGCCGCCTTCCGCGCCGGCCGGTACGGCCAGCAGCTCCGCAACCCCCTCGCCGTGGCGGTGCGGGACGCCGCGTTGCGGCTCACCCCGGCCCGGGCGGCACTTCGGGGCATGGCCCGGTACGCCGACTGGCGGCCTCCAGGGGGCTGAACCGGTCCCGGCGGTCGTTTCAGCCGGCGGTGGCCGCGCCCGCGTACTTGGGTGAGGCGAGGAACCGGGTCAGCACCTCGACGGTGCCCGGTGTGTAGGGACGGCCGTCGAGCACCTCGTCGCGGGGCACGAAGACCATCGCTGCCCCCTCGCCGAGCACCACGTCCTCCTGCCGGGCCCGGGTGCCGCCGATGAAGTAGTGCTTGACCCGCTCCAGCTCCGGCAGCGGCTGCACCGCGAACGGGCGCAGCGGCCCGTCTGCGCGCAGGCCGGTCTCCTCCCACAGCTCCCGCTCGGCGGTCTGCTCCGGCGTCTCCCCCGCCTCGCCATGCCCGCCGGGCAACCCCCACACGTTGGGGTGGTAGCGGGCGTTGCCGTCGCGCAGTTGCAGCAACAGTTGCCCGTCGGGATCCACCAGCAGCACGCACGCGACCACCGTCATCCAGTCAGCGTAGACCCGGGCCGGTGGCCCTGTCGGGTAGGCGCTCGCGCGGTGGAAGGTGTCCGATCATCGACGGCCTTCGCGACCGGTTGTAGCGCCGGGACGAGTCCCGTAGGCCCGCTCCCCCACCGCCACCAGCCGCGCGGGTGGCGGCATCGCCGAGCATTCCGCGCAGGCCGAGGCGTACGCGGTCGCGGCGTCCACGCCGAGCCGCCCGGCGAAGGCGTACTCGTCGGCCAGGGTGATGTCGAAGATGGCCGGGTCGTCGGTGGGCGAGCACGTCCGCCCAGCCGGCCAGCCCGAGCCGCTCCTCGGCGTCCACGATGGGCTCCAGGTGGACATGCAGCTCGATCTTCGGGGTGTGGAGCTGGGCTGGCGTCATCGTGGTGCTCCCGGGTCCGGTCGACGGGGCACCCAGCCTGTCGCACCCCGGCCCCGGCCGGCCTCCCCCACAGAGGGATCTCCGGCGTGAAAACCGCGATGGGCCCAAAACTCCAGGGTAATCATTTCTGCCGCCGCCGGCCTCGGCCGAACATGACAGCACGCCGGTAATATCGGCGACTGCGTTGTGACTGATCGCTGACTGCTCATGGTGAACGCGATCACACACACTGAGCGCATGAACAGGAGAGTCAACCGCGGTAAGGCACTCCGCGTCGCGGTGTGTCTCCTCCTTCTCGCCGTTCTGAGCGGCTGCATTCAGGACGGTCGAGGGCGCAGTGACCTCGTCCGGCACGCACCGCCAACGCCCGATATCGTTCTACCAGTATTTCCGGGACTAGAACGACCCGTGTTCACCCGATTCTGGGCCGCTCAACTCAACATGGGGCTCACCGTCAACACCGACGACACAGTCGACGGGCAGCTGCTGCTGACTGCTCACAGGTCCCGGCTGGTCGCCTGGAACAAGACCATGCCGGCGGCCATCGCCGAGTTGCGCCAGAACATCCCCGCGCTGCCGCCCGGCGAGGAGTCCGGCTACGAGGACAGCAATCTCTTCGGCACCCAGATCAGTTACCGCAAGGCGCCGCTGGCGACCTTCGACAGCGAGAGCGTCAAACTGGTCCGGGACGGCGATTTCTACCGATTCACGTTGCCGCTCGACCCGAAGAAGTACGGCGGAAAAATGGCCGAGCAGAATCCGCAACAGCAACAGGCTTTCCTCAAGTTGATGTCGTTCGAGATCTCGGTGACATTTCCCGGCCGGGTGATCGATTCCAACGGCACCGTCAACGGCCGGTCGGTCAGCTGGAAGGTGGACTCCAACCAGGACAAGCCGACCGAGCTGCGGGCCGTCGCCGAGGCGCCGCCCCGACCGTCGGCCTCGCCGGTCGCCGCCGCCGACGGAGGCGGGTTCCCCTGGCTGCTGATCGTCGGCGGGTTGCTCCTCCTGCTGCTGCTCGCCGCGGTGGGCGTGTTCCTGCTGCGTCGCCGCCGCCCGGCGGCGCCGGCCGCACCCGGCCCGACCTCGCCGGGCCCGCCCGCCGGCGCGCCCGGGCCCGGCTGATCCATCCGGTGGCCGGCCCCGCCGGCCACGCCCGGCACCGGCCGCCCCGCCACGACGGCGACCGGCCCCGGTGCTCCCACCACGGGAGCACCGGACCTCACCACCACCACATCCCGGTCGCACCATCGCAGAAAAGGGGGATCGCCATGAACGATCTCTTCACCTGGGCCGCACTGGGCAGCCTCGCCGGCGCGAGCGCCGCCACCCTGCTGGCCACCAACGTCATCGGCGGGCTGATCGGCCCCAGCGGCGACAAGCTCCGCAAGTGGATCGCCATCGGCATCGCGCTCCTGCTGTCCTACGTGACCGCGGCGTTCGCCGACGACGCCGGCGGCGAGAAGTGGATCATCGCGTTCTTCAACGCGCTGGTCATCTTCTCCGCCGCGCTCGGCGTCAACCAGATTCCGCCCGGCAACCGGCAGGCGACCCAGGCGTCGCCGACCCAGCTCGCGCAAGGTCGTGAGCCCCGCATCCTCCGCTCCTGGGTCTGAGGAGTGACATCATGATCTTCGGAATCATCAGCGCGGCCGTCCAGGTCGGCTTCGGCGCCCTGTTCGGCCTCCTCGTCGGCGGCCCGATCGGCCTGCTGATCGGCGCCGTCGTGGGCCTGCTGGTCGGCGCGGCCTTCGGCTGGGCGGTGGCCTCCGCCGGGGTGTACGCGGCGGACGCCCGCGGCGTCTTCCTCTTCGTCGTCGACCACACCTGGAGCCTGCTGAACACGGTCGTCGGGGCCATCTACCTGGCCGTGCACCTGCTCTTCGGGCACTCGCTGGACCGGCCCACCTCGCAGGGCAGCGGCCGGGTCAGCGTGGTGGAGGGGGTCTCGCCCCGCTACGCCACCACCATCGGCACCGTCTGCGCCGGCTCCAGCTCCGGCATCCAGCGGCACGAGGACGTGCACATCTTCCAGGGTCGCCTGCTCGGCCCGCTCTACATCCCGCTGGTCCTGGCGAACTACGTGCTGTTCACCATCGCACCGGTGTGGCTGCTCTACCACGACCACACCAACGCGCCGATCAACCGGTTCACCCGGTACTTCGAGATCGGCGTCTACCCGCACGTGTGGAACGAGGCCATCGCGTACCGGATCCAGGGGACGCCGCCGCGATGAGCACCGACGGGCGCGGACCGATCGAGACGGCGACCGCCGAGTTGGCCGCCTGGCTGACCAACGCGGCCGGGGAAGCCGTCCCGATCGGCCCGCCCCGTACCGACGGCGACGCCGCCGGGCTCACCCTCTGGCCGATGGAGCTGCGCCCGGCGCGGCAGACCCGCTCCAGCGGCGCGGTCCGCGAGCCGTACCGGTTCACGGTCCGCTACCTGCTCTGCGTGACCGGTCCGGCCGGGCTGGACCGGCTCGACCGGGTGCTCACCGCCGCGACCCGCGACGGTCGCTACCCGGTGGTGCTGGAGGCCGGTGCGGCGCCGCTGTGGACCGCGTTCGGCACCGCGCCACGCCCCGGGCTGCTGATCGACGTGCCGACGCAGGTGGATCACCCGACCCCGGCCGCGCCGCCGGTGCTGCACCCACTGCGGCTGAGACAACTGGAGTCCCGCACGCTCACCGGCCGGGTCGTCGGCCCCGAGGAGCAACCCCTCGCGGAGATGCGGGTCGAGCTGCCCGGCACGTCGTCCGTCACCCGCACCGATCCCGACGGCCGGTTCCTGATCGTCGGCGTACCGCACGACCCCGAGCACCCGGGCCCGGTCCGGCTCCGGCTGACCGGGCGCGGGCTCGTGCTCACCGCCGAGGTCGACCCCGCCGAACCCGACATCGTCATCGTCTGCGCGCCACCGACCCGCTGACGCCCACCCGCACAGGAGGACCGATGCCCAGCTACTTCTCCCCCGGCATCTACGTCGAGGAGGTCCCCAGTGGCGCCCGACCGATCGGACCGGCGAGCACCAGCATCGCCGCCTTCGTCGGCATCGCCCCGGACCGCTCCGCCCAACTGGGCAAGGCGGTGCCGGTCAACAACTGGACCGAGTTCCTGCGGCTCTTCGCCGGCGGGGAGCAGGCGGAGAGCACCGCGCTGGCCCGGGCGGTCTTCGGCTTCCTGGACAACGGCGGCGCCCGCTGCTGGGTGGTCAACGTCGGCGAGGGCGGCGCGATCACCGGCACCGGGCAGCGGCGCGGCGGCCTGCAACTGCTGGAGGCGATCGACGAGATCTCGATCATCGCCGCCCCCGGCTTCAACGACGTCGTGGCGCACGAGGCGCTGCTGAGCATGGCCGAGCGGACCCGCACCATGGTGGCGATCTGCGACCCGGCGCCGGACATCGACGACATCTCCGCGTTGACCCGCGTCGCCACGCCGTCCTCCGGCAAGCCCCCCAAGCCTGCCGACGGCGCGGGCAGCGGCTCGGGTGGTCCTGGTGGCTCGGGCGGGCACGAGGGTGCGGCGTACCGGCCCCGGCAGTCGGAGTTCGGCGCCTTCTACTACCCGTGGCTGCGCGTACGCGACCCGATCAGCGGAGAGCTGGAGCTGACCCCGCCGAGCGGTCACCTGGCCGGCATCTGGGCCCGCACCGACGCGCTGCGCGGCGTGCACAAGGCGCCGGCCAACGAACCGGTACGCGGCGCCGTCGACCTGGGCTACCTGGTCACCCGACCGGAGCACGACGTGCTCAACCCCAAGGGCGTCAACGTGATCCGCTACTTCGCCGGTGAGGGCATCCGGGTCTGGGGCGCCCGTACGCTCGCCGCCGAGGCCAGCGAATGGCGCTACCTCAACGTGCGCCGGCTCAGCATCGCCATCGAGCAGGCCATCGCCAACGGCACCCGGTGGATGGTCTTCGAGCCCAACGACTTCACCCTCTGGCGCTCGATCCGGCGCGACATCGGGGCGTTCCTGACCCGGGTGTGGCGCGACGGCGCGCTGCTCGGACGCAGCCCCGAGGAGGCGTTCTTCGTCAAGTGCGACGAGGAGACCAACCCGCCGGACGTCCGCGACGCGGGCATGGTGATCGCCCACATCGGCATCGCCGTCGTCAAGCCCGCCGAATTCGTGGTGTTCAAGCTGAGCCAGTGGGCCGGCGGCACCGAGACCGAGATGATCGGAGGCTGACGACATGCCCACCACAGCCACCCCGCAACCGGGTGCCCCGGTCGACCCGTACCGGGCGTACAACTTCCGGTTGCTCATCAACGGCGTCACCAACGGCCACTTCACCGAGATGAGCGGTCTGGAGGTGAACATCCCCGGCCAGCCGTACCGGGAGCACGGGCTGGGCCGGATGCGGATGGTGCCGGGTCAGGCGGAGTACGAGCCGGTGACGCTGCACTTCGGGCTCACCGCGTCCCGGGAGCTGTGGGACTGGGTGCACGCCACGGCCCAGGGCACGCTCAACCGCCGCAACGTCTCGGTGGTGCTGCTGGACTCCGTCGGGACCGCCGAGGTGCTGCGGTGGAACCTGATCGACGCCTGGCCCACCCGGTGGCGCGGGGCGCACCTCAACACGCTCAGCCACGAAATCGCCATCGCATCGCTGACCCTGCGCTACGAGGGCCTGGAGTTGGAGACCGGCGGTGCCACCGCGCCGACGCCCGCGTAGCTGGCTGGCCGGCCGGCTGCGCTCGGCGGCCGGGGCGGTGCAACGCCTGGCCGGGCGCGTCGAATCGGCCGGCGCGACCGGGCACCGGCCGTCGGACGTCCGTGCGGATGCGCCACGCCGCTTCGGGGAGCCACCCCAGCACTGGTTGGACCTGGTGGCCGCACACGCCCCCGGTCTGCTGCAGGACCTGGACCTCGACGGGCCGCCGGCCGGGCACACCTCGACCGGCCCGCCCGGTGACGGTACGGACGAACACAACGGCCGGGAGGATGCGGTCCGTGGCGCCGGCGGTGGGGTGACCGGGCCCGTCCCGGGCTCGGACCGTCACCGGTCCACAGGCGACCCGTCGGGTGGGTTCGGGAGGTATGACGCTGCTGAGGTCAGTGGTCCGGCCAGCGTCGACGGCCCGGACGCCAGCTCATTCCGAGGTCCTGGTGCGGGCGTGTTCGGAGTGTCCGGTGCGGGTGATGGATCCGGCGGGCCCGGAGCCGGCGGTGGATTCAGCGAACCCGGTGCCGCCGGCCGGTTCGGGGGGCCGGAGGGTCGGCGGGCGACCGGTGCGTCCAGGGTCCGGGACGGCGGGTCAGGGGCAGCTGGTGGACTGGCCGATGCTGGCGCTCCCGGCACCGCCGGGGTGTTCGGCGCGGGGATGGAGTTCGGGGCGCCGGGTGGCCCGACGTCCGGCGGGCCGACGCCAGCCCGACTGCGCTTCCGCCGTGGGTTCGCTTCGTCGGACGGGCCGGGTGCGGCAGCAGGGTCGACCACCCCGGCGGGATCGGCGGCCGGATCGGGTGCCAGCTGGGGGCTCGGTGGATCGGCGCGACGGGCTGCTTCCGGCGGCGTTGCCGGCTCGGGTAGGGACGGACCGCCGGGATCTGGACAGGCGGGGGAAGTCGTTGCGCCAGCCCGGCCGATGATCCGTCCTGCGGTCCCTGGCCCACTCCACTCACCCGCGGACACCACCCCCGCACATGTCCGACCTGAACACCCCACCACGCCGTGGCCCCCCGGGTCGGGCCGGATCTTGGACGATTTCGGCCCCTCCAGGGGCACTTTCCCTCCAAGATCCGCTGCCGGATTCCAGCGTGGGCCGGATGAACGGGGCAGCGACCGGTCCATGGCGGTCGGGAACGGACACTCGGCGGGAACGAGCCGCCTCGGGAGGCGCGGCGACGGATTCGAGGCCGGCCGGAACGGGTTCGACATTGGCGGGGACGGGTTCGACGTCGGCCAGGGTGCCCTGGGGACAGGCCGTGGTCGAGGGGGGCGGCCGGGCGTGACTTGGGCGGCCGGCGACGTACCTCGCGATCGGCACGTGGGCGAGGCCGACGAGCGAGCCGGGCGGACCGGCCAGGTGGGTGCGCGGCTCGCGACGGGTGGTGGCCCGCTCGACGTGGCCCGCGCGGCCGGCAGCGGGCCCTGGCCGGCCCTGCCGGACGATCCGGCGTGGCCCGGGCACCCGTCCGGCGGGGCGGCGTTCACCGGCGGGCCGGACGCGGCCATCGGTGGAGCGCGGACCGCCGGGTCGGGGCGCGGCCCGGTCGGCGGAGGGTGGTCGACGGTGACCGGTGATCTGTGGCCAGCGCTGCCGGACGACCGGCTGCTGTGGACGGTGCCCGGGACGGCGCTGGACGCCACCGACCTGGGCCGGCTGGAGCGAGAACAGGCGGGCGACTGATGGAGCGCGTCGCCTTCCTCATCGACTCCTCCGGCGAACGGGTGGACTGCCTGCTCAACCCGGAGACCGTGCAGGTGACCCGGCTCGCCGGGGTACGCCATCGGGCGGCCGCCGGCGGCCAGCTCACCGGGGCCGGGCTGGCCGACGACCCGCTGGTGTTCACCGGCGGCGGCCGGACCGAGCTGGTGCTCGACCTGCTCTTCGACGTCGACTTCGTGGAGACGCAGATCCGTCCGGGTGACGTACGGGCGCTCACCCGGCCGTTGTGGATGCTGGCGGAGAACTCCACCGCCGAGCACGGGTGGCTGCGGCCGCCGCTGGTCCGGCTTGTCTGGGGCAAGACCTGGAACGTGCCCGGCGTGATCATCGCGGTGGCCGAACGGTTCGACGCGTTCACCGGCACCGGGTCGCCGCGACGCTCCTGGCTACGGCTGAAGCTGGTCCGGGCCGCCGAGACGGCCGATCAGGCGGAGGCCGGCTTCGCCGAGGAGCTGGCCGCGGCGAGCACCCCGACCGCCGCCCCGGGCAGCGCGGTGGTCGCCGCCGGTGACGGCGCCGCCGAGCCCGGACGCTCCGGGGTGCGCTTCGATCTGCTGGCCAACGACGCGCTCGGCTCACCGCTGCGCTGGCGGTTGCTGGCCGAGCACAACCGGATCACCGATCCGCTGGCCGTGCCGGCCGGCACCACCCTGGCCGTCCCGCCGGCCGGCTCCCCGACCGGCGGCTCCCCGACCGGCGGGTCGACGCTGGTCGGGGCGGTGGCCGGGATGGCCCGAGCGGTGGGTGCCGGCGCGTCGTTCGTGGGCGCCTCGGTCGCCACCGCGCCAGCGGCCTGGGCGGCGGCGACCGGAACGACGCCGCCCGGCCCAGCACCGACCGGCAGCAGCCCGGGCAGCGCCAGCCCGGGCGGCAGCAGCCCGGGCAGCACCGGACCGGGCGGCACCGGGCCGGGCGGTGCGCCGTGACCAGCGTCGCGCCCCGGGCGCTGACCGTCCTGCTCGACGGCGCCGAGCTGGCCGGCGCGGCCCGCCAGCGGGTCTGCTCGCTGCGGGTGGCCGCCCGGCTCGACCAGCCCACCCAGGCCGAGCTGGTGCTGGCCACCACCGCTGGGAGCGGCGCGTTCGACCCCGCGGTGCGCCCCGGCACGGCACTCGACGTGCGGCTCGCCGATCACCCCGACGCGCTGTTCACCGGGGAGGTCACCTGCGTGGAGGTCGAGTACGCCGCCGACGGCGCGGCGGTGCTGCGCCTGCGGGCGTACGACGCGCTGCACCGGCTGCGCAAGCGACAGGATCTGCGGGTGTTCACCTCGGTGACCGCCGCCGAGCTGGCCCGGGAGCTGTGCGGCGAGGTCGGGCTGACGGTGACGGCGGAGACCGACGGGCCGCGGCTGGAGCGGCTGCTCCAGCACCGGCACAGCGATCTGGAGCTGCTGCGCGAGGTGACCGGCCGGGCCGGGCTGCACCTGGCCGCCGACGGTGACGGGGTCCGGCTGATCACCCTCGCCGGATACGGGCAACCGGTCGCGTTGGCCCTCGGCGCGGGCGTGCACACCCTGCGGCTGGCCACCAACCTGGACCAGGCCAGCGGCGCCAACGCGGCGCTGGGCTGGCATCCCCAGCGGGCCGAACCGATCAGCCAGCAGGCCGACGATGCGCGCTGCGGCCGACCGGCCGGTGACCGGCCGGACCCGGCGGACGTGGGCGCGGACGGGGTACGCACGGCGGTCGACCAGCCCGGCCGCAGCGACGACGAGCTGGCCGCGTTGGCCCAGGCGCGGCTGGACACCCGCGCCGCCGCGCTGGTCACCGCCGAGGGGGTGGCCGAGGGCGATCCGGCGCTGCGGCCCGGCCGGCGGATCGACCTGACCGGCGTGCCCGACCCGGTCGCCGGGGCGTACGTGCTGACCGAGGTGGTGCACACCGTGGACGGCAACGGGCACCTGACCCGGTTCTCCACCGTGCCACCGGCCGCGCCGCCCACCGCGTCGACCGCCGGGGCGGTGGTCACGCTCGGGACGGTCACCGACGTCGCCGACCCGGACGGGCTGGGCCGGGTCCGGCTGACCCTGCCGGCGTACGGGGACCTGGACGCCGGGTGGCTCGGCGTGCTCTGTCCCGGAGCCGGACGGGGCAAGGGCCTCGTCGCGCTCCCCGACCCCGACGACACCGTGCTGGTGGTGCTGCCCGGCGGCGAGCCGGCCTCCGGCATCGTGCTCGGCTCGCTGTTCGGGGCCGTCGAGCCGTACGACGCGGGCATCGACGACGGCCGGGCCCGGCGCTGGACGCTGCGTACCGCCGGAGGGCAGTCGATCGTCGTCGACGACGTCCAGCGCAGCCTGCGGCTGGCCACCGAGGGCGGCAGCTGGCTGGAGCTGACCCCCGACCTGGCCACCCTGCACGCGGCGACCGACCTGGTGATCTCCGCTCCCGGCCGGGCCATGGTGGTCCGGGCCCGCAGCGTGGACTTCCTGCACGCCGAGTCGACCGAGGACCCGACCACCGCGGCGGAGCGGGCCCGCGCGCTCGCCCGCGCACACCACGAAGGAGGCGGCTGATGCGCTGGATCCACCGCGACTCGGTGATCACCTGCGACCACGACGGCCGGGTCGAGAACCGGCCCTCGCAGCGGTGGGTGACCGTCACCGGCGTGCCGGTGCTGGTGGACGACGACCCAGAGGGACGGAAGATCATCGCCTGCCCGAACTACGGCCCGACCATCAAGCCGTGCACCACGACGGAGAGCCTGCGCGTCGGCTACAGCGACTGGCTGCGGGTCGACGGGCAGCGGGTGGTGCTGTCCCACCTGGAGGGGTTCACCAACGGGACGCCGCCCAACGCGGTCCATCACACGGTGCGCGACCCGCGCCAGCGGTTCCTGGGGGCGGACCGGTGAGGGCCTTCCGCTTCGTCGGCGCCGGCTTCGACGCGGGGCGCAGCGGCGGCCTGGCGCTCACCGCGGCCGGTGGCCTGGCCATGACCGAGGGCGACGAGACCGTACGCCAGGCGCTGTTCCTGCTGTTGTCGACCACGCCGGGCGAGCGGCTGATGCGGCCCGGGTACGGCTCCCGGTTGCATCGGCTGATCTTCGCGCCCAACGACGACACGACCGCCGGGCTGGCCATCCACTACGTGCGGCAGGCGATCGCCCGCTGGGAGCCCCGGGTCGAGGTGATCGACGTGGACGCCGGGCCGGATCCGGACGACGCGTGGCGGCTGGTGATCCGGCTGGACTACCGGGTGCGGGCCAGCCTGACCCCCGGGCAGCTGGTCTTCTCCGTGGACCTGCTCCCGATCGACGAACCGGCACCGGGAGGACCGTCATGACGCTGCCCGTGCCGCACCTGGACGACCGCGCGTTCCTCGATCTGGTCACCGAGGCCCGCGAGCGGATCCGCCAGTCCTGTCCGGCCTGGACCGACCTGTCGGCGCACGACCCGGGCATGGCGCTGGTGGAGGCGTTCGCGCACCTCACCGAGGTGATGATCTACCGGCTTAACCAGTTGCCGGAGAAGGCGTACGTCTCCTTCCTGAACCTGCTCGGGGTGGCCCGGCACGCGCCCACCGCGGCCTGGGCGGACGTCCGGTTCACCCGCAGCGGCACCGACCGGGGCGCGGTGCGGATCCCGGCCGGCCTGCGGGTCGCGGCGGCTCGCGGCGCCGACCCCCGGCCGGTCGTGTTCGTCACCACCGAGCCGGCGCTGCTGCCCGCCGGAGAGACCTCGGTGACTGTGCGGATGCACCACTGCGAGCCGGTCGAGGCGGAGCTGCTCGGCACCGGCACCGGTCAGTCGGGCCAGGTGCTGCGGGCGGCCCGGGCCCCGCTCGCGCACACCGCCGAGCCACTGGACCTGCTGCTCGGGGTGGAGGTGCCGGCCGGCACCGTGGAGCTGGGCGCGGCGGCGCGCGAGCATGACGGCCGCACGTTCGAGATCTGGCGGCCGGTGGACAGCTTCGCCGGGGTCGGCCCGCAGGCCAAGGTGTACCTGGTGGACCGCTGCTCGGGGACGGTCACCTTCGCCCCGGCGCTCGACCTGCGGCCCGCGGCCGGACCGGCCCACCCGGCGACCCCCGGCGATCCCGCGCCGACCGACCCGACCGCTCCCGCCGACCCCCCGGCCGCACCGGGTGGCCCGGCGCGGTCGCCGGTGACCGTGGCCGCGGTCCCGCCGGCCGGACGGCAGATCCGGCTCTGGTACCGGGCCGGCGGCGGGCCTACCGGCAACGTGGCCGCCGGCACGCTGACCAGCCTGCGCGACCCGCTGCCCGGGATACGCGTCGACAATCCCGCGCCGGCGGCCGGCGGCCGGGAGATGGAGGCGCTGGAGTCGGTGCTGCTGCGCGGCCCGTACGAGTTCTTCGCCCAGCAGCGCGCGGTCACCGCCCGCGACTTCGAGGTGCTGGCCACCAGCTCCGGCGCGGTGGCCCGGGCCCGGGCGTTCACCCGCGCCGCCGTGTACAGCTTCGCCCGGCCGGGCGAGGTCGAGGTGGTGCTGGTGCCGTACGTGCCGGCGGAGGCCCGGCCGGGTGGCCGGCTGCCGGTGGCGGTGCTGCGCGAGCACGAGGTGCCCGAGGCGCGGCGCCGGGTGGAGGCGGACCTGGAACAGCGGCGGATGGTCGGTATCCGGTCCCGGGCGACCTGGGCACGATTCAAGGCGGTGTCGGTGCGGGCCCGGGTGGTGGTCCGGCGGGAGGAGGACGTTGACGCGGTCCGCCGGCGGATCCACGACCGGCTGCACCAGACGCTGAGCCCGCTGCCCACCGCGCTCAACCCGACCGGCTGGCCGTTCGGCGAGCCGCTGCGGGCGTCCAACGTGTACCGGCTGCTGGAGCACGCCGAGCCGGGCGTGCGTTACGTCGAGTCGGTGCGGTTCGTGGTCGACGAGGCGCCCGACGCCGAGGTGCGAGCCCTCGCCGTCGACCAGTACCAGCCCCGCACCTGGTACGCCGGGCGGGGCCCGGTGGTGTTCCGCTCCAGCAACGCGGGTGCGGGTTGGGAGCCGACCGGCCGCTTCGACGGCGAGACGGTGCTGCGGGTGGCGCCCGCCCCGGCGCCGACGCGGCCGGGCATCGTGCCGCGTCCCGGCTCGGTGGCCGTGGTGACACTGCGTGCCTCCGGCGGCTCCCGGGTGCACCTGAGCACCGACCTCGGCGAGACGTGGTCACTGCTGACCGACCTGGATTCGCGGATCTCCGACGTGGCCTGGCTGGATCGCGACGGCGCGGGTGCGCTGCTGGTGGCGACCGACACCGGCCTGTACGAGGTGTCCCTGCTGCCCGGCGCGGTGCCGTTGCAGATCCTCGTCGACCCGTCCGACGCCGACCGGGGGTTCTACGCGGTGCGCGCGTTCGTCTCCGAGCGGGGCGCACCGGGCGTGGCGGTGGCCGCGCAGGCCGGTTTCGGGGTGTACCTGTCGACGGCCGGTGGCCGGCCGGGCAGCTTCGCCCACGTCGGTCTCTCCAATGTGGACAACCGGGTGCTGGCGGTGCAGTACGACGGCCCGGCCACGCTGCTGTGGAGCGGCGCCGGCGAACCGGACCCGAAGAAGCCGGGCCAGGGCTGTCACCGCACCCGGCTGTTCGAGTCGGACGTGCAGTGGCAGTCGGTGCAGGCCGGCTGGATCGGCGGCACCTGTCGGGATCTCGCGTTCGCCGGCTCGCTGGCGGTGGCGGCCACGCAGAGCGGCGGCGTGCTGCGGCTGGACACGCTGGCCGCGCAGCCGCAGTGGCAGTCGGTGTCGGTCAACTGCGGGTTGCCGCTGCGCGACCGGACCCGGTTCGTACCGGTGGACGCCATCGCGGTGAGCGGCCATGCCGCCGGCAGCGGAGCGGCCGGCGCCGACAACCAGCCGGCGGAGCGGCTGATCCTGGCCGGCGGCGAGCGCGGCGTGTACCGCAGCGCCAGCGCGGTGGACTGGACCGCCAGCGCCAACCAGGCCACCGCCGACGTGGTGACCGTCCCCGACACCTGGCTGCTCTGCTCCGGCGAGCACGACATCGAGGTGGTGCGGCAGGATGCGACGCTCGGCGATTGAGCGGCTGCTGCCCGCCGCGTACCAGCGGGCGTGCGTGCCGGGCAGTGTCCTGTGGGCGCTGCTGGAGGTGATGGAGGGGCTGCACGCCCCGGACGAGGCGATCCTCGCCGAGGTGGACGCCCTGTTCGACCCGTACCGGGCACCGGACGGGCTGGTCGTGCAGCTGACCCGCTGGGTGGCGATGGATCACGTGGTGGCCTCGCCCCGCCCGGACGCCCCGCTGCCGCTGCCGGTGGGCCGGTTGCGGGACCTGGTGGCCAACGGCGCGCTGCTGGCCCGGTGGCGCGGCACCCCGTACGGGATGTGCAGGGCCCTTGAACTGGCCACCGGGCTGCGCGGTTTCGCGATCGACGAGCCAGCGGAGCAGCCGTTCCACGTCGTGGTGCGGGTGCCGGCGGCCGCCGCGGACCAGCTCGCCGTCATCACCCGCATCGTCGAGGCGGAGAAGCCCGCCTCGACCACCGCCGAGATCGTCGTCGCAGTCGTCGTCGCAGAGGAGTCGTCATGACCACCGAATGGGCGGTCGTCGCCGCCGCCGAACAGTTCACCCTCGACCCGCGCAACAGCGGCGAGCTGACCTTCACCGTCTCCAACCCGGGCAACGCGCCGGACACGGTGGTGTTCGACGTGGCGCCCGGCGACGGATCCCAGCGGTCCTGGTTCACGGTGACCGAGCCGCAGCGGGTGGTACCCGGGCAGGGCTCCGTCTCGTTCCTGGTCAAGCTCGCCGTGCCGCCGGGCACCCCGCCCCGGCGCTACGACATGACCGGGTTCGCGTACTCGGCGAACACCGCGCCGGAGGAGAGTTCCCGCTCGAGCGGCCGGGTCACCTACGAGGTGCGGGCCGTCGCCCCGCCGAAGCGGACGCCCTGGCCGTGGATCGCGGCCGCGGCGGCGCTGGTGCTGGTGGTGGTGACCGTGGGGGTGGTGCTGCTGACCCGTGGCGGCGAGCCGGCCCCCGGCGAGCCGCGGGTGGTCACCGTCGAGGCGGAGAGCCTGGTGGACGCGGCGGTGGTGGAGTCGCCGCGGACGAGCGGGGCAGCCGTGGTGGCGCAACCGAACTGCTGCGGCGTGACCTGGTCGGGCGGCAAACAGCTGTTCTTCCAGGGGTTGGCCATCGGCGACCAGGTGACCGTGACGGTGCAGATTCCGGCGGATGCCACCTGGCGCTTCGCGGCGGTACGCACCACCTCGTTCGACTACGCCAACACCGTCTTCTCCATCGACGGCACCCAGATCGGCGGGGCGTTCCTCGGTTTCACGCCGACGGTGCAGAAGACGGAGTTCCTGGACGTCGGCACGGTCCGGCTGACCAAGGGCCCGCACCGCGTCACGTTGGTCGTGGTGGGCAAGACGCAGGGCACCAACCGCTACTTCGCGGGCGTCGACGAGATCCGGTTCAGCGAGGTCGCGCCGCCGGCCGCCGCGCGATGAGCGGCCGGCAGAAGGCGCTGCTGGGGCTGCTCGCCGTCCTGCTGGTGGCGCTGTTCGTGGGCGCGGTCGGCACGGGCCGCGACGACCGGGGTGATCCGGGGGCCCGGCACGGGCTGGTCGACCGGCTGGGTGCGCTGGGCGGCGAGCGTTCCGCGGTGGACCCGGCCACGGTCAGCGCCGACTGCGCCGAGCAGACCGGCCGGCTGGTCTTCTCCGGCAGTTGTCTGGTGCGGGTCGCCGACCCGGGCGGACTGCGCACCCTGGTGCTGCGCAGCGCGCAGCCGTTCACGGTCGTCGCGTCGGCGCCCGGCGACGCGGACCTCACCATCCGCGACGAGGTCGAGCCGGCGTCGGACGGCACCGGCGCGGTGGCGAAGGTCGCCGTCGACGAGGCCACCGAGGTGGCCGTGATCTGCCCGGGCCTGGGTGGCTGCACGGTCACCGTGGCCGCGTCCTGATCCGAGAGGAAGGTGCCGACGTGGGTGACCTGCGCAAGCCGTTCCTGCTGCTGGCGATGCTCGCCATCGTCCTGGCGATCGGGGTGGAGCTGGGCGCCGGGCTGCTGCTCGGGGGCGCCGACGCCAGCGCGGCGCTGTCGGACAGCGCCGGCGCGCTGGACGTCGAGCTCGACGACGTGTCCGGGGTCAGTGAGCCGTCCGGTCGGGGCACCGGCTACCTGGCGTTGATGGACGCGGTGGCGGTCTGGAGCACCGGGCTGTTCTGTCTGGGTCTGCTGCTGCCCGAACGGATTCAGGGCCGGGTGCAGGGTGTCGCCAGCCTGATCTTCTCGATCATCCTGATCATCGTCGGGCTGATCGCGTTGCTCATCGCGTTCGTGGAACTGATGATCATGGTGTCGCTGTTCCTGGCCGCGCCGTTCGGCACGCTGGCCTACCTGGCCCTGTGGGGGTTCTTCCCGGTCGGCGAGGCGGCGGTGCTGTTGGGCTTGGTGCTGCTGCTGAAGCTGGTCTGGGCCGGGCTGCTGGTGCTGGCCCAGCCGCGCTTCCTGCAGAACAAGGGCCTCGTCCTGCTGATGCTCACCACCCTGCTGTGCACGGTCGTGCTGGAGTTCCTGCACAACCTGGTGCCGGTGATCCTGGTCAGCATCGTCGACGACGTCGCGGCGGTGGTCTTCGCCATCGTCGCCATCATCTGGGGGCTGGTACTGCTGATCGGTTCGATCCCCGCGATCGTCAAGGCCGTCCGGGTGACCGCAGCCCTGCCCGCCCGCTGACGTTCGCGGTATCGGCAACGGCCCGGCGGATTGTCTGTGACCCTGACGGCGTGGACAGGACGCCGGGATGCGACGCGGTGGAGTTGCGCGTACACGGCATCTCCGGGGTGACCGCGGAACGGATCCTCGACCACCCGATCGTGGTCCGCGTCGCCGGTGACACGCACGCGGGTTTCTTCCGGCCCCGGGCGGGGAGCGGCACCGCCGGCGGGGCCACCGCCGGGGTCGCCGTCGAGGCGTACCGCTGGGGTTCCCTGACCGCAGGCGCGGCGGTCCGGACGGCCTCGATGCTGCTGTTGCTGCCCTTCATGCTGGGTAACCTCGCGATCTGGCTGCGCCCCCCGGGGCGTGACCGGTGGGCGCTGCTCAGCGTGCTGTGCCGTCTGCTCGCCGGCACCCTCACCGCCACGTTCGTGCTGGCGATCACGGGCGTCACGCTGGACCTGGTCGGCTGGCAGTGCGTGCCGTACCCCGGCTGCCGAGCCAGCCGTCCCTACCTGGCCTGGCTGTACGCGCTGCCGTCCGGCCCCCGGCTGGCGCTGTTGTCGGTCGTCCCCCTGCTCGCGCTGCGGGTCGTCTGGGCGATCAGCATCCGGTCGGCGCGGGCGCTCGAAGGGTTCAATCCACCGGCGGCGCCGCCGCCCTCCGACGGCCGGGTCGAGGGCCTCGCCGACGCGGGTTTCTGGCACGAGCAGACGATCGGGTGGCTGCGCCAGATCCACGTGGCGCTCGGCGTCGGCACGCTGAACCTCAGCCTGCTCGGAGGCATCTCATCGGGCGGGGCCACACCGGGACACGTCGCGCTGTTCGTGGCAGCGGGCGGGCTGCTCGCGTTCTGCGTGGTCCTGCTCTGCCTGCCCACGCCGCCCACCTCGGCTGGTGCCCGGCGGGTCCTGCTCCCGCTGTGGGCGGCCACCGTGGCGGTGAGCGTGCTGTGCCTCGGCTCGGCCGTGCTCGCCGGTGCGGCACCGTCGGGCTCGGGCACACTGCCCGGGTACGAGAGCGCCGCCGCCGGGGTGGTCGCCGCGCAGGGCGTCCTGCTCGTCGTGCTCACCGTCGTCACGTACGTCCGCCAGCGTGAGGTCCGCACCGACCGCCCGTTCCTGCGCGGGCTCGGCGCCCCGATCATGGCAGCGGCCGCGGTGAGCGTCGGTGCGGCGTTCACCGCCACCCTGGTCTACCGGGTCGCCGACGCCCTCGACCACGGCGACATTCCCGACCCGATCCGGCCCAACCCGCCGACCGTCGGCCCGCTGGAGCCGCCGGTCGCCTACTGGTGGGCGGCGCTCGCCGGGCTCGCCGCGCTGCTCATCGGCGCGGCCGTCACCTCGGCGACCCTCCTGTTCAGCCGACGGCGACGACGGCGGATGGCGACACGTGTCGTCGAGCGGGACTACCCGGACGTACCGTCGGACGACGCGCACCGGCTACGGATGGTCCGGGAGACCATCGCCCGGTCCCGGGTCACCGAGGAACTGGGACCGATGCTGATCGCCTTCCTGCTGATCGCGTCGCTCGGGTTGGCGACCGTCGCCCTCGACGTGATCGGGATCGGCCCCACCCAACTCGCCGCCCACGTCGGTGGGAACGGAGGCGCGGTGGCCCTGCTGACGGCGTATGTGACCGACGCGGGTGTCTGGGTGATCAGCCTGCTGGTGATCGGCCTCCTGATCCTCGGCTTCCGCGCGTACCGGTCGTCGCAGACCCGGCGGGTCGTGGCGGTGCTGTGGGACCTCGGCACCTTCTGGCCCCGCACGGTTCATCCGTTCGCGCCGCCCTGCTACGCCGCCCGCGCCGTCCCGGAGTTGGCGAAGCGCGTCACCGGGCTCACCGCGCACGGGCCGGTGATCCTCTCCGGGCACAGCCACGGCTCGGCTCTGGCCGCCGCCACCGTCCTGCAACTACCGCCGTCCGCGCTGGCCCGGGTATCGCTACTGACCTACGGCTCGCCGCTGCGGCGCACCTACGCACGGCTCTACCCCGCGTACCTGGGATCGCAGACCCTCTGTGATCTGGGCGAGCGGATCGGGTGGCGCTGGCGCAACCTGTGGCGGGACACCGACCCGATCGGCGGGCCGATCTTTCCCCCTGACGCGGGGGCGCCGCCGGCCGGCGACGTCGCGGCGGCCGGCGACGTCGACATCCGGCTCCGCGATCCCCGCAGCCTGACCGTCGACCCGACGGACACCGTGCCACCGCCGATCGAGCGGCACTGGCCGTACCACACCCAGGGCGCGTACCAGGCGGCCGTCCGCACGCTGACCGACCGCTCCCGCTGACCGTCTCCGCCGTCACGTCCCCGCGCCGACCAGGGCGGCGGCCCCGTCCCGGTCGAGTGTCCCGTCGATGACCCACACCGGGTACCGGCCGTGCCGGGTCCCGCCGGCCGGCACCACGGCCGGGCGATCGAACGCGAACGCCACGCAGACCCCCGGATACATCGCGGTCCGCACGAACCACCGGTCGCCCGGGCCGAGACCCGCGAAGACCAGGGTGTACGCCCCACCGCCCGGCCCGGTGCCGGTCAACGCGACCCACGGCGCCGCGCTGCCGTTGACCGCCTCCTCCGCGATGGCGTCGGCGGTGAACACGACCGGTTCGCCGTCGGCGGCGGCCCGCCAGAAGAACCCGCCGTAGCCGGCCCCACCGGGGCGACCGTTGGTGGCCGGGCTGCCCAGGCACACCTCCCGATCGGCGGGGGCGGTGAGAGCGGTGTCCAGGTCGAGCCGCCAGACCTCCGGTGCGAGCATCGACGCGGCGAGGCGCCGACGCTCGGTCAGCAGCACCTGGCCGTGCGGGTCGCGCCACTCCAGCCGGTGTTCCAGCCGGTCGGCGGCCCGCTCCGACCAGCCGGTGTGCGCGATCCGCCCGTGGTCGTCGCGCCAGGTGTAGCCGACGTCGCGCACGTAGGTGCGCCCTCCCCAGAGGTTGCTGCCGTTGACGTCCTGCACGGCGAGGGAGGCGCCGAGGTGCCACACGTGGTCGGCGGGCAGCGCGTCGGTGACGACCGTGCCGCCCAGGGTGCGTACCGGGTGCAGATACGGCCGTGGACCGTGCCGCGCGTCCAGCGCCGGGTCGACCACGTACCGGGCCACCTCCGTTCCGTCGACCAGCAGCCGCGCGGGATCGTGCCCGGCGCTCACGGCAGCTCCGGATGGGCGGGAACCGGCCGGCGGCCGGCGACGGCGTGCAGGGCGGCCACGGTGTAGCCGGCGAGGACCGGCACCGCGACCGGGGTGATCAGGACGGCGAGCAGCCCGGCCAGCGCGGTCACCCCGGTGAGCGCGGCCCAGCGGATGGGCGCGTCGAGGCAGGCGCGGGCGGCGGACCGGGCCGCGGCCCGCCACCGCCCGCCCCCGTTGCCGCCCACCTCGACGACGACCAGCCCGGCGTACCCGGCCAGGCCGGCCGCGACCAGCGCGGTCACCAGCAGCGCCGGCGGGCCGCCCGGCACCCGGCCGGTGGCCAGCGCCGCCAGATCGGCGGCGAGCAGTCCGGCGGCGGCGAGCGCGAGCAGGCTGACCGGCATGCCGGGCAGCACCGACCGGCCGAACCGGCGCAGGGTCGTCCGCGCCATCGGCCACGTGCCGGTACGGGTCCAATCGTGCACCGCCGCGCTGGCGGTGCCCGCCGCCGCGGCGACGGTCAGCAGGGGTGCCGCCGCCAGCACCAGCAGGATGCCGAGCAGCGCCAGGTCGGCGGCGTCCCGGACGACGTCGCGCCAGTCCCGTCGCCCGGCGGTGTCCGCCCGCTCAGCCCTTGATGCCACTGGTGTTGATCCCCTCGACGAGCATCCGCTGGAACGCGACGAAGAACAGGAAGACCGGCAGCAGCGACAGCACCGACATGGCGAACATCGGCCCGACCGCGCTCTGGCTGGTCGAGTCGATGAACAGGGTCAGCGCGACCGGCACGGTGTAGTCCTCCAGTTGGGAGAGGAAGACCAACTGCCGGAAGAAGTCGTTCCAGGTCCAGATGAACGAGAAGATCGCCGTGGTGACCAGCGCGGGTCGGCTCAGCGGCAGGATGATGTGCCGGAAGATGCCGTACGGGCCGGCGCCGTCGATTCGCGCCGCCTCGTCCAGCTCGCGCGGGACGCCCCGCATGAACTGCACCATCAGGAAGACGAAGAACGCCTCGGTGGCCAGGAACTGCGGGATCAGCAGCGGCAGGTACGGCCACTCGCCGCCGACCAGGCCCAGCGTCCGGAACAGGATGTACTGCGGCACGATCAGCACGTGCTGGGGCAGCAGCAGCGTGCCGATCATGACGGCGAACCACATGCCGCGCAGCCGGAACCGCAGCCGGGCGAAGGCGTACGCGGCCAGCAGGCAGGAGATCCCGTTGCCGACGACGGTGAGCAGGCTGACCATGGCGCTGTTGAGGAAGAACCGGCCGAAGCTGACGTCGAAGTTGGACCACCCGGCGGTGTAGTTGCCCGGGGTGAACCGCTCGGGCAGCAGCCCGACGTTGTTGACGATCTCCTCCTGGGACTTCACCGAGGTGCCGATCATCCAGATCAGCGGGTAGAGCACCACGGCGACGATCGCCACCAGGATGAGCAGCCGCAGCACGGGCCGACCGCCGGGCCGTCGGCGCGCGCTCGGTGCTGCTCCGGTCGGCGCAACGGCCGTCGGGGTCACCGTCACCATCACCGGTCCTCCCCGTCGGAGTAGTGCACCCAGAACCGCCCGGTGCTGAACAAGATCGCGGTGATCACCGCGATGGCGAGCAGGAACACCCAGGCCATCGCCGAGGCGTAGCCCATCTCGAGGTCGGTGAAGCCGGTGATGTAGAGGTTGAGCGTGTACATCAGGGTGGAGTCGACCGGGCCGCCCGTGCCGTTGCTGAGCACGAACGCGGCGGTGAAGCCCTGGAAGCCGTTGATGGTCTCCAGCACCAGGTTGAAGAAGATCACCGGGGAGAGCATCGGCAGGGTGACGTTGCGGAACTGGCGGAACCGGCCGGCCCCGTCGACCGAGGCGGCCTCGTAGAGTTCGGTGGGCACCTGCTTGAGCCCGGCCAGGAAGATCACCATCGGCGCGCCGAACTGCCAGATGGCCAGCACCATCAGCGTCTCCAGGGCCCAGTCCGGGTCGTTGACCCACGGTTTGCCCGTGATGCCGAAGAGGCCCAGCAGCGAGTTGAACGCGCCGTCGCGGTTGAACATGTTGACCCACACGATGGCCAGCGCGACACTGCCGCCGAGCAGTGACGGCAGGTAGAACAGCCCGCGGAACAGCCCGACCCCGCGCCAGGCCCGGTTGAGCAGCAACGCCACGCCGAGCGCCGCGGCCAGCTTCAGCGGCACGGCGATCAGCGCGAAGGTGAGGGTGACCCGCACCGCGTGCCAGTACGACGGGTCGGCGGTGAACATCCGCTCGTAGTTGGCCAACCCCACCCACTCCACCTCGGAGAACGGGGTGAGGATGTCGTAGTTGGTGAAGCTCAGGTAGAGCGACAGCAGCATGGGGATCGCCGTGACGCCCATCAGGCCGATGAGCCACGGCGACAGGAAGACGTACCCCGCCAGACCTTCGCTGTGCCGGAGGCGTCCGGGCCCACGCCTCTCGGCATGGGCCCGGGCGGATCCGGGGCCGCGTCGGGTCGGGTCGGGCGCCGTGGTCAACGCCACGAACTGCTCCTCTCCTCGCCTTGCGGGTCGGTCAGGCGATGGCGGACTTGGCCGCCTGCACGAACTGGGCGGCGGCCTCGGCGGGGGTTGCCCGGCCGTACTGCGCGTTCTCGGCGGCCTTGATCAGCTCGGACTTGACCTTGCTGTGCCCCTTGATCGGCACCTGCGGCGACTCGCCGAACTTCTGGGTCAGCTCCGCCTCGACCGCGATGGACTGCTTCATGGCCGGGTCGGTGGTGTCGTCACTGACCACCCGACGCAGGTCCAGGTTGGACGGCAGGCCGCGGTCGGTGCCGAGCAGCGATACCGCCTCCTGGTCGTTGTTCAGGAAGTTGATCACGTCGACCGCGACATCCTTGTTCTTGCTGCCCTTGAACACCGACCAGTACATCGAGGCCCGGGCCCACTGCGCGCTCGGGTCACCGGGGTAGGCGATCACGCCCAACTCGTCCTTGGTGTTCTTCTTCAGGTCCGGCATCTGGTTGGCCCAGACCCAGGAGGTCGCCGACTTGCCCGTGACCACCAGCTGCTTGGTGACGTCACTGGAGTTGCCCTCGTGGATGACGTCGGCGGTCGGGGTGGCTTTGCGGTCCCGGGCGCCCTTCCAGAGGTCGAACCACTTGGTCACATCCTCGGCGGTGAAGCCCAGTTCGGAGCCCTTGTAGAGATCCTTGCCCTGCTGGCGCAGCCAGACCCAGAGCGCCTTGTAGTCCGCGCTCGGGTCCTGGGTGCCGGGTACGCCGGTCTTCTTCGCAACCTCCTCGGCCCAGGCGATGTGCTGTTCCCACGACATCCCGGTGGTCGGCTCGGGCAGGCTGTTCTTGGTCAACAGCGTCTTGTTGTAGACCAGACCCTGGGTGTTCTCCCCGGCGGCCAGCCCGGCTAGCTTGCCGTCGACCACGCCGTACTGCCAGAGGCTCTTGGGGAACTTGGAGGTGTCCAGCTTGCCGGACTCCTGGTAGGACGTCAGGTCGAGTGTGGTGTTGCGGGCCGCGTACTCGGCCAGGTAGTTGTCGTCGATCTGGAAAAGGTCCGGCGGGTTGCCGCCGGCGGTGAGCGTGGCCAGCTTGTCGAAGTAGCCCTGGTTGGCCTGCCAGGTCTTCTCGAAGGTCACGTTCGGGTGCTTCTTGGTGTAGAGAGCCAGCGCGTCCTCGGTCAGCTTGGCCCGGGCGTCGCCGCCCCACCAGAAGATGGAGAGCTTGACCGGAGCGTTCGGATCGGCGGCGGGGTCGTCGTCTCCGCCGCAGGCGGCGGCGCCGAACATCAGCGGTGCGGCGACCGTCACGGCGAGCAGGCCACGCAGCAGGCGCCGCCGAGGCAGCGCGGTACGGTGACTGCGCCCGACGGACGCGTCAGTGGTGGGGGGCGTTGCGGGGTGCATGTGCGCTCACTCCTCGGCATTAGGAGGCGACGGCGTCACCGGTGGCCGCGGTCGGGATGCCCGGGCCCGCAGGGCAATGCGGGTCCGGGCCACGCGGCGCGGCCAGGGGACGTGCCGGTCGGGCGTGCGGGCCCGGGCCGGTCGAGTCGCGGATGACCAGGTCGGTCTGGAGCATTACCTGTGCGGTGGTACGACGGACGCCGAGCGCTGTGCCGGCACCCAGCCCTCGCGCACCGCGCGGTGACTCGGTGTCCTGTTGCAGCAGCATGTCGACGGCCGTCCGGCCGGCGGCCCCGGTGGGTGTGGCCACCGTCGTCAGTTTGGGGCGGGTGAGCCGGCTCAGGGCGATGTCGTCGACCCCGACGACGCTCACCTCCTGCGGCACCCGGACCCCGAGCGCGTCCAGCCCCTCGATGAGGCCGATCGCCATCAGGTCGTTGTAGGCGAGCACCGCGGACACGCCGCTGCGCCGCACCTGCTCGGCGACCGCGGACCCACCGGTCTCGGTCGGCGCGTTCGGGCCGAGCAGGGTCAGCTCGGCGCCACCCGCCCGGGCGGCCGCGCCGGCGGCTCGGCGCATCTCCCGGTTGGTCCACGAGCTGCGCGGGCCACCGAGCAACGCGATGCTGCGGTGCCCCAGGCCGACCAGGTGCTCGATCGCCGCCCGGGCGCCCTGCCCGACGTCCATCAGCACGCAGGGCAGGCCGGTCACCTGGCGATTCACCACCACCAGCGGCACCTCACGGCTGAGCTGCTCGATCAGGCTGTTGCTCATCCGAGGACTGCACAGCAGCACCCCGTCCACCTGCTTGGCCAGCGCGTGGACCAGCTCCTCTTCCGCGGTCGGGTCCTCGTTGGTGTCGGCCACGAAGACGTGGTAGTCGCGGTGCCGGGCCTGGCTCTCCGCCGCCTTGATCAGCGGCGGGAAGAACGGGTTCGCGATGTCCGCGATGATCAGCCCGATGTTGTGCGTCCGCCCGGTGATCAGGGCTCGTGCGGCCCGGTTCGGCCGGTAGCCCAGATCCTCCGCGCAGGCCAGCACCCGGACCCGGGTCTCCGGGTTGACCAGGTGCGGAGCGGAGAAGGTGCGGGACACGGTGGAGATGTGCACACCGGACGCCCGGGCGACGTCCCGGATGGTGACAGGCACGGCGGCCCCTTCGTCCGATGTGGTGGCGGTCACGTGGGTGTGGCCAATTAATGCAAACGGTTGCTCCAGTGTCAACGGTGAATGGTTACGGCTTTGTTGCGTCCGCACTCCCCCTGGTGACCTAATGCCTCGCAAATACGGACATTAACCGCCGATTACGTCGTCGTCGTTGACGCCGTCGGATCGACCGTGATTACTTCACTGCAAACCTTTGCAGGATCACCGGGGAGGCGACCGCATGTCACCGAGAGCGGACGGCCGGGTCCGGTACGCCGTCGTGGGCACCGGCGCGCGGGCGGAGATGTTCGTCCGGGCCCTGGTGCTCGACCACGCCGACACCACCGAGCTGGTCGCCTTCGCCGACGTCAACCAGGCCCGGATGGACGCGCACAACCGCTGGCTCACCGAGCTGGGCCACCGCCCGGTGCCCACGTACCCGGCCGGCGACTTCGCGGCCATACTGGACAAGGAGCGCGTCGACGTCGTCCTGGTCACCAGCGTCGACGTCACCCACGACGAGTACGTGGTGGCCGCGCTGCGCGCCGGCCGGCAGGTCATCACCGAGAAGCCGATGACCGTGGACGCGCCCCGCTGCCGGCGGATCCTGGACGCCGTGGCGGAGACCGGCGGTCGGGTGACGGTCGCCTTCAACTACCGCTACAACCCGCTGCACGAGCAGGTACGCCGACTGCTCGCCGACGGCGCTGTCGGCGAGATCGGCTCGGTGCACTTCGAGTGGCTGCTCGACGTGCGGCACGGCGCGGACTACTTCCGCCGCTGGCACCGGGAAAAGGCCGTCTCCGGCGGGCTGATGGTGCACAAGGCCAGCCACCACTTCGACCTGGTCAACTGGTGGCTGGACGCCACCCCCGTCGAGGTGTACGCGGCCGGGCGGCTCTTCTTCTACGGCGAGGACGGCCGCCGGCACGGCTACGCCCGCGACTACGACCGGGCGCACGGCTCCCCCGCCGCCGTCGACGACCCCTTCGCGCTGCGGCTGGACGGGCACCCTCGACTGCGTGAGCTCTACCTCGACGCGGAGGCCGACGACGGCTACCAGCGCGACCGCAACGTGTTCGCCCCCGGGGTGAGCATCGAGGACGACATGGCGGTGCTCGCCCGCTACTCCACCGGCGCCACGATGACCTACCACCTCACCGCGTACGCCCCCTGGGAGGGCTATCGGGTGATGGTCAACGGCAGCCGGGGCCGGCTGGAGCTGGAGGTCACCGAGAACGACTTCGTCGACCGGGGCACCGCCGGCGCGGTCAAGGGCGCCGCGCTGCACGGTGCCGAGGCGCCGGCCGAGGGCGGCGGCGCGACGCTCACCCTGCGCCCGTTCTGGGAGCCGCCCCGACAGATCCCCGTCGAGGGGCGCACCCGGCACGGACACGGCGGCGCGGACGCCCGGATGACCGGCGTGCTCTTCGGGGGTCAAGCCGACCCACTGGACCGCGCCGCGACCGCCGACGACGGCGCCCTGGCCCTGCTCACCGGCCTGGCCGCCAACCTGTCCTTCGAGACCGGTCAACCGGTCCGGGTCGCCGACCTGCTCACCCCCCGCTGACCCACCGACGAGGAGCCCATCCCCGTGCCCACGTTCGACAACACCGACCTGCTCCTGCCGCCCGAACCCGGCCAGCGCGCGCTTGCCCGGGAGCTGTACGCCCTCGCCGCGGAGCAACCCATCATCTCGCCGCACGGGCACGTCGACCCGGCCCTGCTCGCCGAGGACCAGCCGTTCCCCGACCCGGCGCAGCTGCTCATCGTGCCCGACCACTACCTGACCCGGATGCTGCTCAGCCAGGGCGTACCCCCGGCGGACCTGGGCGTGCCCACCCGCGACGGCAGCCCGGTGGAGACCGACGGCCGGAAAATCTGGCGGCGCTTCGCCGCGCACTGGCACCTGTTCCGGGGCACCCCGTCTCGGCTCTGGCTGGAGCAGACCTTCCGCACCGTGTTCGGGGTGCACACCCCGCTCGGCCCGGCCACCGCCGACACCCTCTACGACGAGCTGGCCGCCCGCCTCGCCGAACCGGACTTCCGACCCCGAGCGCTGTTCGAGCGGTTCGGCATCGAGGTGCTGGCCACCACCGAGTCTCCGCTGGACGACCTCGGGCAGCACGCCAAGCTCGCCGCCGACGGCTGGGGCGGGCCGGGCGGGCGGGTGGTCACCACCTTCCGCCCGGACGACGTGGTGGACATGGAGTTCGACGGCTGGTCGACCAACGTGGACCGGCTGGGCGAGCTGGCCGGGGAGGACACCGGCACGTACGCCGGCTACCTGGCGGCGCTGCGGGCGCGCCGGGCCGCGTTCATCGCCGCCGGCGCTACCTCGTCGGACCACGGCCACCCCACCGCCCGCACCCTGGACCTGGCCCCGCAGGAGGCCGAGCGTCTGTACGACCGGGGCCGGCGAGGCGAGGCCGACGCTGCCGACGCCGAAGCATTCCGAGCGCACATGCTGATGGAGTTCGCCCGGATGTCACTCGACGACGGCCTGGTCATGCAGCTGCACCCCGGAGCGATGCGCAACCACAACCGCTGGCTGCACGCCCGGCACGGCCGCGACGTCGGCGGGGACGTCCCGCAGGCCACCGAGTACGTGCACGCGCTCGCCCCACTGCTGGACCGCTACGGCAACGACCCCCGGCTGCGGGTGGTGCTCTACACCCTCGACGAGGACACCTTCACCCGCGAGCTGGCGCCCCTCGCGGGCGGATACGCGGCGCTGCTGCTCGGCGCGCCCTGGTGGTTCCTGGACTCCCCCGAGGTGCTGCGCCGGTTCCGGGAGACGGTCACCGAGACCGCCGGGTTCTACAACACCACCGGGTTCGTCGACGACACCCGGGCGTTCTGCTCCATCCCGGTCCGCCACGACGTGGCCCGCCGGGTGGACGCCGGCTTCCTGGCCCGACTGGTCGCCGAGCACCGGCTTCGGATGGACGAGGCGGCCGAGACCATCGTCGACCTGGCGTACCGGCTGCCCAAGCGGGTCTTCAACTTCGGGGAGGCTGACCAGTGACGGTGCGGATCACCTCCGTCGAGGTGCACGACGTACGGTTCCCGACCGCCGCGCGGGGTGACGGCTCCGACGCCGTCAACCGGGGCGACTACTCGGCGACGTACGTGGAGCTGGGCACCGACGCCGGGCCGACCGGCGCCGGCTTCACCTTCACCAACGGCCGGGGCAACGAGATCACCTGCGCGGCGGTCCGCGCGCTCGCCCATCACGTCCTGGGGCGCACGATCGAAGAGATCGCCGCCGAGCCGGTGGCGTTCTGGCGTTCGCTCAGCGCCGACGTGCAACTGCGCTGGCTGGGCCCCGAGAAGGGCGTCATCCACATGGCGACCGGGGCGCTGGTCAACGCTGTCTGGGACCTGCGGGCCACCCTGGCCGGCAAGCCGATGTGGCGGTTCCTCGCCGAGCTGCCCACCGACGACCTCGTCGCCAGCGTCGACTTCCGGCACATCACCGACGCGCTCACCCCGGACGACGCCGCAGCCATCCTCGACAAGGGATCAACCGGAGGGGATGGCCGGCTCGCGGAACTCAAGCAGATCGGTTTCCCTTCGTACACCACCTCCGTCGGCTGGCTGGGCTACCCCGACGACAAGGTGCGGGCGCTGACCCGGCAGGCGTACGACGACGGCTGGCGGGCGATGAAGATGAAGGTCGGCGGCCCGCTCGCCGACGACCTGCGCCGGGCACGGATCATCCGGACTGAGATCGGCCCGGACGCGCTGTTGATGATGGACGCCAATCAGGTCTGGGACGTCGACGAGGCGATCACCGCGATGACCGTGCTGGCCGAGGTGGACCCGTACTGGATCGAGGAGCCGACGCACGCCGACGACATCCTCGGCCATGCCCGGATCGCCCGCGCGGTCGACGAGCTGACCAACGGCCGGTGCCGGGTGGCCACCGGTGAGGTGGCGGCCAACCGGGTGATCTTCAAGCAGCTGCTCCAGGCCGAGGCGATCGGCGTGATGCAGATCGACGCGTGCCGGGTCGGCGGGGTCAACGAGGTCCTGGCCGAGCTGCTGCTGGCGGCGAAGTTCGGGGTGCCGGTCTGCCCGCACGCCGGCGGCGTCGGCCTCTGCGAGTACGTCCAGCACCTGGCGATCTTCGACTACCTGCGGGTGGGCACCGGCCTGGACGGGCGGATGATCGAGTACGTCGACCATCTGCACGAGCACTTCGTCGACCCGGTACGCACCCGTGGCGGCCGCTACCTGCTGCCCGAGCGGCCCGGCTACAGCGCCACCATGAAGCCGGCGTCGATCGCCGAGTTCCGCTTCCCGGACGGCCCGGCGTGGCGGTGACCGACGGCGCCTCCCGGCTCGGCCTGGGAGTGCTGCGCCGGCTGCCCGCCGCGGCCCGACCGCTGGTGCGTCCGGGCACCGTGCCGACCGGTGTCGTACACCTCGGTCTCGGTGCGTTCCACCGGGCGCACCAGGCGGTCTACACCGAGGCCGCGATCGGCGCGGCCGGTGGCGACTGGGGCATCCTGGCGGTCGCCCCACGCAGCACCGCCCTGGTCGAGGCGCTCGCCGCGCAGGACAACCTGTTCAGCGTCAGTGCCCTGTCCGCCGGCGGCAGCGCCACCCGCGTGATTGGCGCGCTGAGCGGGGTACGACACGCGGCCAGCGACCCGGACGCCGTAGTGGCGCTCTTGGCCGACCCGGCGGTGCGGGTGGTGACGCTGACCGTCACCGAGAAGGCGTACCAACTCGACCCGGTGACCGGCCACCTGTGCCCCGACTCGGCGCTCGCCGCGGACCTGGCCGGCGGCCGCCCGCCGAGCACCGTGCCGGGGCTGCTGCTGCGCGGGCTGGCCGCCCGGGCCGCCGCGGACGCCGGGCCGGTGGCGCTGGTCAGCTGCGACAACCTGCCGGCCAACGGGCGGCGGCTGCGTGGCCTCGTCGACCAGGCGGTCGGCCGGGCCGTCGGGGTGCCCGCCGGGCTGGTCGACTGGGTGGCCGGCAACGTCACCTGCCCGGGCACCATGGTGGACCGGATCGTGCCCGCCAGCACTCCGGAGACGATCGACGCGGCCCGCCGGGCGCTCGGCGTGACCGACCTGGCGGCGGTGGCTGCCGAGCCGTACGCGCAGTGGGTGATCGAGGACGACTTCCCGGGCGGGCGGCCGGGTTGGGAGCACGCCGGGGCGGTGCTGACCGGCGACGCCGGCCCGTGGGAGCGGTTGAAGCTGCGCACCCTCAACGGCGTGCACTCGGCCGTCGCGTACCTGGGGGCGCTGGCCGGCCGGGAGACGATCGCCGACGCGCTGGAGATCCCGCACCTGACCGACGTGCTGCGCCGGCTGATCGCCGAGGAGGTGGCGGCCAGCTTCACCCCACCGGACGGGGTGCGGGTGGTCGACTACGGCGAGCAGGTCCTGGCCCGGTTCGGCAACCCGGCGATCCGGCACCGCACCCTCCAGGTGGCGATGGAGGGCTCGCAGAAGCTGCCGCAGCGGGTCCTGCACACCATCGCCGACCTGCGCGCGGCCGGGCGGTCCGCACGCTGGGCCGCGCTGGTGGTGGCCGCCTGGTTACGTTTCGCGCTGGGCCACGCCGACGACGGCCGGCCGCTGCCGTTCCAGGATCCTCTGGCCGAGCCGATCCGGGCCGCGCTGGCCGCCGGCGCGCAGAGCGCGGCCGGCGCGGTGGACGCGGTCTTCGCGCTGCGCGAGGTCGTCCCGGCCGAGGTGGCCGAGGACGACGAGGTACGGGCCGAGGTGACCGGCTGGCTGACCGCACTGTCGCGGCACGGCGTCGAGGCGACGCTGGCAGGTGCCCGGTGAACGGGCCGGCGCTGGCAGGCGCCCGGTGAACGGCCCGGCACTGGCAGGTGCCCCGTGAACGGGGCGGCAGCGCCGACCCGGGTAGCGGTGATCGGGGCGAACGGGCACGGCCGGTGGCACCGGCGGGTCATCGCGCCGCTGCACGCCGCCGGTCGGCTGCGGCTGGTCGCCCTGGTCGACGTCCGGCCGGTGGAGGTAGACCCGGACGCGCCGGTGCCGCCCGGGGTGGACGTGTTCATCGACCACCGCGCGATGCTCGCCGCGACGCGCCCGGAGGTGGTGGTGATCTGCACCCCGCCACACACCCACCTGCCGATCGCCCGGGACGCCCTGGCCGCCGGCGCGGACCTGCTGCTGGAGAAGCCGCCGGTGCTGTCGCTGACCGAGCACGAGGAGCTGACCACGGCGCTGGCGGCGGCCGGTCGGGTGGCCCAGGTCGGTTTCCAGGCCCTCGGCTCGGCGGCGCTCACGGCGCTGACCGACGCGCTGGCCGCCGGCCGGCTGGGCACGGTCACCGGCATCGCCACCGTCGCCGCGTGGCAGCGGCCGGACGGCTACTACGCCCGCTCCCCGTGGGCCGGTCGCCGGAGCGTGGACGGCCGTCCGGTGCTGGACGGCGCCCTGGCCAATCCACTCGCGCACGCGGTGATGCAGTGCCTGGCGGTCGCCGAGGCGCTCGGCGGTGCGCCGCCGTGGCCGGTCGCGATCGAGGTGGAGCGCTATCGGGTACGACCGATCGAGGTGGAGGACACCGCGGTGCTGCGGGTCCGGTTCCGCGCCGGGCCGCCGGTGCTGGCCGCGGTCACCCTGGCGGCGGAGGAGTTCGTGGCGGGCGAGGTGGTGGTCACCGGCACGGCGGGCCGGGCGGTGCTGGAGTATCCGACGGACCGGTTGCGCCTGCCCGGGGACGTGGTGACCCGCCGGGTCCCCGGACGGCGGGGGCTGCTGGAGAACCTGCTCGCCCACCGGGCCGACCCGGTGGGGGTGCCGCTGATCGCGCCGCTGACCCGTACCGCCCCGTTCACCGCGCTGCTGGACGCGCTGCGGGCCGCGCCGGAGCCCCGACTGCTCGACGGCGAACTCGTCTCCGTGGTGGGCGACGGCGGGGAGCGGGTACGCCACCTGCGGGACGTGGTCGACGTGCTGCGCCGGGCGGCCGAGCGGGGGTTGCTGCCGGGTGAGCTGGCGGTGCCGTGGGCGGTGCCGGCGTACCGCGCGGAGCTGGCGGGATAGGAGGCGACGGCAACCGGAGTGCAAACACCGCCCGGACTCGTTCGGGCCGCATCGGACGGATCCCCGGATACCCGACCCGCGACGGTCGGGGCAATGCCGGTCGAGCCCGACAACTGCAACATTCCTGCACACATCACATATTGACTCTCATAAATCTATGAACCTACCGTTCCTGGTGACTGCCGAACCACCACCAGCGAACGGGAAGAATCGATGCGCAGAGTCCTCACCGCCGCTGCGGTGACCGCCCTCCTGCTCGGTGCCGCTCCGGCCGGCGCCGCCCCCCGCCCCGACCCCTCAGGCGCCGCCGACCGGCTGTCCCGGGCGGCCCACCACCTGGGCCGGCAGGTGCTGCCCGAACGCGACGGCTGGGCGGCCGAGGGCACCGGGACCACCGGCGGCTCGGCGGCGACCCCCGAGCGGACCCGGGTGGTCCGCAGCCGGGCCGAGCTGGTCGCCGCGCTCGGTGGCGACAACGCCAGCAACGCCACCGACGCCACCCCGAAACTCATCTACGTGGACGGCGCTGTCGACGGCTTCGAGGGGCCCGACGGCACGCCCCTGAGCTGCGCGGACCTGGCCGACCCGGAGTACCGGCTGGACGCCTACCTGGCCGCGTACGACCCGGCGGTGTGGGGCCGGGTGCCGCCGGCCGGGCCACTGGAGGAGGCCCGGGTGCGCTCGGTGGCCAGCCAGACCCGGCAGACCCAGCTCAACGTCGGCTCCAACACCACGATCGTCGGGCTGCGCGGCGCCCGGTTGACCGGGCTCACCCTCATGATCGACCGGGCGTCGAACGTCATCGTCCGCAACCTGACCTTCGTGGACGCCCGGGACTGCTTCCCCGCCTGGTCACCGACCGACGGCGAGGCCGGCAACTGGAACAGCCAGTACGACCAGATCTCGGTACGCCGCAGCGAGCACGTCTGGGTCGACCACAACACCTTCACCGACGGCGACAACCCGGACAGCGCCCAGCCTACCCACTTCGGACGGCCGTACCAGGTGCACGACGGTTCGCTGGACGTCACGCACACGGCCAGCCTGGTCACCGCCTCCTGGAACCGCTTCATCGGGCGCGACAAGCTGATGCTGATCGGGTCGTCCAACACGGTCGGCCCGGACGTGGGTCGGCTGAAGGTCACCCTGCACCACAACCTGTTCGACGGCGTCCTGCAACGGCTGCCGCGGGTGCGCTTCGGCCAGGTCGACGTCTACAACAACCACTACCGGCTCGGCGGGGACGACTTCCAGTACGCGCTCGGCGTCGGCGTGCAGTCCGCGCTGTACGCCCAGGACAACTTCTTCACCCTGGACGCGGCGGTCGACCCGGGCGACCTGCTGTACGACTGGGGCGGCACCGCGCTCACCGAGCGGGGCACCTGGGTCCGCCAGGGCGGCGGCCCGGCCCGGCCGGTCGACCTGCTGGCGGCGTACAACGCGGGCCACGACCCCGACCTGGGCGCCGACGCCGGCTGGACGCCCACCCTGCGCCGCGGCCCGGTCCTGCCGGCGCCGCTCGTCCCGCTCCTGGTCGGCCCGCTCGCCGGCGCGGACCGGCTGCCGGTCTGACCGACCGGCCGCCACCCCACCCCACCCCACCCCGAGGAGATCCCGTGCGCATCCCGCACCTACCCCGAGCGGCGCTGGCCGCGGCCGGCGCCGGCCTCACGGCCGTCGCGCTCGCCGCCGGCGTGACCACCGGCGCCCGGGCGGCCACCCTGTTCGGCGACACCTTCGACGACGGCAACGCCGACGGCTGGTCCAAGTCCGGCGGCGACTGGTCGGTGGTCACCGACGGCACGCCGGCCTACCGACAGGCCAACACCGGCAGCGAACTGGCCCGGGCGTTCGCCGGGCAGACGAGCTGGACCGACTACCAGGTCCAGGCGCGGGTCAAGCCCCTGTCGTTCAGCGGCGCCAACCGGCTGGTCGCGCTGGCCGCCCGCTCCGGCAGCGCCACGAAGATGTACCGGCTCGCGCTGACCAACGCCAACCGGGCCGAACTCCAGGTGGTCAACGGAAGCTCCATCACCGTGCTCGGCTCGACCGCGCTCACCGTCACCACCGGCACCTGGTACACGCTGCGCCTGGAGACCGCCGGCAGCACCGTGCGCGGCTTCGTCAACGGCGCGCAGGTCGGCGCCGGCACGGACACCGCGTACGCGGCCGGCCGGATCGCGCTGGTCACCGCGTACGCCAGCGCGGTCTTCGACGACGTCGCGGTGGACGGCGCCGGCGGCGGACCGACCACCCCGCCCACCACCACGCCACCGCCCACCGACCCGCCACCGACCGACCCGCCGCCCACCACCCCGCCGCAGACCGGACTGGCCGGATGGGCCACCCAGAACGGCGGCACCACCGGTGGTGCCGGCGGCGGCACGGTGACCGTCACCAGCGCGACGGCGCTGGCCAGCGCCGTCGCGCTGCAGGGCGACGCGCCGGCGACCGTTCGGGTGAACGGCACCTTCAGCTGCTCGACGGAGATCCGCAGCGGCTCGAACAAGACGATCATCGGAGTGGGTGCCAGCTCCGGATGGTCCGGCTGCGGGCTCAACCTGCGCGACGTCAGCAACGTCATCGTCCGCAACCTGAACATCTCCAGGGTGCGGGCCGGGGTCGGCAACGGTGACGCCATCCACATGGACAACGCCACCAACGTCTGGATCGACCACAACGACCTGTCCAGCGACACCACCAGCGGCACCGACTACTACGACGGTCTGCTGGACATCACGCACGGCTCGAACTACGTGACCGTCTCCTGGAACAGGCTGCACGACCACGTCAAGTGCTCGCTCGTCGGGCACAGCGACAGCAACTCCGGCGAGGACACCGGCCGGCTGAAGGTGACCTACCACCACAACGCGTTCAGCAACTGCTTCCAGCGCAACCCGCGGGTGCGCTTCGGCAACCCGGTGCACGTGTACAACAACTACTACGTGAACACGGCCAACCCGTCCTACAGCTACGGCATCGCCACCACGAACGGCGCCGGCGTGCTGGTCGAGGGGAACTACTTCGAGAACATGACCGACCCCACGCACGTCGGCGAGGGCTCCTCCCCCACCGGCAACCTGGTGGCCCGCAACAACCAGTTCGTCAACTCGGGCACCCCGCAGACGGCCGGCTCGGTGGCCGTCATTCCCTACCCGTACACGATGGACGCCGCGAGCGGCGTCAAGGCGACGGTGACCGCCGGCGCCGGCACCGGACGGATCACCGGCTGACCCCGACCGCCCCCACGACCGGGTCGACGCCCGCACGGCGTCGGCCCGGTCCGGTGCGGTCGGGTCGGCGACGCACGGGACCATCAACCTGGTGAAGATCGGCTATAAGTGACGCATGGACTTCCCGCCGCACCTGGGCAGCATGCCGATGCACGCGATCACCGAGATCCACGGCGAACCGGGCCTGCTGGAACGCTTCCGGTTGGAGATCCACCAGTTCGACGACGCCGCCCGGGCCCGGCTGACCGCCGCGCTCGACCTGGCCGCCGACCTGCACCGCGACGACCGGCGGGTTCGCGAGCCGTACCTCAACCACCTGCTGCGGGTGGCCATCCGGTTGATGCACCACTACCAGGTGCGCGACGTCGACGTGATCGTCGCCGGGTTGCTGCACGACGCCGTCGAGGACCACCCGGCCGAGTTGGCCGACGGGGGCGGCGACCCGCGCGCGGGAGCGCTGGCCACGCTGGCCACCCGGTTCGGGCCGCGGGTGGCGACGCTGGTCGCCGCCGTCACCAACCCGGTGTACGACCCGCAGCGCGACCGCAACACGCAGTACCGCGAGCACCTGAGGGTCAGCCTGGACCGGGAGCCCTGGGCGCGGGTGATCAAGGTGTCGGACTTCACCGACAACGGGGTGGGCGTGATCCACACCGTCGGGCCGAAGGTCGTCTCCTCGGCGATCAAGTACCGGCCACTGGTGCCGCTCTTCCGCGACCTGATCGGCCGGCCCGACACGCCGCTCTCACAAGCGGTGAAGCGACACATCTTCAGTCAGCTCGACCTGGCCGAGGAGCGGTTCAGCGCGATCCTGGACCAGCCCGTCCACCCGAACTGACCGGCCGGCATCGCCTTCATCGGCCCGGTCGGGGCTCGCGGTGCACCACCTCGCGGCCGGCGGATCAGCGTCGAATCCGGGGCGGGGTGCGCCCGATGGCGATATACCTCTGAGTCATAGATATACCCGTGAGGTATATCGGTCTGCCGCGAGTCCCCGCCTCGTCCGTCTGCGGACCGCGTGGTCCGGGTGATCGACTACCGTGCGACCCGCCCGGCTGGCTCCACTGATGCGCCCTCATCCGAGTGCAGACCGCTCCGCACCAGGTGCGCCAGCCAGGGTGTCGGGGCGACGCCGAGCTCCCGGCCCAGGTCCGCACGGAACAGCTCGAATCGGCGTACCGCCTCGTTGATGTTCCGCTCGGCCAGGTGTACGGCGATCAGCGTCCGGGTGGCGCTCTCCCGCAGCGGCTCCAACTGCACGGCGGTCAACGCCACCTGCACGGCCTCGCTGAACCGGCCCTGCGCGGTGAGCCGCTCGGCGAGCGCCTCCAGCGCGTGCAGCTGCGTCTGGCGCAGCCGTTCCCGCTCGGTCAGGACCCAGTCGTCGTACCAACCCGGCAGCAGCTCGCCGGTCGCCAACGCCGGCACTCCGTCGCCGGCGCTCACCGGCGACCCGCCGGCCAGCAGCGCGGCCGCCGCCGCACCCAGGGCGGCCACGTCGCTGGTCACCCCGGCGGCCAGGGACAGCCGGTCGTCCTCCTCCAGCAGCGGCTCGGGGGTGACCCGGTGCAGTCGCCACAGCATGGTGCGCAGGTTGGCCCGGGCCCGCTCCTCGTGCGAGCCGGGCCAGAGCGTGCCGGCGGCCTCCGCGCGGGCGCACCGCTGGCGTACCCCTAGGTAGGCCAGCAGCCGACGGGCGCCCTGCGGCACCGCCACCGGCCGACCCTCGCGTTCCAACCCGAACCCGCCGAGCAGGCGCAACGCGTACCGGGGAGGCGGCCCCGCGTCGGCCTCGGGTGCGCCGGCGCGGAGGTCGTGTGTTACCTCGTGAACAACCATGCCTGCGCCCTTTCGCACCCGATCGTACCGTGGCAGTTCCACGCTCGGGTGTGGACGGTCGACGCGCCAGCGCTGTGTCGTCACACCGACCCGGCGAGCGGCGTGGAGCAACCGTTCGCCGGAGTCGGTACCGGCCGTTCAGCGCAGCTTGCTCAGCGTCTGGGCGTAGCCGGTCCACTCCGCGGCGTCTCCGACGTCGGCGCGCACCTGGGCCTCCTTCATGATGGCGAGGACCTGCTCGGTCGGCGCTTCGGCCAGCTTGCCGAGCGTGCTGATCCCGGCGCGGGCCAGCGCCGCCCGGGCGTCTTGCCCACCACGGCGATGACGCCCGGCGAGCGCTGGGCCAGCGGCGCCGGTGGCGGCACGATCCGGACCTCGATGAACGGGAATGCTGCTGTCGGTGCCACGGGTCCTCCCGGACGGAGTTGCTGCTGCGGTCGGTAGGCGGCTCCCGGCCGCTGCGGCGTCCTGCGGCCGGGAGTCTCAGGTGTTCACGGCGGCCAGTCCGATGCCACTGCGGGCGAGCCACTGGCCGGCCCGCGCGAACCGGGCGGCCCGCCGCTGCGCGTCGGTGCCGCTGTCGCCGCCGGGCCAGCCGTCGTCGTCGAACGTCTCGATGGGAACCACCCAGACGGCGACGACCCGGTGCCGCCGCCGGACGGCGTCCGGGGCGGGCACGTCCAGCCCCAACTCCTCGGCGCGCGCCCGCACCAGGCGGGTCTCGACGAGCAGGTCGGCCAGGGAGAAGCCCCGGTCGCGGACCAGTACGGCGGCGGCGAACGGCAGCGGGCGCGGGGTCGGTGGGGCGGCCGGCGGGGCCGCGTAGCGCAGCTTGACCGTGGCGCCGGCGGCCTGACCGCGCATCCGCGCCACCAGGTCACCGGCGTTGGCGGCGCCCACGCCGGCGAGCAGCCGGTCCAGGTGCACGTCGGTGAACGCGGCGGGCTGGTGCAGCCCGGCCCGCAGCCGGGTCACCAGCCGGGTCCGGCGCTCGGTCTCCAGCTGCGCCGGGTCGGCCGGCAGCGCGCCAAGGTCGGCGATGATCTGCGGGTCGACGTCGAAGGCGGGAACCGCGACGTCGAGGTCCTCGACCCGGTCCCGGGCGGCGCTGGTCCGCACCACGAGGCTGCCCCGCCAGAGCGCGTCGATGCGCAGCGCCGAGCCACCGAGACCGTGCAGGCTTACCCGCAGCTCGGTCCGGGTGGTGCCGCCGGAGCCCAGCCACTCCCCCTCGGCCAGGGTGACCGGGGCGGCGGCGAAACCGAGGGTCAGCTCGTCGAAGACCGCCGCGTACGGAGGCCCGACCGGCATCGCCTCGGTGTCGTACGCGGCCTCCACCAGGTGGGCCAGCGACGCGTCGTCGAAGACCGCGGCGCGGGTGCCCGGATCGGCCAACCGCACCAGCACCCCGTCGACGAAGTCCACCGCACCGGCCTCCCCGCTGCCCGCGCCGGTGCACAGTGCCCGGCTCGGCACGAGGATCGCGAAGGGCGCGTCACCCGACCGTCACCGCCACCGTCGCGCCCCGGAGCGACCCCGACTGTCGGGATGTACGCAGCCGCACAGCGGGGCGGCGTGACCGGGCCGCGGTGTTGCCGAGAAGCGTTATGACTCAGAGTCATTCTTATACCTCTGAGTCATAACGCTCGTTGGGCCATACGCACCCCGACCCGGCCGCCCTCCGTGAGGTGGTGGTCAGGAGAGCGAGGCTTCGTGCAGGACGACGCGTAGCGGATGCGGTGCGGTGGTGGCGACGTCGCCGAGAACGGCGAGCAGCAGGGCGTACTGGCCGGCCGGCTCGTCGGCGAGCAGCTGGCCGGCGTCGTTGATCAACAGGGTGAGCGGGCCGGCGTCCAGCCGGTCCCGGAGCACATCGGCGAGGGCGTCCCAGGTGCTGCCCAGGTGGGCCGGCAGGGCCAGCGCGTCGGTCAACGCGGCGAAGAACGCGGGCCGGGTCCGGCTCGCCCCACCGGCCAGCACCGACGCGCCGGGTACCTCCGGGGCGCCGCCCCGGCACACGGTCAGCCAATCGGGCGTCCGACCACCGTCCTGGTCGACCATCTCCCGTACCTCCTGATCTGGCCTGAGCTGACGGCGGGACCGGCCGCGGTGACCAGCCGGCCCCGGGTCGGTCAGAGCCGGTAGAAGTCGGTGTAGTGGTTGGGCGAGAACCAGGTGACCCCAGTGCTGCGGTTCACCACGATCCGGTACGCGTCCCGGGCGGCGCCCTGGGTCCGCGGGTACACGTCGTACTCGTAATAGGTGGCGTTGGTGGGCAGTTGACCCTCGTAGTTGTAGAACCGGCCGCCGGCGAAGTTGGATTTGCCGCCACTCCAGGAATACCAGGCGCGGATGGTCGGGAAGCCCTTGGCGGACCATCCCGAACGGGCGGTACGGGCATCCGCGCAGCGGCTGATGGTGCAGGAGCTGTAGACCGCCGCCGAGGCGGAGTCGGTCAGTTGGGGGGCCACCACGGACGGGCCGACCAGAGCGGCCGCGACCATGGCGAGGAGCAGGGCGAGGGTGGTGGTACGCCGGCGGATCGCGCCGAGCGTGGCCAGCGGGGACACGAGGGTGGACACAGGCTGCCTCCAGACCATCCGATCCATCGATCCGCATCACTGTCGGATCGGAACCAGTCTCATCGTTGACAGTCCCCCGGCAACAGTCCTCGGCGCGCAAACTGCTCCACAATGTTCGGTGAACCCCCGGGCAATCCGTCTTTTCGCTGGCGCAGCGGTGCGGGCTCGTGGCGGCGTGGCGGCGGACATATCGGTCACGGGTTGTTAGCGTGAGATGGAGATCCGTGACGATGGAGGGGTGGCATGACGGACGCCCCCGACGGGACGCCGAAGCCCGCGGATCGGTGGCGACAATGGGGTACCCGCGGGCTGATCGTCACCCGGGACGCGAGCGTCACCGGTTGGCGCTGGTGGACGCGGACCTGGGACCGACTGGTCGCCGCGCTCCAGGACGAGGCGCCCGTGGGGCCCGGCGCAGCAACGGCGCCATCCGGCCCGCTCGTCGAGCAGCGCCACGTGCCGCGGCTGATCGCGGTTCCAGCCCGCGGGTACGTGTACTCCTTCTACGTCCGCGCCACCTTCGCCTGGTCGTCGCCGAAGAGCCTGCGGGCCGAGGTGCTGAGCTGGTACGTGCGGTACTTCCAGCCGAACGCGATCCAGCGGCTGACCCGGCTCGCCGCCGACGCTGCCCGGGACCTGGCGCCGAACCGGGCAGGAGACCTCGAACTGGCATTGCAGCGGGCGCTCGCCGACGACCCTGTCTGGCGCTACCAGCGGGGCGACATCGTCATCACCTGCCAACCCGACGCATCCGTCCGGCTCGACGAGCGGATCATGCCGGCGCTCCAGCCGCACATCGACCGGCTGGTCAAACTCGAGTACCAGTTCGACGAGCAGCTTCGGCGGGCCCGATACGCCGAGGAGCTGAGCCGGCGCTGGGCGGAGATCCTGGCCCAACACGCCAACGTAACCGGCGACCAGGACTTCGCCGACGCCCGCGACCACATGCTCACCGCGCAGAAGGAGGCCGCACGCTGGATCAGCGAACTCCTTCACCACCGCTCCACACACCCCACCGACCCGATCCCCTCCCCCTTCATCCCACCCCAGCCGAACCGCCCCAGCCCCTGATCCGCCGCCCTTCCCGACCCTGACTGGCCCATCTCATCCCTCGGCCTTGCGTCCTCGGGGTGGCCTTGCCGGGCGCCATGACGCCGCCGCCTCGTCGACGGTGCAGCCAGTTGGCAGCCGTTTCAGGCGGCTCGGACGTCACGACCCGAGCTGCCAAGCAGTGCCTTCCGCAGTGCCGCTGACTGCTCCACCGATCCACCCCGGACGCCGAGACTCTGCCGGGCCGCCCGGTAGTAGCCGTCGCGGGCCTCGTTGACCCGGGTGAGCAGCTCGGAGATGTCCTGCGGCGCATCGACGATCCCCCTCGCGAGCCGTTCGACCTGCCAGACCGCGTCCCGCCAACCGGCGGCAGCGACGACCGTCGGCTCGTCGCCGAGCAGCAGCAGGTTCTCCCAGACGATCGTGCGTCGGGCGTCCGCCTCGGCCAGCCGAGCCAGGCCGTCCTCGCGGTCGATGGGGTGGCTGTGCGATCCCGGCCGGTGGTCGGCCGTCATCCGCAGCGCGATGGCGTGACTCTCCTTGATGGCGTGCGCGTAGTCAACGTACGCGTCCAGCCGCCGCTCGTCCCAGCGGACGCTCTGGCTCCGCCGCCACCGCGCCCGGTCGGCCAACGAGGTGGCGAGGATCGTGCCCAGGGTGCCGACCAGTACGCCGAGGAGCGCCGGAAGCTGCGTCAGAAGGGTGCCCACGCCGCCGAGGCTGCCAGCACGGAACAAGCCCCGCCAGCCCCTACCCGGTGTGCCGCACACGAACGCTATGCGTCGCCGATCAGTGCTCTCAGTGCCGCGCAGTGCTGTTCGTAGGCCTTCTGCCCGGCCTCGACTATCCGATAGGTGGTACTGCCCCCACGGCCACGACCGACCTTCGTCGAGGCGACATAACCAGCCGCCTCCAACGTTGACATCTGCTTGGACAGATCCGACTCAGTGATCTGCAGGTGGTCCTTCAGGAACCGGAACGAGACCGAAGGGGCGTTGGCCAGGACGGCCATGGCCGCTAGGCGCTTGGGCACGTGGATGATCGGGTCCAGTCCGTCGATCATCGCAGGCGTGCCCGCGTCCTGGCGGCAGCCGCGGCATACCGCCGCTCGTAGACGGCCAGGCCTACCGTCACGAGGACGAATGCCGCCCCGGCGGCAGCCGGGACGCCGACCAGCCACCAGACGAGCCCGACGACGAGAGTGACCACGGGTAGGGCAGCAACGTATTCGCGCCACACTGCGGCGATCTCGGTGGGCGGCGTTCCCTTGCCCGGCATCGGGAGCGCGCCGTGCCGACGCCGCATCCAGACGACGAACAGGGCCTCGACGGCGATCAGGACGGCGAGCGACGCCACGAACAGGACAGCATTCTCACGCCACCAGACGAACGTGCCGATCATGGCGGCGGCCCAGGCGCCAACGGAGGGCGCGTACCACCAGGGGGTGGGCGGATAGTTCACGTAGGGCGCGGCGGCACCGCGCTCGGCCGCTGTGAGCTGCTCCTCCACACCAATACTTTCCATGGCGGAAAGCATAGGCGAACACTTTCCACTTGTGCAAGTTATGGGTCCAACGCGCTGGCCGGCGCGGATGCCCGAGTCATCAGCCCCGGAAGATGCGGGTCGCGAGGATGGCCAAGGTTTCGCGGCGTACCGCGGCGACCTCGCGCACCAGGCGACGGTGGGCGAAGCGGACCACCAGGATCCCGGTGGTCGCCAGCAAGGCGTCCCGGCGCAGGTCGATCTCCCGCTGGTGGGGGTCGCCGTGGGTGGCGGCCCCGTCGAGTTCGATGTTGACCCGCTCCCGCTCGGCGAACATGTCGAGGTAGATGGTGCGTCGCCCGAGGCGCATGGGCACCTGTCGGCGGAACGCCGGCATGCCCGGGCCGGTGAAGACGTGCTCGTGCCCCCAGATCTCCAGCGGGCTGCGGCAGCCGTCGGCGAGCCTGGTCAGCAGCCTTCGCAGCGCTGCCCGATCGACCAGCTTCGGCGCACCATCCAGGGCCTCGGCCAACCGCTCGGGCGTGGTCAACCAATTGTTGACCGCCTGGATCACCGGTGCCCGCCGCTCGCTGTGCGGCAACGCCGGCCATGAGTCGATGAGGGCCTGCTCGAGCCGGGTGACCGTCAGTCCGCGTCGGATCACCACGTGCGGCGGGCTGATGACGAAATCCCGGCGCCGATGCACGACCAGTCCGGGTCGGGTGCGCAGGCTGGCGCTCGCCGGTGTGCTCAGGTGCACCAGGTCACCGACAGCCTGCGGGCACAGTCCCCACGCGCCCAGCGCGCTGAGATGACTGAGTGCGCCGCGGCCGTCAGCCCAGGCGAGAGCCGCACGCTGCCCCAGGGCAGGGTCGAGCCGACTCAGGGCAGGACCATCGGAGCGACCATCGACCAGGTGCACCGCCACGAAGACCTCGGGCAACACCCGCACCAGGTCACCGTTACGGCACGCCTGATCCAGCGTCCACTGTGGCACCACCTGCGTGGCCGCTCCACGCGTCACCAGCCCTGCGCCCAACTCCACCAGTTCCCGAAGCACCGAGTTCACGCCACGAACCGTGCAGCCCCACGCCAACCTCCCGCAACCAGTCACCCCTGCCCCTGTGCACACCCACCAACCTGTGGACGACGCCCCTCGCCGCTCGATTTCTGCTAGCCGCACCGATCGGTGGCAGCTCAGCGGGGAAGGCGTCGGCGTGTCGAGTTGCTCAGCTGCCAACGATCACGAAGAGCAGGTCAACTCGGGACGTCGCGGTGGCGGAAGGCGGCGACGCCGACGGCGAGCAGCGCCGCCGCCACCGCGGCGAGCACCACGAGAGGCAGCACCGCCGGGTCGACCGCGGGCACGGACGGCACATGGGTGTACGGCGAGACGTTGAGCGCGACCTGCGGCAGCTCCAGCACCGCGCCGAGCTGCCCCAGGAGTAGGAAGACCAGCAACGCCGTCCAGGAGAGCACCACCGACAGGCGGGGCAGCAGGCCGAAGAGCGCGGTCACCACCCCGGCCACCACGAGCAGGGCCGGCAGCCGCAGCAGCGCGGCACCACCCAGCGCGATGGCCTCGCCGAGCGGGTCGCCGGTGACCAGGCCGTAGCCGAGCCCGGTGGTCAGGCCGGCGAGCAGCAGCAGGGCGAGCGCGCCGAGCGCCGCGGCGAGGACCTGGGTGCCGAGCCATCGGGTACGGCTGACCGCCGTGGCGAGGGCGGCCTCCAGCACCCCGTCGGCTTCGTCGCCGCGTACCCGGAGCAGGGCCTGCACCACGTACGCCCCGATGGTCAGGGCGAAGAGCCCGAGCATCGCGGCCAGGTACGCGTCGACCAGGTCGGCTCCCCCGCCCATCGCGTTGATCGCCTCGGCGGCGGCCGGATTCTGCTCGATCATGGCGTTGAACTCGTCGGCGGCGACGCCCATCGAGACGCCGAGCACGGCGATGCCGACCGCCCAGCCGAGCAGGGTGCCGCGCTGCATCCGCCAGGCCAGCCCGGCCGGGCTGAGCAGCCACGCCGCACCGTTCGCGGGCTTGCGCCGGGGGGCGACCAGCCCGGCGCCCTGGTCCCGCTGCTCCGCGAGGGCGTACGCCAGCGCCACCCCGGCGAGCAGCAGCGCGACGGGCAGGGCGAGCACCCACCAGCGTTCCCCGCCGAAGGCCCGCACCTGGTTGCCCCAGCCGAGCGGGGAGAGCCAGGACGGCCAGGCGCTCTCCACCCGGGTGCCGTCGGCGCTGGTGTCGCCGAGCACGTCGCCGGCGGCGCGCAGCACGAAGGAGAGCCCGACGACGGCGGCGGCGAGCGCGTTGGCGCCCCGGGAGCTGACCGAGACCTGCGCGGTGACCGCGGCGACGCCGGTGAAGGCCACCCCGACGCCGCCGACCGCGCCGGCCGCCGCGACGGAACCGGCCAGCGGCAGACCTGCGCCGGTGAGGGCGACGGCGAGCAGCGCCGCGGCCGCCACGTTCGCCGCGACCACGACCAGCAGCGCGGCGGTGAGCGGCGCGTACCGGCCGACCACCGAGGCACCGAGCAGCTCGGCGCGCCCGGTCTCCTCGTTCTGCCGGGTGTGCCGGATCACCGCGAAGGTGCTCAGCAGCGCGATGATCAGGGCCAGCGTCACGTACGTCTCGGCGACCACCACCGCACCGACGTCGGTGCCGGCGATGGGGCCGTTGAAGGCCCGGGCGACCAGGCTGGACGCGGACGTGGCGGCGTAGCCCTGACGGGCCGCCTCGTCGGGGTAGATGCCGGCGACGCTGCCGGCGAGGGCATAGCCGAGCAGGGGCGTGCCGAGCACCCAGATCGCGAGGCGGATCCGGTCGCGGCGCAGCACGAGCCGGGCCAGCCGGCGGGTGCCGGTGAGGGCGGTCACCGGACACCGGCCTGCTGGACTTGCGCCGACTCGGGGTCGGCGGTGGCGCGGCCGTCGCCGTAGTGGCGCAGGAACAGCTGCTCCAGGGTGGGCGGGGTGCTCGTGAGGGCGCGGACGCCGAAGTGGATGAGCTGCCCGAGCAGCTGGTCGAGGTGCGCCGGCTCGACCTCCAGGTGGGTACGCCCGTCGACCTCGCGTACGTCGTGCACGCCGGGCAGCGCGTCCAGGCCGGTCACCGGGCGGGCCGTCTCGACGATCACCGCCGTGCGGGTGAGGTGGCGCAGCTCGGCCAGGCTGCCGGACTCGACGGTGCGACCCTCGCGGATGATGCTGACCCGGTCGCAGAGCGCCTCGACCTCGGCGAGCACGTGGCTGGAGAGCAGCACGGTGGCGCCGGCCTGCTTGATCCGCCGCACCTCGTCCTGGAACACCGCCTCCATGAGGGGGTCGAGGCCGGAGGTCGGCTCGTCGAGCACGTACAGCTCCACGTCGGAGGAGAACGCGGCGACGATGGCGACCTTCTGCCGGTTGCCCTTGGAGTACGTGCGGCACCCGCGGGTCGGGTCCAGATCGAAGCGTTGCAGCAGCTCGTCGCGGCGACGACGGTCGAGGCCGCCGCGCAGCTCGCCGAGCAGGTCGATCGCCTCCCCGCCGGAGAGGTTCGGCCAGAGGCTGACGTCGCCCGGCACGTACGCCAACCGGCGGTGCAGGCGCACCGCGTCGCGCCAGGGGTCGGCGCCGAGCACCCGCGCCTCGCCGGAGTCGCGGCGGAGCAGCCCGAGCAGGATCCGGATGGTGGTGGACTTCCCGGATCCGTTGGGCCCGAGGAAGCCGTGCACCTCCCCCGCCTCGACCCGCAGGTCGAGCCCGTCGAGTGCCCGGATGCCGCCGAACGTCTTGACCAGGTTGTCGATCGAGATGACGGGCATCGCCCCTCCAACTATTGGATGCGTCGACCGTCCCCACTGTACTGACCGTCGGTCAGCACAATCAACGGTGACGTCAGCCACCGGGTCAGGACGCCGGTTAGGCTGGCCGGCATGACCGCCGATCCCGCGGACGACACCCGCAGCCGGATCCTGCGCGCCGCGCTCGACCTCTTCGCCGAACACGGCTACCAGCGCACCTCGCTGCGGCAGATCGGCGAACGGCTGCGGTTGACCAAAGCCGCGATCCTGTACCACTTCCCGGCCAAGGAGCACCTGCTGGCGGCGCTGGTCGAGCCGCTGCTGGCCGACCTGGAGGCGCTGCTCGACGCGGCCCAGGCGCAGCCCACGGAGCAGGCCCGGTGGACGGTGCTGGAGGGCTGGGTGGACACCATGCTCGCCCACCGCCGGCCGCTCGGCATGCTCTTCCACGACATCGCGCTGGTCGGGCGGAACGACACGTACCACCGGTTGATGGGGATCGCGATGCGGGCCAACGACCTCATCGCCGGACCGGACGCCGGGCGCCGGGAGCGGGTCCGGGCGGTGCAGGCGGTCGCCACGTGCAGCGACCCGATCGTCTTCTTCACCGACGTGCCCGACGAGGTGCTGCGCGCCGACATGCTCGACGGCGTACGCCGCCTGCTGGCGGGGCCGGCGGCGGCCGCTGCGGTCCCGGCGGGCGCGGCCTCAGGGTCCGGGCGCTCGCCGGATGCGACCCTTGGCACCGACGCGGGTGACCGTCGGCGGAGACCGGGCCGGCCGCGGGCGATGGGCCGGGAGCAGGTCGAGGTGGCCCGGCGGATGCACGCGGCGGGCACCCACTCGGTGGACGCCATCGCCGCCGCCCTGGGCGTCTCGCGGGCCACCGTCTACCGCCACCTGGACGCCGAATAACGAGACGGTTTTAGCGACGGTTTCGAGACGGTTGTGAGTCAGGCGGCCAGGGTGGCGTAGCGGCCGTTGCGGTGCAGCAGGCTGTCGTGGGTGCCAGCCTCGACGATCCGCCCGTGGTCCAGCACCGCGATCTGGTCGGCGTCGCGCACTGTGGAGAGCCGGTGCGCGATGGTGATCGTGGTGCGCCCCTCGGCGAGCACGTCGAACGCCCGCTGCACGGCCCGTTCGGTTTCGGTGTCCAGCGCGCTGGTGGCCTCGTCGAGGACCAGGATGCGCGGGTCCCGCAGCAGCGTGCGGGCGATGGCCAGCCGCTGCTTCTCACCGCCGGAGAACCGGTGGCCGCGCGAGCCGACCACCGTGTCGTACCCGTCGGGAAGGCCGGCGATCAGGTCGTGGATCTGGGCGGCGCGGGCGGCGTCCTCGATGTCGGCGTCGGTGGCGTCCGGCCGGGCGTAACGCAGGTTCTCCCGGACGGTGGTGTGCAGCAGGTACGTCTCCTGGCTGACCACGCCGACGATGGCGGCCAGGTCGGCCAGGCGCAGGTCACGCAGGTCGACCCCGTCGACGGTGACCCGGCCGGCGGTCGGGTCGTGCAGCCGGCTGACCAGCCCGGCGAGGGTGCTCTTGCCGGAGCCGGTCTCGCCCACGAGGGCGAGGCTGGTGCCGGCGGGCACGTCCAGGGTGACCCCGGCGAGGGCGGCGGTGTCGCTACCCGGGTAGCCGAAGGTGACGTCCTCCAGGCGCAGGTGGCCGCGGACCCGGGCGGGGTCGAGTCGGACCGGCTCGGCCGGGTCGGCCACGTCGATCGGCAGGTCGAGGTATTCGAAGATGCGGGCGAACAGCGCCAGCGAGGCGGTCAGCGACACGCCCACGTTGAGCAGGCCCATCAGCGGCCGGAACAGGCCGCCCTGCAATGCGGTGAAGGCGACCAGGGTGCCGATGCTCAGCGTGCCGGCGGTGCCGGGCAGGCCGGCGGCGAGGTAGATGACCGCCGGTACGGCGGCGAAGATGATGCTCATCGAGGCCATCCGCCAGCGACCGGCCAGTTCGCTGCGCAGTTCCAGGTCGACCAGGCGGGCCGACGAGGCGGTGAACCGGTCGATCAGCGCGGGCCCGGTGCCGAGGGTCTTGGCCAGTTGGACGCCGCTGATCGACAGCCCCTCCTCCACGGTGACGTTGAGGTCGGCGAGCTCCCGCTGGCGCTGGGCGGTGATCTCCCGGCGCATGCGGGCGACCCGGCGGGTCAGCCAGATCGCCGGTGGCAGCACCACGAGGGAGACCAGGGAGAGCTGCCAGGAGAGCGCGACCATGGCGACGGCGGTGGCGATCACGGTGGTGAGGTTGGCCGCGACGGCGGTGGCGGTCGAGGTGACCACCGACTGCATGCCGCCGATGTCGTTGGTGATGCGGGACTGCACCTCGCCGGTGCGGGTCCGGGTGAAGAAGCCCAGCGACTGCCGCTGGAGGTGGCTGAAGACGTCGGTGCGCAGTCGGTGCATGATCTGCTGCCCGACTCGGGTGGAGATCCAGGTCTGGATGACGCCGAGGGCGGCGGTCACCGCGGCGACCGCGACCATGCCGAGGACCAGCCAGACCAGCAGGGTCACGTCGCCCTGCGGCAGGGCCCGGTCGATGACGGCACGCAGCAGGAACGGGGTGGCCATCGCGATGATCGAGGAGGCCACGATGATCGCGGTCACGGCGGCCAGCGCGGGCCGGTGGGCGGTGAAGAGCCGGCCGATGCGGCGCAGTGACACCTGGCGGGCCTGCGCCTTCTCGTCGGCGCTGACGGTGCGGTGGCCGCGGTCGCGGCCGGTGGGGGTGGATTCCAAGGGGCACTGCCTCTCGTCGGGAATATTGCTGAGGTTACCTCATCATGAGGTAGCAACCGCATCCCCTGCTACCGTATTCCCCGTGACGGAGCGCACGGCGGACGGCGACGACGAGAGCCTGGCGGAGACGTTCTGGGCGGTGGCCGGGCGACTGCGTCGGCAGGCGCGGGAGTCGTTGGCGCCATGGGACGTCACCCCCAGCCAGTCCCGGGCGCTCGGGGTGCTGGCGCGGCACGGTGAGCTTCGCCCGGGCGCCATCGCCGAGCACCTGCGCATCGCGCCCCGCTCCGCCACCGAGGTCATCGACGACCTCCAGACCCGGGGGCTCGTCGAACGCCGGCCCGACCCGGCCGACCGGCGGGCGACCCTGGTCGCGCTCACCGGGGAGGGCAACCGGGTCAGCGCCGCCATCCGGGCCGCCCGCCGGGCCGAGGCCGACCGCTTCTTCGGCCACCTGGACGACGCCGATCGCGACCAGCTCGCCCGCATCCTGCGCACCCTGCTCGGCTGAGCTGCAAGGAAGGGCACCTTGTTAACGCCTGGTGTAGAGGAAGGGGCCCTTCCTAACAATGAAGCCGTGTTTGCCCACCCCGCGCCCGGGTAGCCAGCGCGGCCCGTCCGGTAGGCGGGACCGGCCACGACACGGTCGGGCGAGGTGACAGGAGGATGTCCGTGCCGCTGGTGTCCCATCTGACTCACCACCCCGCCTGATGTGCGGGATCAGCGGCGAGGCTCGGTTCGACGGCAGGCCGCCCGATGCGGCGGCGGTCACCCGGATGACCGAGGCGATGCGGTCACGCGGCCCGGACGGCGAGGGCCTGTTCACCGACGGCTGGGTGACGCTGGGGCACCGCCGGCTGACCATCATCGACCTGTCCGACGCGGGCGGCCAGCCGATGGTGCGCGAGGACCTGGGCCTGGCGCTGGTCTTCAACGGCTGCATCTACAACTATCCCGAGCTGCGCGAGGAATTGACCCACGCCGGGTACGCCTTCCACTCCACCAGCGACACCGAGGTGATCCTGGTGGCGTACGCGCACTGGGGTGACCGCTTCGTCGACCACCTGGTCGGCATGTTCGCGATCGGGCTGGTCGACCGGGCCCGGCGGCGGCTGGTGCTGGCCCGTGACCGGCTCGGCATCAAACCGCTCTACCTCGCCGAGACCCCCGGGCGGCTGCGGTTCGCCTCCACCCTGCCGGCGTTGCTGCGTGCCGGCGACGTGGACACCAGCGTCGACCCGGTGGCGCTGCACCACTACCTGTCCTGGCACTCCATCGTGCCCGCGCCACGGACCGTGCTGCGCGGCGTACGCAAGCTGCCGCCGGCCACCATGCGGGTGATCGAGGCGGACGGGCGCAACCGGGAGGAGGTGTACTGGCGGCCGGACTACGTGCGGGAGCCGGCCGACGCCGGCATGGACGCCGCCGACTGGCGGGCCGCCGTGGGGGACGCGCTGCGCACGGCGGTACGCCGGCGGTTGGTCGCCGACGTGCCGGTCGGGGTGCTGCTCTCCGGTGGGCTGGACTCCAGCCTCATCGTGGCGCTGCTCGCCGAGGCCGGCCAGCGGCACCTGCGCACGTTCAGCATCGGTTTCGACAGCCGCGGCGGCGAGTCCGGCGACGAGTTCCACTACTCCGACCTGGTGGCCCGCGCGTACGACACCGACCACGACCGGATCCGGCTGTCCAACGACGACCTGGTGCCCGCCGTGCGGCGCGCCGTTCAGGCGATGGCCGAGCCGATGGGCAGCCACGACGTCGTCGCCTTCCACCTGCTCTCCGAGCAGGTGGCCCAGCACGTGAAGGTGGCCCAGTCCGGGCAGGGCGCCGACGAGGTGTTCGCCGGCTACGGCTACCACCAGCCACTGACCGAGGCGCCCCGGCACGGCGCCGCCGAGACGTTCGCCACCGCGTTCTTCGACCGCGACCACGACGAGCTGCGCCGGATCGTCGGCCCGGCGTACGCGCTGGACCACGACGCCAGCCGCGACCTGCTGACCGAGCACCTCGCCGCCCCCGGTGCGCAGACCGCGCTGGACGCGGTGCTGCGCCTGGACACCCACCTGATGCTGCCGGACGACCCGGTCAAGCGGGTGGACAACATGAGCATGGCGTGGGGCCTGGAGGTGCGCACCCCCTTCCTCGACCAGGACCTGGTCACCCTGGCCGCGCACTGCCCGCCGGAGCACAAGGTGGCCCAGGGCGGCAAGGGCGTGCTCAAGGAGGTCGCGCGGGAGGTGGTGCCGGCCGAGGTCATCGACCGGCCGAAGGGCTACTTCCCGGTGCCGGCGCTGCGCAACGTGGACGGGCCGGTGCGGGAGCTGGTGGCCGAGGCGTTGCAGGCGCCGGCCGCGCGGGAGCGGGGGCTGTTCCGCCCGGAGTACGTGGCACGGCTGCTCGCCGAGCCGGACCGCGCCGAGGCTGCGGCCGGCAGCAACAAGCTGTGGCAGCTCGGGCTGCTGGAACTCTGGATCCAGACGCACGGCATCCGCTGAGCTGTCAGCCGGCGCGGTGTGGTCAGTCGGTCGACAGAGCCGCCGCCCGCCCGCTGAGGAATGCCTGTTCGGCCGCGTTGTCGGTCAGCGCGGCTGCCCTCCGGTACGCCACGGCGGCCTCCCCGCCCCGGCCGAGCCGAGCCAGCAGGTCGGCGCGGACCGCGTGCCGTACGTGGTAGCCGTCCAGGTCGAGCCGGTCCACCTCGGCCAACGCCACCGCCGGTCCGGCCACCTCGGCGAGCGCGACCGCCCGGTTCAGCGCCACCACCGGGCCGGGGGCCACCGCCAGCAGGTGGTCGTACAGCTGGAGGATCTGCCCCCAGTCGGTGTCGGTGGCGCGCGGCGCGGCGCTGTGCACGGCGGCGATCGCGGCCTGGATCTGGTACGGCCCCGGCTGGTCGCGGCGCAGACAGCGGCGGACCAGCGACTGTCCCTCGGCGACCAGCGCGGCGTCCCACCGGGCCCGGTCCTGCCGGGGCAGCGGAACGAGGTCGCCGTCGGGGGTGGTCCGCGCGTCCCGACGGGACTCGGTGAGCAGCATCAGAGCGAGTAGGCCGAGCGCCTCCGGCTCGTCCGGCATCAGCTCGACCAGCAGTCGGGCCAGCCGGACCGCCTCGGCGCACAGCTCCGTGCGGACCAGTCGCCGTCCGGTGCTGGCCGTGTACCCCTCGTTGAAGATCAGGTAGAGAACCGCGAGCACGGCGTGCAGCCGGTCGGGCAGGTCGGCGTCGCGCGGAACGCGGTACGGGATCCGCGCGTCGCGGATCTTCGACTTGGCCCGGACCAGCCGCTGCGCCATCGTCGGCTCGGGCACCAGGAAGGCGCGGGCGATCTCGGCGGTGCTCAGACCGCCGAGCAGGCGGAGAGTGAGCGCGACCCGGGCGGCCGGGGCCAACGCCGGATGGCAGCAGGTGAAGATCAGACGTAGCCGGTCGTCGCTCACCGGTGTCTCCTCGACGGGTGGGTCGGCGGCGTACAGCAGGGCCGCCTGGGCGTGCCGGTCGGCCCGGGACGCTTCCCGGCGCAGCCGGTCGATGGCCCGGTTCCGGGCGGTGGTGATGATCCGGCCGGCCGGGCTGGGTGGCGGGCCGGTCTGCGGCCACCGTCGCAGCGCGATGGTGAAGGCGTCCTGGACGGCCTCCTCGGCGAGGTCGATGTCGCCGAGGAGGCGGACCAGGACGGCGACCGCGCGGCCGTACTCCGCGCGGAACACCGACTCCACGTTCTCCACGGTCAGTCGCCGGCTCCACCCTGGAACGGGCGGACCTCGACCGGCAGGGTGGTGGCCAGCGCGTAGCGGCGGCCCCAGTCCAGGGCGGCGTCCAGGTCCGGAACGTCGATGATGGTGATGCCGCCCAGGTACTCCTTGCCCTCGACGAACGGCCCGTCGGTGACGAGCACCTCGCCGTCGCGGGGGCGCAGCACGGTGGCGGATTCCGGGCTGTGCAGGCCCTGCCCGAAGACCCATGACCCGGTGGCGGTCAGCTCGTCACGCAACTCGCCGAGCTGGCGCATCACCCCGGCCAGGAACTCCGGCTCCGGCGGCAGCTCACCCTGCGGCTGGTGGATGCTGAGCAGGTAGAGAGTCATCGTTCCTCCTCGCGGGGCGGCCGGCCCGTCGCCGACCTCTCATCCTCCACACGAACGGCCGCCGGCCGGATCGACAGACCGCCCGGAAGAAATCCGAACGCCGGCCGCGTCGGCCGAGGTCGCGGGGCGGCACGACGGCGGCGGTGGTACGCCAGGTGACGGCGGGGTGGCCAGCGTGTGCGAGCTGCGGTGTCGCGCCATCCCGGGCCGGGCGCGATGGTGTAGAAAGGCGGAGTGAGCGCAGCGGTGACGCAGGTGCCGGTCGTTGACCGTGGGGCGGTCCACGGTGGCTGAGCACGCCCAACCGCCCACGCCCGTCACCGCCGGCGCCGCCCTGGTGCGGCTCGGCGACGTGCCGTTGGCGGATCTGCTGGCCGGCGCCGGTGACGGTGTGCTGGCCCACGTGCTGGCCACGCTGGTCACCGAGGGTGACCCGGCCCGGCCCGGCGACGTGTCCGCGTTCGAGTCGAGCTTCTGACCGTGTCGGCCGACGCCTCGCCGTCGGCCGACCAACGCCGCCCTGCCGCGGAGGTGGCACCGGCGGCTGCCCCGACCGCGCCCCGGGTACGCCAACTGGTGCTGAAGGTGCACTCGCGCTGCAACCTGGCCTGCGACTACTGCTACGTCTACCGGCACGCCGACCAGGGCTGGCGGGACCGGCCCCGGGTGATCGCGCCGGCCACCGTGGCCCGGGTGGCCGACCGGCTGGCCGCCCACGTCGCCCGGCACCGCACCGACCGGGTCCGCGTGGTCCTGCACGGCGGGGAGCCGCTGCTGGCCGGCGTCGCCGTGCTCGACCGGACGGTGCGTACGCTGCGCGCCGCGATGCCCGCCGGCACCACCCTCGACGTCACGATGCAGACCAACGGGCTGCTGCTGGACGAGGCGGTGCTCGCCTTCTGCCACACGCACGGCGTCGACGTCGGGGTGAGCGTGGACGGCGGCCGGACGGCCAACGACCGGCACCGCCGGCACGCCGACGGGCGGGGCAGCTTCACCGAGGTGGCCGCCGCGCTGCGCCTGCTGGCCCGACCCGAGCACCGGGCCCGGTACGCCGGCCTGCTCTGCACCGTCGACCTCGCCAACGATCCGGTCAGCGTCTACCGGAGCCTGCTGGAGTTCGATCCGCCCCTGCTGGACCTGTTGCTGCCGCACGGCAACTGGAGCACTCCCCCGCCCGGCCGCCACCCCGACGACCCCGCCACCCCGTACGCGGACTGGCTGATCGCCGTCTTCGACACCTGGTACCGGGAGACGCCCCGGCGCACCGGGATCCGGCTGTTCGAGTCGCTCATCGCGGTGCTGCTCGGCGGGCGCAGCGGCACCCAGGCGCTGGGCGTTGCCGAGCCGGACATCATGACGATCGAGACCGACGGCACCATCGAGGGCACCGACACCCTCAAGACGACCACCACGTCGGCGATGCGTACCGGGTTGGACGTCTTCCGGCACAGCTTCGACGAGGCGCTGCGCCACCCGTCGCTGGCGGGGCGGCCGACCGGGTTGGCGGCTCTCGGGGCGGCCTGCCGGGCCTGTCCGGTCGTCGGCGCCTGCGGCGGTGGCCTGTACGCGCACCGCTTCCGCGACGGCGCCGGCTTCGCCCACCCGTCGGTCTACTGCCCCGACCTGTTCCGGTTGATCCGGCACGTGCGGTCGGTGGTCGCCGCCGACCTGGAGGCGCTGCGCCGCCGCGTCGCCGCCCAGCCCGGCCCGGCCGAGGCGGCACCGCGCGACACGGTCCAGACACCGGTCGCGGGCCGCGCGGCGGAGGCGGTGGGTGCCGGGGCGATCGTGCTTGCGGGGCGGTGAGCCGTGTCGGGGCCGCTGTCCGGGACGCAGTTCGCCGGGCTGGCCGGCGGGCACGGTGACCCCACCGCCCTCGACGTGCTGCGCGGCGGGCAGTTGGGCCGGCGCAGGCTGCTGACGGTCGCCGCCGCCCGCGCGTACGGCGACGACCCGCTGGCCCGGCGCGGCCTGGAGCTGCTCACCCGGGCCGAGCGAGCCGACCCGGCGGCGGTCGCCGAGGTGCTGGCGCACCCGCCGCTCACCGGCTGGGCGCGCGCGGCCATCGGCCGGCCCGCCGACGCCGGCTACCTGGCCGCGCTCGCCGCTGCCGCGGCGACCCGGGCGGGTCTCGCCTTCGAGCTGACGCTGCCCTGCCCGGACGGCACGCTGCTGCTGCCCACCCTCGGCGGCGCGGTGGATCTCACCCCCGGCCCGACGGTGGTGAGCGCCCGGCACGGCACCGTGCGGATCGTCCCTCGGGACGGGCCGGCGCGCTGGCTGCCGGCGCGGCGGATCGCCCCGGCCGCCGGCGTCGAGGTCACCATCGACGACCAGGACCCGTGGCGGCGCCGGTACCACCACCCGCCCGCGCCCCGACTCGCCGACGACGCTGCCGCCGACCTGAGCCGGCTGACCGGGCAGGCGTGGCGGTGGCTGCACGTCAACCTGCCGGCCCACGCCGACGGGCTGGCCGGGTTGCTGCGCTCGCTGGTGCCGCTGCGGCCGCCGCCGTCCGGGCACGCGGTGAGCGCGACCAGTCGCGACGCGCTGGGCGCCATCGCGCTGTCCGTGCCGGCCGACCCGAAGACCCTCGCCCTGCTGCTGGTGCACGAGCTGCAACACACCAAACTCGGTGCGCTGCTGGACCTGGTGCCGCTGCACGGCCCCGGCGGGCCGGCCCGCTACCGGGCGCCGTGGCGGCTCGACCCCCGCCCGGTCGGCGCCCTACTCCAGGGCGCGTACGCGCACCTGGGGGTGGCCGAGGTGTGGCGCTGCCGGCGGGCGGAGGGCGTGACCGCCGCGTTCGAGTTCGCGTACCGGCGGGAGCAGACCGCCCGCGCGGTCCGGCAGCTCACCGACGCGGTGGAGCTGACCGACGCCGGGCGGAGCTTCGTGGCCGGCATGGCGGGCACCCTGCGCGGCTGGCGCGAGCCGGTCGACGAACGGGTCGAGGCGGCGGTGCGGGACATCGCCGACGGCGGCGCGGTGCGCTGGGGCCTGGCCAACCTGACCCCCCACCCAGATGAGGTCGACCGCGCGGTGCGGGCCTGGCGGCGCGAGCAGCCACGCCCGGACGACGGGCCGCCGCCGATGGTCGCGCCACGCCCGGCCGCCCCGGCGCTCGCCGTGGAGACCGGACCGGAGGCTGCGGTACGTGGGCGACTACTGACCGGCGACACTGGTCCGTCCATGCGGGACCCGTCTGACCGGGCTTACGCGGAAGGCGATCCGGTGCGGGCACTGGATGGGTACCGACGACGATTGAGCGGCGATCCCGGGGACACCGACGCCTGGGTGGGACTGGCGCTCGCCGCCCGGCGAACCGGGCATCCGGCCGCGGCCGTTGCCCTGGCGACCCGCCCGGACCTGGTTCGCGCGGTCCACCGGGCGGTGCCCGACGCCGACCTGCTGGCGTTGGCGACGTGGCGCCTCGACGCCCCGGCTTCTCCATGACCCGCGCCGTGCGCCGGTCGTCGCTCATCTCGCCTCGCCTCCGGTGGCCGCCGGGTAGCGGGCGCCGTTGAAGGTGACTCGCAGCGCGTACACGGAAGCGCCGGCGGTGATGAACAGGTGGTTGCGTTTCGGCCCACCGAAGGTGAGGTTGGCGACCGATTCGGGCAGCAGGAGCTTGCCGATGAGGGTGCCGTCGGGGTCGAAGCAGTGCAGGCCGTCCCAGGACGCGGCCCACACGCGCCCGGCGTCGTCGACGCGGAGGCCGTCGAAGCGGCCGAAATCGCATTCGGCGAAGACCCTCCCGCCGGTCAGGGAGCCGTCGGCGGTGACGTCGAAAACGCGGATGTGGCTCGGTTCCTGCCGGGTGTCGACGATGTAGACCTGCTGCTCGTCGCCGGAGAAGGCCAGGCCGTTGGGGCGGCAGAAATCGTCGGCGACGATCCGCAGGTCGCCGGTGGCCGGGTCGAGGCGGAACACGTGGCACGCGCCGCCGAACTCGTTCTCGCCCTTGTTGCCCTCGTAGTCGGAGTGGATGCCGTAGCTCGGATCGGTGAACCAGATCGTGCCGTCGGCGCGTACCACGACGTCGTTGGGGCTGTTGAGCCGCCGACCCTCGTAGCGGTCGGCGAGCACGGTGATCGTGCCGTCATGTTCGGTGCGGGTGACTCGCCGGTTGCCCTGTTCGCACGTGACCAGCCGGCCCTGGCGGTCCACGGTGTTGCCGTTGGCGTAGCCCGAAGCGTGGCGGTAGACGCCGACCGCGCCGGTGGTCTCGTCCCAGCGCAGCAGTCGATCGTTGGGGATGTCGCTCCACACCAGGTACCGGCCGGCTGGGAAGTACGCCGGGCCCTCGGTCTTGCGTGCGCCCGTGTGCAGCCGTTCGACGACGAAGTCGCCGTCCAGGTAGCGGAAACGCTCGTCGAGCAGGTGAAACTCCGCCGGAACAGTCTCGACCATCGCCATGCCTCCCAGATTTCGCCGATCACGTTCGGGCCAAGCCTACTCGGACCGAACCTGGTATGGTCAACAGGCTGGTTTGCAGGATTATGTTTTGAAGGAGCGGCTGGGTGGTAGACGACATCGACCGTGCGTTGTTGGCGCGCCTGCAGGACGACGCCACCCAGTCCTACGCGGCGCTGGGGAAGGCGGTGGGTCTGTCGGCGGGCTCGGCGCACGACCGGGTGCGCAAGCTCCGCGAACGCGGCGTGATCCGCCGCACCACCATCGACGTCGATCCGGCCGCCGTGGACCGCGGCGTGTCGGCCTTCGTGATGGTCGACGGCAACACGTGGATGGGCGACACCTGTGCCGCCCTCGCGGCCATGCCCGGCATCCAGGAAGCTCATGTCATCGCCGGCGCGGCCTCGCTGCTGGTGAAGATCCGCACCGCGACAACCGAAGACCTTCAGGCGGTGCTGCGCGGCATCTTCGACATCGACGGAGTCACCGGCACCCAGACCATCGTCGTGCTCGAGACGTTCTTCGAACGTCCGGTGAGCGTGCTCGACCAGGCCACCCCGCCGTCCCCGCCGGGTGTGCGGACAACCCCCTAGTGTCCTGAGTCGTTGGTTAGTTGGTTAAGTCGGGTGCAGTAGTTGGCGAGGCTGTCGAGAATCTCGTCGGCGGTCTTGGTCCAGACGAAGGGTTTCGGGTCTTCGTTCCAGGCAGCGATCCAGGTGTTGACGTCGGTTTCGAGGTCTTTGACGCTGCGGTGGCTGCTGCGGCGTAGCTTGCGGCGGGTCAGTTCGGCGAACCAGCGTTCGACGAGGTTGAGCCAGCTGCCCGAGGTGGGGGTGAAGTGCAGGTGGAAGCGGGGGTGCGCGGCGAGCCAGGTCTTGATCGCGGGGGTCTTGTGGGTGGCGTAGTTGTCGCAGATCAGATGCAGGTCCAGCTCGGGCGGGGTGTTCGCGTCGATGGTCTTGAGGAATCGCAGGAACTCCTGATGCCGGTGGCGGCGCTGGTGCTGGCCGATCACCTTGCCGGTGGCCACATCCAGGGCGGCGAAGAGGCTGGTGGTGCCGTACCGGACATAGTCGTGGGTTTGCCGGCCGGGCACACCCGGCATCATCGGCAGGACCGGCGCGCTACGGTCCAACGCCTGCATCTGCGACTTCTCGTCGACCGCGAGGACCATGGCCTTGTCCGGCGGGTCGAGGTACAACCCGACCACGTCACGGACCTTCTCGATGAACTGCGGATCCTTGGACAGCTTCCACGTGTCCACCAGATGCGGCTTGAGGCCGAACGCCCGCCAGATCCGAGAGACCGCCGTCTGGTTCAACCCCACGGCCTTGGCCATCGACCGAGTTGACCAGTGTGTGTCGTTGTTGATCGGTGCCTCTTCCAGAGTCTTCACGATCACCGCCTCGACCTGCTCATCAGTGATCTTGCGGGCAGCGCCCGGACGAGGCTCGTCCGCCAAACCCTCCAGCCGGTCACGCACGAAGCGGGCCCGCCACTTGTTCACCGTCTGCGGCCACACCCCCAACGCCGCAGCAACGTCCTTGTTCGTCGCGCCTTGCGCACACGCCAACACGATCCGCGCCCGCAATGCCAACGCCTGCGCGGTCTTCGCCCGACGAGACCAGGACATCAGAGTCTGACGCTCCACATCGGACAAAACCAGCTCGGCCTTCGGGCGCCCTGTTCGCGGCATACCACGAAGCCTACCCGAATTCAGCAGCTAATCACCGACTCAGGACACTAGAGCAGGGCCGGTTCGATGTAGGCGTTCGCGCGCTCCCGCTGGCGGGCCTGCACCACCCGCGGGTTGTCCCCGCCGAAGAGCTGCACCAGCTGCCCGAACGCCTCGTCGTAGAGGGCGCGCCCGGCGTCCGCCTCGCTCTCCGTGGCGAGCCGGCTCAACGCCAGGTTGACCGACGCGGAGAGGGTGTCCGGGTGCTCGGCGTCCAGCGCCCGGGTCAACTCCACGTACGCCGTGGTGTCCAGCAGCAGCGCGGCGTCCCGGTCGCCGAGGGCGAACAGGTCGTTGGCGAGGTTGAGGGTGGCCAACAGGGTGTGCGGGTGCCGCTCGCCGAGGGTGGCCAGCAACTGGTCGCGGACCCGCTGGGCGAGGTCCCGGGCCTGGACGTGGTCGCCCTGCTTGCGCAGCAGCACGCCGAGGTTGTTCAGGCAGGCCAGGGTGATGGCGTGTGTCTCGCCGAGCACCTCGTTGTAGCCGTCCCGCAGCCGCCGGGCCACCCGGAGCGCGGTCTGGTTGTCGCCGACCGCCGACCAGGTGGTGGCCAGCGCCATCTCGGCGGACAACGTGTCGGCGTGCTCGCCACCGAGGATGCGCTGGTAGCGGACCACGGTCCGTTCGATCAGCCGGTGCGCGTCGGCGAAGCGGCCGAGCTGGCGCAGGGTGAGCGCCAGCTCCTTGGCCGTCCGGAGGGTCTCCGGGTGGTCCGCGCCGATCACCTTCTGCTGGACGGTGTAGGTGCGTTGCAGCACGCTGTGCGAGCGCCACAGCTCGCCCGTGTCCCGTAGCCCCCGCCCATAGTTGCTGGCCGAGGCCAGGGTGGACGGGTCCTCCTCGCCGAAGCGGGCCCGCCGCCGCTCATGGATGTGCTGGTCCAGCAGGGCGGCACCGCGAAAGTCGCCGACCAGCCGCAGCGACACGGCGAGGTTGTTCTCCGCGGTGAGGGTCCGGCCGCTGTCGTCGCCGAAGGTGCGCACGCTCAGCTCCAGGGTGCGCCGGTCCTGCGCCTCGGCATCGTGGTAGAGGCCCTGGGCACGCAGGTCGGCGCCGAGGCTGCGGGCGGTCATCAGGGTGTAGAGGTGCTCCTCGCCGAAGATCCGCCGCTGCCGGTCGTACACGTCCCGGTCGATCTCGTACGCCTGGTCGAAATGGCTCTGCGCGCGCAGCACGTTCGCCAGGTGGAAGCGCATCCGCAGCTTGGTCGGGTCGTCATCGTCGGTGTCGCGCCAACCGGCCAGCGACTCCTGCGCCAACGCCCGGCTGGTGTCGTAGTCGCCGCGCCGGTAGAGGTAGCGCACGATGTCCACGACCAGTTGCCGCGCCTCGTCCATGGTGGACAGATGCAGCCCGCTGGGGCGCACGTGCGGCCACAGCTCGGCGTACCGGGGCCAGTTGACCGGCTTGTCCGGGTCCCGTGGGCTGGCCGCCGCGAGCAGCGACTGGGCCTGCCGGCGGGCCTCCTCCGCGTCGTCGAGCTGATCCTGGATGACCAGTTGGACCAGCCGGTGGATGCGGACGGAGTTGTTCTCCGCGTCCACCTGGGCCAGCCCGTAGCGACCCAGCTCGGCGGTGACCAGGCCCTGCAGGATCGGGTCGGTCAACGTCGGGTCGAACGGGGCCATGAAGCTCGCGAAGCGCTCGCCGGTGAGCATGGCGACCGGGATGGGCTCCGGCGCGTAGAACGAGCAGAGTTCCAACAGCCGGGCGGCCGCCGGCTTCTCGGAGCGGAGCTGGGCCAAGGTGACCAGCCAGGTGGCGGCGAGCGTCTTGGAGTAGCCGGCGGACTGCCGGCCGTCGAGGATCCGCAGCAGCCCTGGCGTGTCCAGCGAGGCGAGGTACCGGTCGACCTGCATCGCGGTGGCCCGCAGGTACGCCGCACCCTGCTCGACCGCGAGCGGCAGGTCCCCGAGTTTCTCGGCCACCTGCGTCGCCTCGCCGTCGGTGAGCCCGCGGACCCGGTCACGCAACAGCTGGACGCTCTCGGCGCGGTCGAAGACGCTCAACTCGGTCGCGGTGGCGTACTCGCTCCAGCTCTGGTCGCGGGTGGTGAGCAGCACATGGCCCGGGCCCTGCGGCAGAAGCGCCCTGGTGCCCCGGGTGGGTTCGTTGGCGTTGTCCATGATGATCAGCCAGCGCCGGTCCGGGCCGCCCCGGCGCAGCGCGTCGAGCACCCGGCGGACCGCGTCGGCGCCGCCGCCGGTGCCCAGCCCCATCGCCTGGCCGAGGTCGGCGAGGCCGCCACGGATGCGGTCCTCGCTGTCCGCCGGGATCCACCAGACCAGGTCGTAGTCGCGGCCGAAGCGCAGCGCGTACTCGGCGGCGAGCTGGGTCTTGCCGACTCCGCCCAGGCCGTGCACCACCTGTGTCGCCGAGTCCGGTGCGGCGGTGAGCCGGTCGCGCAGCGCCTCCAGCTGGGCGGCCCTGCCGACGAACGGGGTGCCGTGCTGGCGGACGTTGGACACCGCCGGGAACGGGCCGGGGAACCGGCCGACCGCGCGCCCGCCGACCGCGACCGCCGAGGCGCCGGCCGCCTCCAGCAGCCGGGTCCGGGCGGTGGACGGATCGACGTCGGTGAGGTCCACGGGGCTGCGGTCGCTGTACGGGACGGGCAGCCGCGACTCGTCCACCCGCAGCGGCACCAGCAGGCCACCGCCGCCGAGCTGGTCCCGGCCGGAGGCGGTCTTCCACACCTCGGCGGCGAGCGAGGTGCCCGCGTAGTGCCGGGTGAGCACGGCCAGCACCCGGCTGGCGCCGCCGACGGCCCGGTCGAACTCGGCCCGCCCTCCGGCACGCAGCGGGACGTCCACCGCCCGGCGGTCCACCCGCAGCCCGGCCTCCTCCAACTGGTCGGTGATCCACTCGGCCCAGAGCCGGTCGGCGGACGCGTAGCTGACCAGCACGGCCTGCTCGGCGGTGAGCCGGCTGCGCTCGAACTCGGTCAGCGAGCGGCGCCGGTCCTCCTCGGGCATCGGGTGCATCGTGGTGACCCGGCCCCCGGTGATCACCGAGGCGAGCTGCTCGTACGCGGCTAGCAGGGTGCCGACCTGCTCGGGCCGGTCGCCGAAGGCGGCGAGGATCTCCTCGTAGGCGTAGAAGGCGCGGTACGGCACCTCGATGGTGTTCCAGTAGCGGGCCGCCGCCGAGTCGGAGAGGTGGTCGAGGAAGGGTGCGAACTCGGCCCGGACCAGGTCGCGGCCGGTCTCCAGCTTGCGCAGTTCGGCGTCCTCCACCCGCATCGGCACCGGCAGCAGCAGCGGCGGGTCGTCCAGGCGCTGGCCGCGGATGGAGCGGGCCACCGCCGCCGCGCCGCGGATGCTCTGGGTGGACATGGTGAAGCAGTTGACCACCAGGTCGGGCAGTTGCACGGTGCAGATGCCGGCCACGTCGCTGAGGCCGGTGCGGCTGTCGATCAGCACCACGTCGTACTCGGCGCGCATCTGCGCGCGGACCGCGTCGATGAACGACGCGCCGCCCTGCCGCTCGTAGAAGTTGGCCCAGTCGAACGTGCTCACCAGCCGGGAGTACGCCGAGTCCTGCTGCCCGGCGGCCACGAAGTCGATGACGCCGCCGTGGCTGAAGTCCCAGTTCAGGGAGACCGCCCGTCGCTGGATCTTGCCGTGCCCGGTGAGCAGCTCCTGGGAGTCCTCGTCCCGGTTGCGTTGCATGGTGGCGATCGAGTAATCCCAGATCATCTCGATCACGCCCGGGGTGGCCCGCAGCTCCTTGTCCCGCAGGAACGGGTGGAAGTAGCGGTGCAGGCCCGGGGATTCCAGATCCCAGTCGACCACCAGCACCTGCAGGCCCTGACTGGCGAGGATCCAGGCCACGTTGGCGAGCGCCATCGTCCGGCCGGTGCCGCCCTTGTACGAGTAGAAGGTCACGATCTGGCCGCGTGCCGTCTCGTTCACCGCCATGGCCTGCCTCCCCTAGGGACCTTCGAGGATCGGGCGTTGGCCGGAGCCGTCCGTGGGTGGCTCCTGGTAGACCGTGCCCGTGCGGTAGATCCGGCCCTGTTCGACCACCAGCACGTCCTCCAGCTCCTCCTGGAAGCGGGCGGAGGTCGCGATCTCGGTGCGCCACAGGTCGCGGGTGTTGTGCAGCACGTGATGCGGGAGCACCCGGGCCAGCGTGTCCCACATCTTGCGGTTACCACCGGACGCGGCGTCGTCGGCTGCCGTCCAGGGTACGAGCACCGGCGCCCGCGGCGAGGCCACGTCGCGGTCGTAGCGGATCAGACTGAGCTGGTAGCGCGGCAGGTCGGCCGACCAGACGTCGACCACCAGCACGACGATCTGGTTGTGGGCCCGGGCCCATTCCCGGACCGCGGCCAACTCCTCCGCATCCTCCACCGTCCAGCCGTAGCTCTTGGTGGTTGCGATGGCGCCGGCCCAGCTGCCGATCGGCACCTCCAGCTCGGGCCGGTACGGCCGCCAGTCCCGGGAGACCGCGCCGTAGCGCTCCTCGGCGCCGGGACGGCTGTCGGCCAGCTCGGCGGAGCTGCCGGCGACCAGCACGATGTGCACGTGCCGCGCGCTGGTGGCCCGCTGCACGACGCCGGCCACGGCCGGCCCGGTCTGCGCCTGCGGGCGGGCCGGCTGACCGAACGCGCTGGTCACCTTGGCCAAGGTCGGGCGCTGCGCCGGCTGGTGCAGGGTGTGGTCGCGCGCGGTCTGCACGATGTGCTTGGCCAGCGCGTCGACGAAGTCGCGGTACTCGTCCTCGTGCCGGCGGCGTTGCTTGAGGGTGAGCAGCCCGTCCTGGGCGTAGACCGTGCCGGTCGGGAAGTTGCGGTACTGGTAGGTGCCGACCACCTCGGGCAGCCGGTCGCAGGGGATCCACTGCACCGGCACCAGCGCTGGCGGGCGGACCTGGAACTGCCGCTCGTGCTCGTCGATCCGGTCGGCGAAGACCCGGAACTCCCGGCCACAGTAGTCACTGACGACGTACCGGGGGGAGGTGAGCGCGATCAGGCAGGCGCTGGTGGAGAGAGCGCCGGCCAGGGCGTCCGTCCAGGTGGTGCCCAGCAGCATCTGCCCGTCGATGAACCCGGCCTCGTGCCAGCGGACCCCGGCCAGCCCGGCCACCGCCTCGCTGAGATCGCCGAAGAACGCCTGCACCTGACCGTTGCGGTTGTCCTCTTGGGCGTAGCTCAGGAAGAAGAGTGGCACGCCCGCCTCCGCTCACGGGTCCCACGACCGGTGCGCCCAGTATAGGACCGTCGATGCCAGCCCAGCCGTCACGCGATCATCGCATTGGGCGCGCCGGGAGTCACATGCCCGACGTTTCGCGGCTGAGCGGAGGCGCGGAGGCGGCCGGGCCGGCCCGGTTCGTCGGCGCGACCGGGCCGGCCCGGCCGGCGGGCCGACGGGCACGTCAACCGCTGGTGGCTGGACCCGGTGCACGGGCGCGGCTACCCCGCCGACATGATCGCCACCTACGGAGTCGAACCGCCGGTACGCGGCGACGACCTGGCGGTGATCGCCACGCCCACCGACTTCCTCGGCGTGAACTACTACTTCCGGCAACTCGTGGTCGACGACCCGGCCGGGCCGCCGCCGTACGCCCGGCAGGTGCCGGTGCCCGGCTCGGTGGAGACTGCGATGGGCTGGGAGGTGTACCCGACGGGGCTGGAGCGGCTGCTGGTCGAGGTGAGCCGGGAGTACCGGCCGGGCCGGATCATCGTCACCGAGAGCGGCTCGGCGTGGCCGGACGAGGTCACCGCGGACGGCACGGTGGAGGACAAGGAGCGCACCGACCATCTGGAGCAGCACCTGGCGGCCTGCGCGTCGGCGGTGGCCCGGGGTGTGCCGCTGGACGGCTACTTCGTCTGGTCGCTGCTGGACAACTTCGAGTGGGCGTACGGCTATGACAAGCGCTTCGGATTGGTGCACGTGGACTACGCCACCCAGCGCCGGACGGTGAAGGCGAGCGGCCTGCGCTACGCCGAGCTGATCCGCGCCCACCAGCGCCTCGCCCGCACGACCGGGACCGCCACGCCGGTGGCCTGAAACGGGGGTGGGCGAGACCGAGGCACCCTGGGCGCCGCGCCGATCGGCGCCCAGGGTGCCCTGGTCTCGCCCGGCGCTCAGTCCAGGACGCGACGGGCCAGCGACGGCGGCGGCCGGCCGGCGAGCAGCCATCCGGCGCCGGTGGCGACCACCAGCAGCCCGCTGACGATCGCCACGAGGTGCGCGACGGGCACGGCGCCGAGCGGGTCGAGGTCACGGTGCAGAGCAGCGGCCAACGCCAGGTACGCGCCGGCCACACCCAGCACGGCACCGAGCAGGGCGAGGGCCCCGGCGGTGGTGGCGGTGAGGGTCCGCCGTACCCGCCTCGACGCACCGGTCGCGGTCAGGGTGCGCAGGTCCGCCGCCGCCTCGCCCCGGATGAGCCCGACGGTTGTCGCGAGCACCCCGAGCGCGAGCAGCACGCCGGCGACGGTCGCGCCGGTCCGCAGCGCGGTCAGCGAACTCTGCGACCGACGTGACTCGATGGTGAGCCCGGCGGTGGCGGCCAGCTCCTGGGCCGTGGCCAGCTGCGCGCCGGTGAGGGGGTGGTCGGCCGCGAGGAACCAGCCGACCCGGGCCGGCTGCCAGCCGTGCCGGGCGAGCGCGGCGGGAGTGATCAACGAGTCGGGCAGCCCGGTGTAGCCAGACCGGGGCAGGGTGCGCACGCTCGGCCGCACGCCCCGGGCCGGGATGTTCACCAGCTCCAGCTCACCGGTGCGGGCGGTGAGCACGTCGGTGTCGGCCTCGACCGCCATCCCGTCCGCCCCGTTCAGCCGGAGCAGTCCGGGACTGACCACGTAGAGCGGATGGGAGGGGGTCGACTCGCCGGCCGCTGCCGGAACGCCGATCTCGACGGCCGGGTGGCCGGTCGGTCCCCCCTCCCGACCCGGGTCGGTGTGCGAGGCCACCACCGCCATGTCGAGCGGAATGACGGTGGCCGCGCCAACGCCGGCCGCGATGGTGTCGGTCCGGGCCTGGAGAGCGGCGATCTCGGCCGCCGTACGCTCCGGAATCACCGGATCCGGCTGCCCGATCCGGATCAGCAACTGGCTGTCCGCCAGGTTGCCCAGCCCGGCGGCCTCCCGGCTGCGGTACTCCGCCGCGGCGGAGCCCACCACGATCGCCGCCGACAGGCCCACCGCGAGACTGATGGCGGCGAGCGCCGCACCGGCCCGAACGCGATACCGGGCCAGGTCGGCCAGCGCGAGCCGAACGGCCACCGGAAGGCCGCCCCGGGCCGCCGCCAGAGCCGGGATGGTCAGCGGGCTGGCGAGCAGCACGCCGAGCACGGTGCCGACGCTGCCCACGACGATGAGCAGCGGGTTCGACCCGTCGGAGAGCACCAGGGCGGTGAGGCCGGCGGCGAGCAGCGCGGCCGCGGCCACGGCGGTCCGTCGCGCCGCCGGCGGGGCCGGTGGCCGTGCCGACAGCGCGCTCATGATCGGGGTACGCGCCACCGCGCGGGCCGGCCACCAGGCGGCGGCGGTCGCGGTGACCACGGCCAGCAGCATGCCCACGCCGACGGTGAGCCAGGGCAGGTCGAAGCGGCCGATGCGGTGCCCGGCGGCGGTCTCGACGAGACCGGCGGTGACCAGCCAGGCGGCGACCCCGATGGCGGTGCCGCAGACCGCGGCGACCACCCCGACAGCCGCGCCGTTGACCAGCAGCACCAGCCGCAGATGTCGGCGGGTGGCGCCCATCGCCGCCAGCATGCCGAGCTGACGCAGCCGGCGCTGCGCCAGCACCACGAATCCCGCGGCGGCCACGAGCGACACGAGTAGCAGGCCGACGGTTGCCAGCGCCAGGGCGGCAAGGGTGAGCACGGTGCGCTCGGCCGCCGGCCGGGACTCGCGCACCAGCGGGCCGTCGACAGTCCGGCGGAAGGCCTCCATGGTGTCGCGGTCGCCGGCCACCAGCACGGTCACCGACTGCGGCCGCTCGGCGTGGGCGGGGTCGGTGAGGGCGAACTCGTCGTGCAGGTCCGCCGGATTCTCGACCACCCCGACGATCAGGCGGTCGGCGTCACCGAGCGGGACCCGGGCGCCGAGCCCGGCGCGCAGGGCTTCCGCCACCCCGTCGGTCACCGCCAGCTCGTCGGGCCCGGACGGGTAGCGGCCCTGCCGCAGGGCGAGCATCGGGCCGCCGTACGCCCCGGCGGGGTCCTGGGCCCGGACGTCCACCGGGTCGAACAGTCCCGGCACCGGCACTCGCCGGTGACCGATCACGTCGATCGTGCCGAACCACGCCCGAGCGGCGGTGACCCGGTTGTCCAGCGCGGCGGGGTCGTCGCCGGGGATCCGGATGAGCTGGTCGGCGCGGCCGAACGTGGCGTCGCTCGACGGGGGGAGGTTCCAGGTCGCCGCCAGACCGAAGGTGGCGCCGGTGACCGCGACGGTGAGCAGCGCGATGGCCAGCAGTTGCTGCCGCCACTCGCGGCGGAACAGTCGTACCGCCCAGCGGATCACCGCGCGGCGGGCCGCAAGCCCGCCGCCCGTGGGCCGGGTGGCCGTCCGGCTCGGATTCGCGGTGGCGGTCACAGCGCCGGGTCCGGGGCGAGCAGAGCGTCCGGGCCGGCCGACGGCGCGGTCTGGTCGACGACCCGGCCGTCCCGTATGAAGATCACCCGATCGGCCCAGGAGGCGAGCTGGGCGTCGTGGGTGACCATCACTCCCGCGATGCCGCGCTTGCAGGCCGAGCGGAGCATCCGCAGGACGGCTTCGCCGTTGGCCGCGTCGAGGGCGCCGGTGGGCTCGTCGGCGAGCAGCAACCGCCGGTCCCCCACCACGGCGCGGGCGATCGCGACACGTTGGCGCTCGCCGCCGGAGAGGTCGTCGGGGAAGTGCCCGGCGCGGTCGGTCAACCCCAGCTCGTCGAGCACCCGCAGGGCGGCGGCTCGCGCCGGACGCGCGGCCATGCCGTCGAGCTCCAGGGGCAGGGCCACGTTCTCGGCGGCGGAGAGGCCGGCGAGCAGGTTCAGATCCTGGAAGACGAAGCCGAGCGACCGGCGACGCAGGCGGGCGGTGGCGTCGGCGGAGAGCGTGGCGAGGTCCGACCCGCACACCGTGACCTGGCCGTCGGTGGGCTCCTCCAGGGTGCCCGCGATGGTCAGCAGGGTGCTCTTGCCCGAGCCGCTGGGGCCCATCACGGCGACCAGTTCACCGGCGACCACGTCGAGGTCCACCGCGCGCAGGGCGTGCACGGCGGCGGCACCGGCGCCGTACACCTTGGACACCTGTCGCAGGCTCAACACGACGCTCATCGCCGGGCTCCTGACGTCCGGTCGCGGTCCGGCCGCGTCGTACGCCCGGCGGGAGCGTCGGCGGCAGGCGGTGCGGCGGCCTGGTCGGCGGGCGGCGTCGGACGGGTACGCAGGCGCGCGTCCGCGGCGTCCAGCCACCGGACGACCGCTTCCAGCCGGAACAACTCGGCGTCGACGACGAGGCCCAGGCCGACGTCCTCCGGCGACGCGTCGGCCTTGAGATGCGTGTAGTGCTGCATCTCCTCGACGATCCGCCGCCGGTGGGCCTGGAGGATCCCGGTCACGTCCACCTGGGGCAGGCGCATCGCCACCTGCACCTTCATGACGAGCTCGTCCCGGGGCGGCGGCCCGGCCTGCGGCGGCGTACGCAGCCAGCTGTGCAGCTCGCGCTCGCCGTCGGCGGTGAGCCGGTAGCGCTTCTGGGCGCCGTCGCGGCCGGCGTCGTCGGACTCGACGTGCCCCTCGCGCTCCAGGCGTTGCAGCGTGGTGTAGACCTGCCCGACGTTGAGCGGCCAGACCTCGCCGGTTCGCGCCTCGAACTCCTGGCGGAGTTGGAGACCGTACTTCGGTGCCTCGGTGAGCAGCGCCAGCATGGCGTGACGGATGCTCACGATCCATCACCTACGGTTAACATACTCGGTATAATACACAGTATTCTCGAGCTGACGCCTCGATAAACCGCACCGGGCGGTTAGCCTGCGCCAATGGCCGCAGCAGCCGACGAGGTCGAGCAGCCCGACACCGGGCCACGGATGTCCGAGACGGACCGGTTGACCGCGTTCAGCGACGGCGTCTTCGCCATCGTCATCACGCTGCTGGTCATCGAGCTGCGGGTGCCGGAGTACCACGCGGGTGAGTTGCTGGCCGGGCTGCTCGACGAAGGAGCGTCCTACCTGGCCTTCGTGGTGTCCTTCGTCTACGTCGGCGTGCTCTGGCTCAACCACCACGCGCTGGTCCGGCTGATCCGCGCCACCACCCTCGCGCTGAGTTGGATCAACCTCGGCATCCTCTTCGGCGCGGTGATCATCCCGTTTCCGACCGCCGTGCTGGCGTCCGTGCTCACCCACGGCGACACCGCCGACCGTCGGGCCGCCGTCGCCCTGTACGCGCTGGCCGCCGCGCTGATGTCGGCGCCGTGGCTGGTGTTCTTCGGCTATCTGCACCGCCACCCGGAGCTGCTTCAGCGCGGGGTCAGTCCCGGGTACGTGCGGACGCAGCGGCTGCGACCGGTCACCGGCCTGGTCCTCTACGGGCTCAGCGGCCTGCTCGGCTGGTTCGTCAATCCGATGCTGGGCCTGATCGGCGTCATCGTCATGATCGTGTATCACGCGTTCACCAGCGAAGGGCTGCGCCGCCGACGGACCGCGGGTCGCTGACCCGCCGAATCCTTCCGTGCGAGGGTCTATGGGTTGTTCGCCCGGATATGTACTGGCAAAGCTAGTCTGAGCCGGTGCGGGGCGGACCGGAGAGCGAGACGACCACCGACGAGCGGCACTCGTCCCGGGTGGCGTTCGACGTCAACGACGCGCACCGCGAGCTGACCCTGGACAACCGCACCACCCTGCTGGACACGCTGCGCGAACAGCTCGGCCTGACCGGGGCGAAGAAGGGCTGCGACCACGGCCAGTGCGGCTCGTGCACGGTGCTGCTGGACGGCCGGCGGGTGAAGAGCTGCCTGCTCCTCGCGGTCACTCTGGACGGCCGGTCGGTGGTCACCGTGGAGGGGCTGGCCGGCCCGGACGAGCTGTCCCCGCTCCAGGCCGCCTTCGTCGCGCACGACGCGTTCCAGTGCGGCTACTGCACCCCCGGCCAGCTCTGCTCCGCCCGTGGCATGCTCGACGAGGTCGCCCGTGGCTGGCCCAGCGCGGTCACCGGCGACCTCACCGCCCCGCCCGAGCTGACCGACGCGGAGATCCGCGAGCGGATGGCCGGCAACCTGTGCCGCTGCGCCGCGTACCCGCACATCGTCGCGGCCGTTCGCGAGACGGCGACGACGAGGTGAGACCGTTCCGCTACCACCGGCCCGCCGGCGTGGCCGAGGCGGTCGCCGTGCTGGCCGTCGAGCCGCAGGCGGCGTACCTGGCCGGCGGGACCAACCTGGTGGACCTGATGAAGCTCGGGGTGCAGCGGCCCGACCTGCTGGTGGACGTGACCCGGCTGCCGCTGGACGCCGTCGAGGAGCTGCCCGGCGGCGGGCTGCGGATCGGCGCGACGGTCCGCAACAGCGACCTGGCCGCCCACCCGGTGGTCCGGCGCGACTACCCGGTGCTGGCCCGCGCGCTGCTCGCCGCCGCCTCCGGGCAGCTGCGCAACCTGGCCACCACCGGCGGCAACCTGTTGCAGCGCACCCGCTGCGTCTACTTCCAGGACACCGGCAAGGCCTGCAACAAGCGCGAGCCGGGCAGCGGCTGCGCCGCCCGGCACGGCCAGAACCGCGACCTGGCCGTGCTGGACTGGTCCGACCTGTGCGTGGCGACCCACCCGTCGGACCTGGCGGTCGCGCTCGCCGCGCTGGACGCCGTGGTGGAGGTGCACGAGCCCGACGGTCCGCGGGACGTTCCGCTGGCGGCGCTGCACCGCTCACCCGGCGAGCACCCGGAACGGGAGACCACCCTGGCCCGAGGTGCGCTGATCACCGCTGTCCGGCTGCCGCACCTGCCGGCCGCGCGCCGCTCGGCGTACCTCAAGGTGCGCGACCGGGCGTCGTTCGCCTTCGCCGTCGGCTCGGTGGCCGCGGTGCTGGACCTCGACGGCGACGTGGTCCGCGACGTCCGGCTGGCGTACGGGGCGGTGGCACACCGGCCGTGGCGGGCGTACCGGGCCGAGGAGGAGCTGCGCGGGCGGCCGTTCAGCCCGCAGCTGGCGGCGCGGGCCGCCGATGCCGAGCTGGCCGAGGCCCGCCCGCTGCGGCACAACGGCTTCAAGCTGCCGCTGACCCGGGCGATCACGGTGCGGGCCCTGACCGAGCTGGCCGAGGGGACCTCCGCACCATGACCACCGGCGCGGTGGGGCGGGCGTATCCCCGGTTGGAGGGTCGGGAGAAGGTCACCGGCACGGCACGGTACGCGGTGGAGTACCCGGTGGACGGGGTCACCTACGGCTGGGCGGTGCCGGCGGCGGTGGTCCGGGGACGCATCACCCGGGTCGACGCCGCGCCGGCGCTCGCGCTGCCCGGCGTGCTCGCCGTGGTGCACCACGGCAACGCGCCCCGACTAGCGCCCGGGCCGGAGCCGGACCTGTGGCTGTTGCAGGAGCCGGCCGTGCACTACCGGGGGCAGCTGATCGCGGTGGTGGTCGCCACCAGCCTGGAGGCGGCCCGGGAGGGCGCCCGGCTGGTCCGGATCGACTACGACGCCGGGCCGCACAGCACGGTGCTCACCGCCGACCACCCCGGCCTGTACCGGCCGGACCAGGTCAACCCCAGCTACCCGACGGACACGGCGGAGGGCGACTTCGACGCTGGGTACGCGGCCGCGCCGGTACGGCTGGACGCCACGTACCGGACGCCGGCGTACCACAACAACCCGATGGAGCCGCACGCCACCACCGCGCAGTGGCGGGACGGGCGACTGCTGGTGCACGACTCCAACCAGGGCGCCACGCCGGTGCAGGCAGTCCTGGCCGAACTGTTCGAGCTGCCCCGCGAGTCGGTCCGGGTGATCGCGCAGCACGTTGGCGGCGGCTTCGGCAGCAAGGGATACCCCAAAGCGGCCGTGGTGCTGGCCGCGCTGGCGGCGCGGCAGGTGGACCGGCCGGTTCGGCTGGCGCTGACCCGGCAGCAGTTGTTCGGGCCGGTCGGCTACCGCACTCCCACCATCCAGCGGGTCCGGCTCGCCGCCGACGCCGACGGGCGACTCACCGCGATCTGCCACGATTCGATCACCCAGACCTCGACCCTTCAGGAGTTCGCCGAGCAGGTCGCCGTCTACACGCGCAGCATGTACGCCGCGCCGCACCGGCGCACCACGCACCGGCTGGCCCGCCTCGACGTGCCCACGCCGTTCTGGATGCGCGCCCCGGGCGAGTGCCCCGGCGCGTACGCCCTGGAGTCGGCGATGGACGAGCTGGCCACCGAGGCCGGCATCGACCCGGTGGAGCTGCGGATCCGCAACGACCCCGCGGTCGACCCCGAGCTGGGACAGCCGTTCACCAGCCGCAACCTGGTTGCCTGTCTGCGCGAGGGGGCCCGCCGGTTCGGCTGGGCCGACCGGGACCCCGCACCCCGGGCCCGGCGCGATGGGCGCTGGCTGGTCGGCACCGGGGTGGCCGGCGCGAGCTACCCGGCGCGGGCGCGGGCTTCCGCCGCGACGGCCACCGCGCGCCCCGACGGCGGTTTCCTGGTCCGGATCGACGCCACCGACATCGGCACCGGCGCCCGGACGGCGCTCTGGCAGGTGGCGGCCGACGCGCTGGGGGTGTCGCCGGAGCGGGTGGAGATCCAGATCGGCGACAGCGACCTGCCGCCGGCCGGGGTGGCGGGCGGCTCGATGGGCACCTCCTCGTGGAGCTGGGCGGTGATCCGCGCGTGTGAGGCGCTGCGGGAGAAGCTTCGGGACACCCCAGGCGGGGTGCCGTCCGACCGGGAGGTGACCGCGGAGGTGAGCACCGCCGACGAGGTGCGGGAACAGCCCGCGCTGCCGCGGTACGCGTACGGGGCGCACTTCGCCGAGGTCCGGGTGGACGCGGACACCGGCGAGGTGCGGGTGAACCGGCTGCTCGGGGTGTTCGCCGCCGGGCGGGTGGTGAACCCGACGACCGCGCGCAGCCAGCTCATCGGCGGCATGACGATGGGCCTGTCGATGGCGCTGCACGAGGAGGGCGTGCTCGACGAGCGGTACGGCGACTGGGTCAACCACGACCTGGCCACCTACCACATCACGGGTTGCGCGGACGTGGAGCGGATCGAGGCGCACTGGCTGGACGAGCAGGACGGCGAGCTGAACCCGGCCGGGGTGAAGGGCATCGGCGAGATCGGCATCGTCGGCACCGCGGCGGCGATCACCAACGCGGTGCACCACGCGACCGGCGTACGAATCCGCGACCTGCCGATCCGACTCGACAAGCTGATCGGCATATCACCGTTGGCTTAAATAAGCTCGTCCTGATATAAAGGTCGTCGTGCACGCCTTCGACGTGCTGGGCGATCCGGTCCGGCGCCGCATCCTGGAGCTGCTCGCCGGTGGCGAGCAGACCGCCGGCGCGGTCAGCGCGGTGATCCGCGAGGAGTTCGGCATCTCCCAGCCCGCCGTGTCCCAGCACCTCAAGGTGCTGCGGGACAACGGCTTCGCCACCGTGCGGCCGGAGGGCGCCCGGCGGCTCTACGCGGTCGACCCGCGCCCACTGCGCGAGGTGGACGGCTGGCTGGAGCACTTCCGCCGGTTCTGGACGCCGCCCCTGGCGGCACTCGCCACCGAGCTGGCCCGGGGCCGACGCGAACGCCGGCTGCGCGGGCCCGCCGACCCACCCGAGGAGAGGAACCCACAATGATCAACGCGATCGAGCAGATCAACGCGGTCCAGCGCCATGTCGGCAGCCGCACCCTGGAGGCCGGCGAGGCCCGGGTGACCACGATCAGCCAGACGTACCACACGACGGTCGAGGATCTCTGGGACGCCTGCACCAGCGCCGAGCGCATCCCGCGCTGGTTCCTGCCGATCAGCGGCGACCTGCGGCTGCACGGGCGGTACCAGCTCCAGGACAACGCCAGCGGCACCGTCGAGAGCTGCGACCCGCCGCACCGCTTCACCGCCACCTGGGAGTTCGGCGGCGAGGTGAGCTGGATCGAGGTGCGGCTCACCCCGGTCGACGACGAGCGGACCCGATTCGAGCTGGACCACATCGCGCACGTCGACCAGGACCGGTGGGCCCAGTTCGGGCCGGGCGCCGTCGGCGTCGGCTGGGACCTGGGCCTGCTCGGTCTCGCCTCGTACCTGTCCGCCGACGGCAGCGGGGTTTCGCCGGAGCAGGCAGCCGAGTGGAGCGTCTCCGACGAGGGCCGGCGGTTCACGGAGCTGAGCAGCGAACTGTGGGGTCAGGCGAGCATCGCCGGCGGCACCGACGCCGACGAGGCCAAGGCCGCCGCCGAACGCACCACCGCCTTCTACACCGGCACCCCCGCCGCCTGAGCAGCGCATCCGCACCGCCGCCGCCGGCCCGAGGACCGCGACGGCGGTGCGGGTAACGTGCTGCGGCATGACCGGTACGCCGTACTCGCACTGCTCCTACTGCGGCACCGCCTACCCGGCGGCGGGCTGGCCGCGGGTCTGTGCGGCCTGCGCCGAGACCGTCTGGCGCAACCCGCTGCCCGTCGCGGTGGCCGTGCTGCCGGTCCGCACCGCCGAGGGCCTGGGTGTGGTGGTGGTCCGCCGGGACATCGAGCTGGCCCGCGGGCTGCTCGCGCTGCCCGGCGGTTTCATCGAGTACGGCGAGGAGTGGTCCGACGCGCTGGTCCGCGAACTGCGGGAGGAGACCGGGCTGGTGGCGGGCGCCGAGGACGCCCGGCTGTTCGCGGTGCACGGCGCCCCGGCGGGCGGCACGATGATGATCTTCGGGGTGCTGCCCGAGCGGCGGGCCGAGGAGCTGCCGCCGTCGGCGCCGACCGAGGAGGCGACTGAGTGGTTGGTGCTCACCGAGCCGGTGGAGCTGGCGTTCTCGACCCACACCCGGGTGCTCGCCGACTTCCTCACCCGCGACCGCCGCGCCTGACCTCCCCTCCCCCGGCCGCCCCGGCCCGGCCCGACCTTGGGCCAGGTGGGTCGGCCTCAGCCGCGCGAGCTGCCCGGTGCTCAGCGGGGTAGCGCGTCGTCGGTGCCGGCGAGGTAGCCGCTGGCCTGGAGGTCGAACAGCTCGCGGTAGAGGCCGCCGGCCGCCATCAGCTCGTCGTGACTGCCCTGCTGGACGAGTCGACCCCGGTCCATGACGAAGATCCGGTCGGCGTGCCGGACGTTGGCGAGCCGGTGGGTGATCAGGACGACGGCGCGGTCCGGTCGGCGACGCAGATGTTGGAACAGAGCGTGTTCGGCGCGGGCGTCCAGGGCTGCCGACGGCTCGTCACAGATCAGCAGGGCGGCGTCCCGGTAGAGGCCCCGAGCGGCGACCAGCCGCTGCCACTGCCCGCCGGACAGCTCGTGGCCATCCTTGAACTCCCGGTCGAGCAGGGTGTCGTAGCCGTGCGGCAAACCGACGATCATGTCGTGGGCGGCGGCCGCGGCGGCGGCATCCTGCACGCTGGGGCCCGGTCGATCCGGCGGCCGGTCGTGCCGCCCGACCCGGATGTTCTGCCCGGCGGTGAACGGAAACCTCCACCAATCCTGGGTCATCACGGCCACCTGCGCGCCGACGGTACGCGGGTCCAGTTCGGCGGCGTCGACGCCGTCCCAGCGGATCACCCCGCCGGTCGGCTGGTAGAGCCCCGCGATCAGCTTGGCCAGGGTGGTCTTGCCGGAGCCGTTCTCGCCGACCAGCGCGATCACCTCGCCCCGCCGGACGGTCAGGCTGACCCGGTCCACCGCTGGCGCGTCAGTGTCCGGATAGCGCAGGCTCACCTCGTCCAGCTCGACCGCGTCGACGCCGTCGGCCGCCCGCTCACCGCCGATCGGCACCCGGCTGCCGGCACGGTCCAGGAAGTCCCGGTAGTCCTGGTAGTAGAGGGCGTCCTCGTAGAGCGAGTTGGTGGCGACGACGGCCACCCCCAGGCTGGTCCGCGCCGACTGCAGGGCGAGCATGGCGGTCGCCGCGGCGGCGAGGGCGACCATTCCGCCCAGCAGCAGACCGCCGAGGACCGCGTACACCCCGAAGGTGGCCAGCCCCGCGACGGACGCGCCCACCACCCGGGTGCCCGTCTGCGAGCGGACCAGTCGCAACTGGGCCCGGGTCTCGACGGCCATCACAGCGCGGTACTCGGCCAGCAGGAAGTCGCGCATCTGATAGGCGCGCACCTCGGCGGCGGTGCGCCGGTTGGCCATCAGATGGGCCAGCATCCACATCCGACGTCGCCGGGTGATCCGCGCCAGCATGGCCAGGTACTCCCGGCGGGCCATCCGCACCGCCGTGATCGCCTGGGGTATCGCCGCGAGCAGCAGGCAGGGCAGTAGCAGCGGCTGGATGACGGTCACCGCGACCGCGGTGGCGAGGATTCCGACCACACCGGTTACCAGGTTGACGGTGTGATCGACGATGTACGCCGCTTCGCCCATCCCCCGGTCCCGCACGCGGTCCATCTCCTCGGCGAACCCCGCGTCGTCGAACGCGGCCAGGTCCACCGCCGTGGTCGCCTCGAACAGCCGCAGCTCCACCTGGTAGTTGATCTGCGGGGTCAACCGGGCCTGAGCCCAACCGGCGGCGATCGTCAGACCACCGCGGGCCGACACCGCCGTGGCGGCCACGATCAGCGCCGGCAGGGCCGAGCGGACCCGGTCCGGGGTGGGACCTGCGGCGAACAGCTCGCGCAGCACGCTGGTCGTGGCGAGCAGGCCGAACGTGGTCATCACCCCGGCCGCGACGTTGAGCCCGATGGAGGCGACGGTGTCCCGGCGGTTGGTGGCCCAGGCCAGCCCGACCGCCTCCCGGACCAGCCGGGGCAGCCGCCGGGCCACCGCCCAGAAGCTGGTGTGGGCGACCTCCCTCGCGTGGTGCATCCAGACGGCGTCCTCCAGCTCCGGCAGCACCGGCGGGTCGCCTGGCCGATCGTCGTCCAATGAGGCGGTACGCTGGCGGGCCATCGACTCCACGTACCCTCCTCGGGGCGGGATCACCAATGCCGCCCGACCCTACTGTGTGCAACTGCCCGATGTCTCCAGGTGACCGGCGCGTCGCACGAGTGTGCCAATGGCGTGTCGTCACCCCATCCGGATGATCCCGAGCCGGCCAGGTCAGCCGGCCGGCGTCTCCGAGCGGAAGCTGTGACCCATCTCGGCGCCGAGCCCGAAGTAGTGGCGGAAGTTGTAGATCAACGGATGCCAGGCCCCCGGGTCGACATGGTCGGTGCCCGGCACGACGATGCGGGCGTCGGCGTGCACCGCCAGTACGTGGGCCTCGACGATGAGGAACGAGTCAGTGGCGTCGGCGTGGATCCGGGAGACCCGGGCCTCCAGGTGCAGCGGGCACTCGGTCACCCGGGGCGGTCGGACGCGGTACGACGGCTGCGGCCGCAGGCCGGCGGCCTCGAACTTCGCCGACTCGTGCCGGAACCGGTCGCGCTTGGAGTCCGGCACCGGGTGCCGTCCGGTCAGCGGCGCGAGCCGCTCGACGGCCTCCCACTGATCAGCAGCGGGAAGATTGATCACCACATCGGGGCGGGCGGCGAGGTTGTACGCGGTCTGCCCCTCGCCGCCGAGGCCGAGCACGACGACGTGGTCGAGGGCCCACGCAGAGGAGATCGGTGCCAGGTTGGCGCTGCCGTCGTCGTTCTCGGTGCTCAGCAGCACCACCGGGGTACCGAAGTACAGGATGCTCGGGTTGATCGTCAGGTGCTCGGCGACGGGTGGTGAGTGGCTGATCGTCATGGTCGCTGACCGTACGGCCGTCATCGTTCGGCCCTCGCCGAAACGACCGGTCCGCAGGTCAGGACGGCGGCGTGCCCTCGTTGACCGGCAGCAGGACCCGGAAAGTGGTCCGCCCCGGTTCGGTCTCCACCCGGATGTCGCCGTGGTGCTTGTGCACCACGATCCGGTACGAGATGTCCAGCCCCAGCCCGGTGCCCGCCCCCACCGGCTTGGTGGTGAAGAACGGCTCGAAGATGCGCGGACGCACCTCGGGCGGGATGCCGGGGCCGGTGTCGGTGATCTCCACCGCCAGCAGGTCGCCGACGCGTCCGGTGTGGACGGTCAGCGTGCCCTTCTCTCCCATCGCGCCCAGCGCGTTGTCGATCAGGTTGGTCCACACCTGGTTCAGCTCCGCGGCGTACGCCGGGACCGGCGGGAGGCCGCGGTCGTACTCGCGGACCAGCTTGACCTGCGCGGGGATCTTCCCCTTGAACATCACCAGCGTCGCGTCGAGCAGGTCGTGCACGTCCACCACCCGGTGCGGCGCGCGATCCAACTGGGAGTACTGCTTGGCGGCACCGACCAGCCCGGAGATGCGGGTCACCGCGTCGCCGATCTCACGCATCAGCAGCTCGGTGTCGACGGTGTAGGTGAGCCACCGCACCGCCGCCTCCAGGTCCGCCGGGCCGACCGCCGCCTTCACCCGCCCCAACCAGGCCGCGTCGAGCCCGCCACCGACCAGGATCGGCGCCAGATCCCAGGCGCCGCTCACCCCGTGCTCCTCCAGCCAGTCGGTGAGCGCGTCCTCGGCGTCGGCGGTCGCCATCGGGGTCAGCTTCGGCGCGGTGGCCACCCGGGCCACCGCCTCCTCCTGCAACGCGACGAGGCCGTGCAGCGCCCGACCGTCCAGCCGGCCGTCGGCGATCATCGCGAGCTTGTGCCGCATCCCGGCGACCCGGTCGCCCAGCACCGACGTGGCCCGCACCGCCGCCGCGGCCGGGTTGTTCAGCTCGTGGGTCAGCCCCGCCGAGAGCGAGCCCAGCGCGAGCAGCCGCTCCCGTTCGCCGACGATGGTCTGGCTGTTCCGCATCCCGAAGAACAGGCCCTCCAGCAGGTGCATCGGCATCGGGAACCAGGACCGCAGGGCGTACGCGAAATCCTCGGCCGGCAGCACGAAGAACTCCGCGTCGGTCACCGCCCGCAGGCTGTTGCGGTAGGTCTGCTCGACCTGGTCGCCCAGGTACGCCTGGGTGGCGCCGCCGTACACCCCGCGCTGCTCGGTGCGGCTGACCTCGATGTCGTCGCCGCGTACCTGCCGGCTCAACGCCACCGCGCCACGCAGCAGGACGAAGAAGCAGGTGGCGTCCTCGCCCTCGGCGTACACCAGGGTGCCGCCCGCGCGCTGCTCCACCCGGCCGTGCTCGGCCAGCCAGTCCAACTGCCCGTCGTCGAGGGCCTCGAACAGGAACAGGGTACGCAGCTGCGCGGGTGTCAGCCGGTCGCTCTCGGTGGTCACTGGGCCTCCTTCGTTCGCGACTGCGGGGCTCGCAAACCCGGCTCACTCCTCGCGCTCACTGGGCCTCCAGGTAACGGTGCACGAGCGACACGGCCATGGCGCCCTCGCCGACGGCCGAGGCGACCCTCTTGACCGATTCGGCTCGCACGTCACCCGCGGCGAACACCCCCGGCAGGCTGGTCTCCAGGTGGTACGGATCGCGCGACAGCGACCAGCCGGCCGGACGCCGCCCACCGGCGAGCAGATCCGGACCGGTCACGATGAAGCCGCGCCCGTCGCGGACCAGCACCCCGTCCAGCCAGTCGGTCCGAGGCTCGGCGCCGATGAAGATGAACAGCCAGGACGTGTCCACCGAGCGGGCCTCGCCGGTACGCGTGTCGCACAGGGTGAGCCGTTGCAGGTGATCCTGCCCGGCGCCACCGACCACCGCGGTGTGCGGGTGCACGGTGATCCGGTCGATGCGCTCCAGCTGGTCGATCAGGTATCGGGACATCGAGGCGGTCAGGTCGGCGCCCCGGATCAGCAGGTGCACGCGGGCCGCGTACCGGGAGAAGTGCACGGCGGCCTGGCCGGCCGAGTTCGCCCCGCCGACGATGTAGACGTCCTGGTCGACGCAGCTCGGCGCCTCGGTGGCCGTGGAGCCGTAGAACACCCCCCGGCCGGTGAAATCGGCCAGCCCCGGGGCGTCGAGCACCCGGTAGGAGACCCCGGTGGCCAGCACCACGGTGTGCGCGGCGATCTCGGTGCCGTCTCCGAAGCGCAGCAGCCGGGCGCCGCCCGCCTCGCTCAGACCGACGACCTCCCGGGCGCTGAGCAGCTCGGCGCCGAACTTCACCGCCTGCCGCCGAGCCCGGTCGGTCAGCTGCGCCCCGGAGACGCCGTCCGGAAAGCCCAGGTAGTTCTCGATTCGGCTGCTCTGGCCGGCCTGCCCGCCGGTCGCCCGCCGCTCGACCAGCACGGTGCGCAACCCCTCCGAGGCGCCGTACACCGCGGAGCCCAGGCCGGCCGGGCCACCGCCGATCACCACCAGGTCGTAGAAGTCGGAGGCGGGCACCACGGTCAACCCGGCCAGCCCGGCCAGCTCGGCCTCGCTCGGAGCGATCAGTGCCTTGCCCTCGGCGGTCACCACCAGCGGCACGTCCGCCGCGGTGGCCCCGGCGGCGTCGAGCAGTCGGGCGCCCTCCGGGTCGTCGGCCAGCAACCAGCGGTACGGCACCAGGTTGCGCGCCAGGAAGTCGCGGACCTTGAACGACGGCGCCGACCAGCGGTGCCCGACGACCCGGATCTCGGTGGTCGCCGCGTCCGGGGTGACCGCCCACGCCTCCAGCAGGCCGTCCACCACCGGGTACAGCTTCTCCTCCGGCGGATGCCAGGGCTTGAGCAGGTAGTGGTCCAGGTCGACCACGTTGATCGCCTCGATCGCGGCGTCGGTGTCCGCGTACGCGGTGAGCAGCACCCGGCGGGCGGCCGGGAAGATGTCCATCGCGGCCTCCAGGAACTCGACTCCGGTCATCTCCGGCATCCGGTGATCGGCCAGCAGCAGCGCCACCTGCTCGCCACGCAGCTTGACCTCCCGCAGCGCGTCCAGCGCCTCCGGGCCCGAGGCGGCCCGCAGCACCCGGTAGCGGTCGCCGTACCGGCGACGGATGTCCCGGGCCACCGCCCGGGACACCACCGGGTCGTCGTCGACGGTCAGGATCACCGGGTTCGCCATGGCGCCCATAAAACCACCTACCAGGGGTACGCCGCACCGGGCCGGGTCGGTACGGGACGCGGTTCACGGTTGGTCGGGCGCGAGGCGGGTAAGCCGGGTCGCCGCGCGGGTGGCCGCACACCGACGACCCGCCCGACTGCCGCGCACACCTCGGGGGGCCCATGGCGGACGCGTCGACGACCGGAACGACGTCGGACCGGGTCGTGGAGCTGCGGGTGCACGGCGTCTCGGGGGCGGGGGCCGACCAGGTGCTGGACCGGCCGCACGTCCACCAGGTCGCCGGGGACCGCAGCGGCGGGTTCTACCGCCCACGTGAGGGCTATCCCGACACCAAGGGCACCGACGGGATCATGCTGGAGGCGTACCGCTGGAGCGACCTGCCGTCCGGCACGGCCGTGCGGACGCTGTCGCTGGTGTTCCTGCTGCCGTTCATGCTCTGCAACGTGGCGCTCTGGATGCGCCCGGCGGGTTACGCCTCGAAGCACGGCATCGTCGCGCTGTGCCGGGTGCTCGCGCTCACCCTCACCATGCTCTACGTGCTCTCCATCGTCGGGGTGGCGCTGGACCTGATCGCCTGGCGTTGCATGGGCACCCCGTCCTGCATGGCCGGGCGGACCTGGCTGTCCTGGCTCGGCGGGCGCTCGGCCGGGTTGCGCCTCGGCGTGTTGGCGCTGGTGCCGGTCGCCGCCATCGGAGTCGTCTGGTGGCTGGGCGCCCGCCCCAGCCACTCGTTCGACGCGTTCCGGACCCGGGAGCCCTCCTCCGCCGCCGCCGCGCACCGGTTGAGCGCGGTCGGCCAGTGGGACGGCACGCCGCTGGTGGGCAGGCTGCGCTCGGTGCACGTCGCCGCCGCGTTCGCCACCCTGGACGGCAGCCTGCTGGCCGCCCGGATCAGCGAGGGTGCGTCCTGGGTGATGGGGGTGCTGGTCGTGGCCACCGGGGCGGTGCTGCTCGCCTGCCTCGTCCTGCTCACCGTGGTGCAGAGCATCGACCGGCCCGGCCCGTCGGCCCGGCTCGACGGGCTCACCCGCGGCCTACGCACGATCGCCTGCGGCCTGACCATCCTGGTGATCGTGTACACGATCATCAGCCCGAAGCCGTGGCCGCACGGCCGCGAGCTGCCCGGGTACGGCGCGCTCGTCGCCTGGCTGTTCGCCAGCCAGACCGCGCTGCTGCTCGTACTCGCCGCGTTGGTGATCTGGCGACGGGGCGGGCCGCCGGGGGCATCACCGCTGCGCGCGCTGGGCGCGCCGGCCTTCGTCACGGTGGGCGCCGGCCTCGCCGTGGCGTTCTCCGCCGAGCTGGTCTACCGGGTGTCGGACCTGCTGGACCGCGACGGCGAGACCGCGGACCGACTGGCCACCAGCCCGCCACTGGCGTACAAGTGGGCGATCTTCGGGTTCTTCATCGCGGTGCTGACCGCACTGCTGTTCGGCGGCGTGGTCACGGTGCTGAGCTGGCGCGAGCGGAGGCGGGCCGCGGCCGCGATCGTGGCCGCCGACTTCCCGCACGCGCCGCCGGACGCGGCGCAGCGGCTGCGTCAGGTCGAGCAGGCGGTGGCCCGGGCCCGGTTCACCGAGCGGCTGCCCCCGCTCACCGTGGTCTACGCCGGGCTGGCCGCGGTCGGCCTGGCCGCCAGCGTGCTCGGCCTGCTCCAGCTCTATCCCGGTGACGTGATCCAGCGCTACGTCCGGCTGCCCGCCGACATGGTCAACTTTCTGATCGGGATGGGCAGCTACGCGATCGCCGCGATCGTGCTCGGGCTGGTGGTCGGCGGCATCTTCGCGTACCGGACGGCGCAGTTCCGCCGGTACGTGGGCGTGCTCTGGGACCTGGGGACGTTCTGGCCCCGGGCGGCGCACCCCTTCGCCCCGCCCTGCTACGCCGAGCGGGCCGTACCGGAGCTGACCCGGCGGATCACCTATCTGGTCGACCAGGGCGAGGCGGTGCTGCTGGCCGGGCACAGTCACGGCTCGGTGCTGCTCGCCGCCACGGTGCTGCAACTGCCGCCCCGGACCACCGACCGGGTCGCCCTGCTGACCTACGGGACGCCGCTGCAGCGGTTGTACTCGCAGCTGTTTCCCGCCTACGTCGACGACGAGGTGCTGCGCGAGATCGGCGAGCGGGTCGGCTGGCGCTGGGTGAACCTGTGGCGGGAAACCGACCCCATCGGAGGTTGGATCTTCGCTCCGCACCGTCCCGGGGACCCCGGGACGGTCACCGGGCCGGAGGCCTCCGTGGACCGCCGGTTGGTCGACCCGCACGACGTGGTGCCACCGCCGTACGACAGCGTGCCGCCGCCGATCCTGGGGCACTGGCCGTGCGAGTCGGATGAGGCGTTCGCGGCGGCGGAGCGGGACCTGACCGAGCGGCTGCGCGCGGACCTGCGGCGGACGGGTTGAGCGGCGGGCCGGATATCGTCGCGGGGTGAGCCCGTCCAAGCAGCCCGAACGCCGGCTGATCGCCTCGAACAAGAAGGCCCGGCACGACTACACCGTGCTCCGGACGTACGAGGCGGGCATCGTGCTGGTGGGCACCGAGGTGAAGTCGCTGCGCGAGGGGCGGGCGTCGCTGGTGGACGCGTTCGCCCACGAGCGGGACGGCGAGATCATGCTGTACGGCCTGCACATCGCCGAGTACGCCTACGGCACGTGGACCAACCACGCCCCCCGGCGCAACCGCAAGCTGCTGCTGCGCCGGGCCGAGATCGACCGGATCCTGGAGAAGGTCCGCGAGGGTGGCGTGACCCTGGTCCCGCTGTCGATGTACTTCGACAACGGCTGGGCCAAGGTCGAGCTGGCCCTGGCCAAGGGCAAGCGCACCTACGACAAGCGGCAGACGCTGGCCGAGCGGGACGCCAACCGGGAGATCGCCCGCGAGCTGGGCCGGCATCTCAAGGGCCACCCGCGCCGGGGCTGACCCCACCCGGGCTGCCGGAGCGAGGGCGCCCGCGTCACGCCACGTCGTGTCATCCTGGCCGGATGCGAGTCGCCTCGATCCACACCTATCCGGTGAAGGGGTGCCGCCGAATGGACCGCGACACGGCGCGGGTCGAGCCGTGGGGCCTGGACGGCGACCGGCGCTGGCTGATCGTGGACGGACACGGGCTCGGCCTGACCCAGCGCCAGCACCGGGAACTGGTGACGGTGCGGGCGGTGTCCCGGCCGGGCGGGCTGACCCTGGACGCGCCGGGCCTGGCTCCGCTCGATCTGGCCGAACCGACCGGCGGCGAGGCGATCCAGGTCCGGGTGTTCCGGGGGCGGCCGCCCGCACCGGTACGCGCCGCCGGCCGCGAGGCGGACGACTGGCTCAACCGGCTGTTGGGGCGCACCGCTCGGCTGGTCTGGCTCGGTGACCCCGCCGGCAACCGCGTTCCCTGGCCGGATCCGGCCGGCTCCGGCGCCGAGGTGAGCTTCGCCGACGGCACTCCGCTGCTGCTGGCCAACACCGCGTCGCTGGACGCGTTCAACGACTGGCTGCTGGAGTCGGGCAGCTCCGAGGGGCCGCTGCCGATGATCCAGTTCCGCCCCAACCTGGTGGTCAGCGGTGCCGCGCCGTGGGCCGAGGGTGAGTGGGTCGGCCGGCGGATCAGGATCGGCGGGGCGGTGCTCCACGGCGTCGACGAGTGTGGCCGCTGTCTGGTCGCGACGATCGACCAGGAGACCGGGGAGCGGGGGCGGGAGCCGCTGTGGATGCTCGCCGCACGGCGGAACATCGGCCGGAAGCTCCGCTTCGGTCTCCAGATGACGGTGCGGGCCGAACCGGGCGGGCCTTCCCGCGACGGTCGTACGGTCAGCGTCGGTGACACCGTGGAGGTGCTGGACTGATCGGGGCGGCCCGCCTCGGACGTTGTTGCGCTGCCACCGGAGGTGGGGCAACATCAGGCGCCGTGACCGCACCAGGCAGGGACCTCGAGAACGACACCCAGGCCGGCGACAGCGGCACGCACCGGTGGAATCGGCGGGTCAGACACTGGATGGCCGGCGCCGGGGTCACCGCCCTGGCCGCCGTGGTCGGCATCACCCTCGCCGTACGCTCCGGCTCCGCCCCGGCCTGTGCCGCGCCACCGACGGGCGCCACCGTCCACAAGGGAAAGGCCTCCTTCTACGACGCGGGCGGCTCGGGCGGCAACTGCTCCTTTCCGAGCCCTCCGGCGGACCGGCTCTACGTGGCACTCGGCCCGTCGGAGTACGCGGGGGCGGCGGCCTGCGGCGGTTACCTGGACGTGAGCGGCCCGAAGGGCACGGTCCGGGTCGTGGTCATGGATCAGTGCGCCGGGTGCACGCCCGGCCGCATCGACCTCTCCGAGGAGGCGTTCGCCCGGATCGCCGACCGGGCGCAGGGCGTCGTGCCGGTGACGTACCGGGCGGTGGTGAGCCCGCCGCTCGACGGGGGCCTCACCTTCCGGATGAAGAACGGCGCCTCGCAGTGGTGGTTCGCGGTGCAGGTGGGCAACCACGGCAACCCGCTCCGCTCGGTCGAGGCGAAGGGGCCGGGCGGCGGCTTCCGCGCGGCGGTCCGCCAGAACGACAACTACTGGACCGTCGAGCGCGGGATCGGCCCCGGGCCCTACAGCATCAGGGTCACCGACGTGTACGGGCGCCAGGCAACCGCCACCACCATCCGGATGGTCGCGAAGCGGGTCCAACGCAGCGCGGCCTCCCTCGCCGACCCCGGCGCCCCGGCCCGTACGCCCAGCGGTTCGCCCTCGGCCGGACCGACCCCGACGGCGAGCCCCGTCCCGACGGAGTCGGTCGCCCCGACGGCGACCCTCGAAGCCCTCGCCGGCGCCGCCCCGCTCGGCGTCCCCGGCTGCTGACCCCACCCACGCCGGGCCCGTCCGCCTCCCGGCGAGCGGGGACAGGGAGACGTAAAACGCAACCCCTTCCGGTCTTTCCGCTCGCAGATGCGAGGGCTAGGGTGGGCCGGTGACGATGTTTCGCATCGGCGAGGCGGCCGAGCTGCTGGGCGTCAGCGCCGACACGATGCGCCGCTGGGTGGACGCCGGGCGACTGACCGCCGGGCGCGACGCGCACGGCCATCGGGTCATCGACGGCGCGGACCTGGCGGGTCTGGCCCGCGCCCAGGCCGCCGATCCGGCCGTGGGCGCCGAGCTCTCCTCCGCCCGCAACCGGCTGCGCGGCATCGTCATCGACGTACGCAAGGACACCGTGATGGCGCAGGTCGACATCCAGGCGGGCCCGTTCCGGATCGTGTCGCTGATGAGCCGGGAGGCCGTCGACGAGCTTGACCTGCGGGTCGGCTCGGTGGCCGTCGCGGTGATCAAGTCGACCACGGTGGTGGTGGAGCGGGCCGCACCCGCCCCGGCCAGGGGAAGGTCGGGCGGATGAGGGCGCGGGCGGTGCGTACGGCGGTGGCCGTACTGGTGGCGGTGGCCGGGCTGGCGGTGGCCGGTTGCGGCGGAGGCGACGACCCGACGCCGGACGGCACCACCGGGGACGATCGGGTCACCGGCGCGGTGACCGTGTTCGCCGCCGCATCGCTGACCGAGTCGTTCACGCGCATCGGCGAGGACTTCGAGGCCGCGTACCCGGGCAGCACCGTGACGTTCAACTTCGCGGGCAGCTCCGCCCTGGCCAACCAGATCAACCAGGGCGCACCGGCCGACGTGTTCGCCTCGGCCGCTTCGCGGAACATGACCACGGTGACCGAGGCGGGCAACGCCGACGGCACGCCGAGCACCTTCGCCCGCAACCAGCTGGTGATCGCGGTGCCCCGGGGCAACCCGAGGGGGGTGACCGGGCTGGCCGACCTGACCCGGCCGGGCGTGAAGGTGGCGCTCTGCGCCGACCAGGTGCCCTGCGGCGCGGCTGCCCGGTCGGCGCTGGAGGCGGCTGGGGTCGCGTTGACGCCGGTCACCCTGGAGCAGGACGTCAAGGGAGCGCTGGCCAAGGTGAAGCTGGGCGAGGTCGACGCTGCACTGGTCTACCGCACGGACGCCAGCGCGGCGACCGCCGACGTGACCGGCGTCGAGTTCCCCGAGTCGGCGCGGGCGGTCAACGACTACCCGATCGTGGCGCTGAAGGACGCGCCGAACCGGGCGGGCGCGCAGGCCTTCGTCGCGTACGTGCGCTCGGCGCCGGCGCAGGCGGTGCTCGCCGAAGCGGGCTTCCAGGCCCCGTGAGCCGGGTCCTCGACACCGCCGTGCCCCGGCGGCGCGGCCGGGTGCCGGCGGCGCTGCTGATCCCGGCCGGGTTGGGGCTGCTCTTCCTCGTCCTGCCGCTGGCCGGGCTGGTCGTGCGGGCACCGTGGACGACGCTGCCGCAGCGGCTCACCGAGCCGGGGGCGCTGACCGCACTACGGCTGTCGGTGCAGACCGCGACCCTGGCCACCATGCTCTGCCTGCTGCTCGGGGTGCCACTGGCCTGGCTGCTGGCCCGGGTCGAGTTCCCCGGCCGGCGACTGGTCCGCGCCCTGGTCACCGTGCCGCTGGTGCTCCCGCCGGTGGTCGGTGGGGTGGCGCTGCTGTTGGTCTTCGGCCGGCGCGGGCTGCTCGGCGGGTGGCTCGACGCCACGTTCGGCGTCACCCTGCCGTTCACCACCGCGGGTGTCGTGCTGGCCGAGTCGTTCGTCGCCATGCCGTTCCTGGTCATCGCCGTGGAGGGGGCGCTGCGCGCTGCCGACCACCGCTACGAGGAGGCCGCCGCGACGCTGGGCGCCGGCCGGTGGACCACCTTCACCCACGTCACGCTGCCGCTGGTGGCACCGGGGCTGGCCGCCGGCGCGGTGCTCTGCTGGGCCCGGGCGCTCGGCGAGTTCGGCGCCACGATCACCTTCGCCGGCAACTATCCCGGCCGGACGCAGACCATGCCACTCGCCGTCTACCTGGCGTTGGAGACCGACCTGGAGTCCGCGATCGTGCTCAGCCTGGTGCTGCTCACCGTCTCGGTGGTCATCCTGGCCGCGTTACGTGACCGCTGGATGACCAGCCCGTGACCGCGTCACTGCTCGACGCCCGGCTCGTCGTCGACCGGGGCGCCTTCCGGCTGGATGTGCCGCTGCGGGTCGCGCCCGGCGAGGTGGTCGCGCTGCTCGGGCCGAACGGCGCCGGCAAGACCACCGCGCTGCGCGCGCTGGCCGGGCTGCACCCGCTCAGCGCCGGGCACGTCACGCTCGGCGGCGCCGACCTGGACCGGCCGGCGAGCCGGCGCTGGGTGCCCACCGAACGCCGGCCGATCGGCGTAGTCTTCCAGGACTATCTGCTCTTTCCGCACCTCAGCGCATTGGACAACGTGGCCTTCGGGCCGCGTAGGCACGGCGTCGACCGTCGGGCGGCGCGGGCCACCGCCCGGGACTGGCTCGGCCGGGTGGGGCTGGCCGAGCAGGCGCACCGCCGGCCCCGGCAGCTCTCCGGCGGGCAGGCGCAGCGGGTGGCGCTGGCCCGCGCGCTGGCCGTCACGCCATCGCTGTTGCTGCTCGACGAGCCGCTCGCCGCACTGGACGCCCGCACCCGGCTGGACACCCGCGCGGAGCTGCACCGCCACCTGTCCGCGCATCCGGGGGCGACGGTGCTGGTCACCCACGACCCGCTGGACGCGCTGGCGCTGGCCGACCGTCTGGTCATCGTGGAGGGCGGACGGGTGGTGCAGGAGGGCGACGGCCCCAGCGTCACGGCCCGCCCGCGCACCGACTACGTGGCCCGCCTGGTCGGGCTGAACCTCTATCGGGGGCGGGCCGAGGGGCACGGGGTGCGGGTCGCACCGGAGCTGACCCTCACCGTCGCCGACCGCCTCGACGGGGAGGCGTTCGTCGCCTTCCGCCCGGCGGCGGTGGCCCTGCACCCGCGCCGACCGGAGGGCAGCCCCCGCAACACCTGGGCGGGCACCGTGGCCGGGGTCCAGCGGCACGGCGACAACGTGCGGGTGCAGCTGGACGGGCCGATCGGGGTGGCCGCGGACGTCACCCCGGCCGCCGCCGCCCAGCTGCGGCTGATCCCCGGCCAGCAGGTCTGGGTGGCGGTCAAGGCGACCGAGACGCACGCCTACCCGGCCACCGGCTGACACCTGGTCGCGGTGCCCCGTCGTCCGCCGGGCGGCCCGGCGGGGACGGCTCAGCCGGCGAGGAGGTCGGCGTGCGCGGCGCGCAGCCGTGCCAGCGCCGGGTCGCTGCCCGGGACGACACGGCGGTCCAGCTCGGCCCACACCTCGGCCAGTGCCGCGCGAACGGCACCGAGCTCGGCCGCGTGCCGGTGACTGCTGCGCCGGTGCTGCTCGTCGAGGCGACGGGCCCAGCCCGCGGTGACCGCGGCGAGCCGGTCGGCGTCGGCGCGGGCCTGTGCGCCGCTGCGGGCGGCAGCGGCCGGGACGATCGCGGCGACCGGGCGGTGATCGCCGTCGCGGGTGACGACGGTGACCGCGTCGGTCAGCTCGGCCAGCGCGACGAGCTGGCTGAACCGGGTGCGCGCCTCGCGCAGCGGCACGGAGCGCGGCGGATCGGGGTGCGGGGTGAGCGCGGGGACGGCCATGGATGCATGGTGCCGTCCGGGTACGACAGAACCCGCCGTCGTCAGTGGACGGTGGACTGCGCAACGGCCGGCCCGACCAGCCACTCGTCGGCCAGCACCGACCAGACTTCGAGGTCGATCCGCCCCTGCGGCCCCGGGTAGACCTGCCGCAGCGTGCCGTCGTGGCGCAGGCCGAGACGGCGGGCGAGCGCGATGCTGCGGGCGTTGTCGGCGTTGGTGCGCCACTCCACCCGCTGGATGCCGCGCTCGCGAACCGCCCAGTCGACGATCCGGCGGACCGCCGGCGCGACGATGCCCCGACCCTGCGCCGACGGCTCCACCCAGCAGCCCACCTCGCAGACGCCCAGCGCCGCGTCGAACGACACGAACATGACCCCGCCGACCAGCGTGCCGCGCCACCACAGGCCCCAGATGCCGCCGGCGTCGCGGGCCCAGCGGTCCGCGTACCGCTGGAGCACCGCCCGGGCCGAGGGCAGGTCGGTGGCGACGAAGGACGGCGACACCCAGGGCTGGATGTGCTCCCGGGCCCGGTCCAGGTTGGCGAGGAACTCCTCGGCCCGCCACGGGTCCAGCGGGCGCAGCTCGACCTCCTCGGTCAGCGGCAGGGCGAACACGGTGCCTCCACGGGGTGCGGTTCGGACGTCGTCGGGATGCAGGTTCGCACAGGCCGGCCGGCCGGACCCAGCGCGGGGCGCGCTCGGGCGCCACTCAAATGATCATGTGGGTCCAGTAGCTGAGCCAGAGCACGAACAGCGCGCCCTGCACCAGGGCGAGGGCCGCGGTCAGCCACACGTCGACGGTGGCGCGGCGTGCCCAGCGGGCCAGCACCAGGGCGACCGGGAAGGCGGCGAGCAGGTAGCGCAGCAGGCTCTTGTAGACCGCCGGGCCCATCGACAGCGGCACCAGGACCATGAGCACGCCGTACACCAGGTACGGCAGCTCCCGTCGGCGGAACCCGGCGATCAGCACGGCCAGCACGGCCACGGCGAACCAGACCCGGGCGGCGTCGCGGGGCTCCCCGGCCAGCCCGTCCAGCAGCACCGGCAGCGGGTTCTGCACCTCGATCCCCCAGCCGACCTGCTGGGCGTGCTGGTAGGCGAACCAGTCCCCGCCCCGCCACCGGCAGAACGCCATGAAGGTGAACCACCCGGTGGGCAGCAGCAGCAACGGCCAGCCGATCCGCAGGTAACCGAGCAGGGCGCGCGGGCCGAGCCGCCAATCGTGCTGGCGGAGCAGCACCAGGGCCAGCGGCAGCGCGACGAGCAGGCCGACCGACCGGCTCATCGCCAGGAAGTAGCCGAGTACGCCGACCAGGAGCCACCGACGGCGCTCGGCGTAGTAGAACGCGGCCAGCGCGAGGCAGACGAAGAGCGACTCGGTCAGCGCGGCCTGGAACAGGAACGCGGTGGGCAGCAGCACCAGGTAGCGGGTGAACCGGCGGGCCCCGTCCGGGTCGCCGAGCAGCAGCTCGGCCAGTCGGTAGCCGTACCAGAGGGCCAGCAGGAACGCGACGTTGCTGATCAGCAGCAGGGCCAGCGCGTTGTCGCCGCCGAGCAGCGCGCCGACCGGCCGGGCCAGGAACGGGTAGAGCAGGGGGAAGCCGAAGTCCCGCCACGGCCCGGTCAGCGGCAGCTCACTGAGCCGTAGGTAGAGCAGCGCGTCCCAGGCGAACCAGAAGGAGATCCACCGGTGCCCGGAGATCTCCCGCTGCTGCGCCCACATCAACGCCTCGTCGGCCGGCGGCGCGCCGGGAACGCCGTCCCAGGCGTGCAGGACCAGGAGCCCGACCAGGGTGAGCAGCAGCTTCGCGCCGAGGAACAGGCCCAGCAGGTACGGCCAGGGGGCCGGCACCCGGCGGGCCAGCCGTGCCCCGGCCCGGGCCGTCGCGGCCAGCCGGGGGGCGAGCGCCCTCGCGCGCCCCCGGCCGCTCCGCCACCGGCGCATCCGCCCCGCTCCCCCGGTCCGCCCCGGCCCACCCTCCGCGCGGGGGCGCCACTCTTCCCGTTGTACGCCGCCGCGCGCGCCGCCGGAGCCGAAACCGTCACATACCGGTGCGGTCGCGCGGGTGAAGTCCGCCGCAGAACGGGTACGCGCCGCGCCTCAACCACAGCGGTGAGCAGGGAGCGCGGCGGCATGAGCGAGCAGCACGGCACGGTGGTCATCGGCGCGGGGCCGGCGGGCCTCACGGCGGCGTACGAGCTGCTCCGGCACGGCCTGCCGGTCCGGGTGTTCGAGGCGGACGAGGTGGTCGGCGGGATCAGCCGGACCGTGGAGCGCGACGGGTGGCGGTTCGACATCGGCGGGCACCGGTTCTTCACCAAGGTGCCCCGGGTGGAGGCGTTCTGGCACGAGATCCTGCCGGACGAGGACTTCCTGACCCGGCCCCGGATGAGCCGGATCTTCTACCGGGGGGCGCTGTTCAACTACCCGCTCAGCGCGGCGAACGCGCTGCGCAACCTGGGGCTGCCGGAGGCGGCCCGCTGCCTGGGCTCGTACGCCCGGGCCCGGCTGCGCCCGCCCCGGGACCAGTCGCACTTCGAGGGCTGGGTGTCGGCCCGGTTCGGCTGGCGGCTGTACTCGATCTTCTTCAAGACGTACACCGAGAAGGTCTGGGGAATGCCGGCCGATCGGCTCCAGGCGGACTGGGCCGCGCAGCGGATCAAGAACCTGTCACTGGCGAAGGCCATCCGCAACGCCGTGCTGCCCCGGCGGTTCCGCACGGACGTGACCAGCCTGATCGAGCAGTTCCAGTACCCGAAGTACGGGCCGGGGATGATGTGGGAGCGGTGCGCCGAGCAGGTCCGCCACCGTGGCGGCGAGGTGTCGACCGGCACCTGGGTCACCGCGGTGCACCGCGACCCGGCGCGACGGCGGGCGGTCAGCGTGACGGTCAACGGGGCGGGCGGGCAGCGCACTGAGGCCGCCGACCACGTGATCTCGTCGATGCCGATCTCCGAGCTGGTGACCGCGTTGCGGCCGGCGCCGCCGACGGAGGTGCTGGCCTGCGCCGCCGACCTGCGCTACCGCGACTTCCTGACGGTCGCGCTGGTGGTGCCGGCCGAGTTCTCGTTCCCGGACAACTGGATCTACGTGCACGACCCGGGAGCGCGGGTGGGCCGGATCCAAAACTTCGGTTCCTGGTCGCCGTACCTGGTCAAGGACGGCCGCACCTGCCTGGGTCTGGAGTACTTCGTCTTCGAGGACGACGAGATGTGGCGTACCCCCGACGCCGAGCTGGTGGCGCTGGCCACCGCCGAGCTGGAGCGGCTGGGGTTGGCCCGGCCGGGCGTGGTGGAGGCCGGCTACGTGGTGCGGATGCCGAAGGCGTACCCGGTGTACGACGAGCGATACGAGCACAACGTGGACGTGATCCGGGCCTGGCTGGCCGAGGAGGTGCCGAACGTGCACCCGGTGGGTCGCAACGGCATGCACCGCTACAACAACCAGGACCACTCGATGCTCACCGCGATGCTGACGGCGGAGAACATCGCCACGGGCAGTACGCACGACGTCTGGTCGGTCAACGTGGAGCAGGACTACCACGAGCAGTCGTCCGGCGGCGACGGACGGCGGGGCACGGGCCGGGACGCGCCGGTGGTGCCGAGCCGGATCGTCACGGCCCCGATCACCGCGCCGGCGGGTACCCGCCACGTCGGCGACGAGGACCGGCCAGCCCAGGTGCCGCTGGCCTGACCGTGGGCTGTCGGCTCACCGCCTGACGCGGACACCGGGGCTCGCCGCGGTTTCGCCGCCGGCCCCCGGCGCCGGCGGCCGGCGTATCGTGCCTGGATCCTGCCGTCGCTGGTAGGCGGCGGCCAGGTGGTCCTGGAGTTCGGCGTGCCGGAACTGGTACACCACACCGGCCTGGCGCAGCACCTGCCGTCGCAGCGCCTCTCGAAACAGTACGGGGAACCGAACCGGCGGACGCCCACGCAGCAGCAACACGATCTGAGCGAACCCGGTCAGGACCGCCGGGCCGAGGCCGCTGAAGATGCCGTACGACATCCCGAGCAGGATGCCGAGCTCCGGTCCGACCGACACCATCCCGGGTCGAGGCGGATCCACGATATTGAACAGCGCGAACAGGACTCCGCCGAGGACGATGCCAGAAGTCACGGTCACCACGGTGCGGCGGCGGTCGGCCCGGTAAATGCCGTCCGGGGTGCTCGCCGGCGAGTCGGCCAACGGCTTCAGCCAGATGCCCAGCAGGCCGAATGTCACGTTGGATCGACCGATCGACGTGCCGACGATTGAGAGGCCCATCAGCGTCAACCCGAGCAGCACCCCGGCGAACGGGCCGAGGACAAGTCCGGTGGCTACGCCGATGGTCAGCGGTGGACCCGATCCGAGCAGCCACAGCGTGCGCAGTTCCGCCCTGGTCGGCCACCGCGGGTCCATGCCGATCGGGTCAGCGGGGGTTGGTGCCGGGCCGGGGGGCTTAGATCCCAGAACACACGCGCCTGCGGTGGCGGCGGCGCCGAAGATCACGCCGAGCACAGCCAGCAGTATGTCGGCCCTGGTGCCGTTGGCCAACGCCACGCATGTCCCAGCCAGCACGGCCGTCGGCAGTCCGATTCCGAAGCCGACAACGATCGACAGAGGCCCGAAGGGAATCCAGGTCGGGATCTCCCACCAGCGCAGGTCGCGGCGTCCCTGGAGGTGGTGGGCGAACCAGGACAGGTAGAACAGGTGACGCCGGTTCCGCCGCCGCTCGCGTCGGCCGCGCGGGCCGGAACCGGCCGGGTAGGCCCGCTTCAGGAACTGGCCGATCACGCGGGCCTTCACCTCCGCCACCGACGACAGCTCGGCCAGCTCAGCTGGGTCGGATGCCCCACCGTCCGGCCCGTCGAACGCGTCCCGGGCCAAACTCAGGATCAGGGGGTTGGCGAAGGCTTCCGCTACCGGCGAGTCGGGGTGGTTGCGCAGATGGTCGGTCAACTGCCGCCAGAGCCGACGTTGCCGGTCGCTGTCGTGGCCACGGCGCAGGTACTCGGCGGCGGTGTCTGGCTCGACCGGGTCGAGCTGGAGGACGACCGGGCGGGGCAGCCGTCCGCCGGCGCGCGCACGGTCGTACCCCTCGATCTGGGAGGTGAGTACGACCCGCAGCCCAGCAGCCTCACGGGCGATCGCGGTGAGCGCGGCCCGCTGCCCCGCCGCCGGCATCTCGTCGAGGCCGTCGAGGAAGAGCGCCACCTGTCCTTTCTCGATCAGGCGGCGTGCGACGTCCGCGCCGTAACGCGGGTGCCGAAGAGCCCGGAAGTTCGTCTCCATCTCCCTGACCACGTGGTCGAGCAGCGACCTCTCGCCCGGGTGCCAACTGCCCAGGGTCACCCATACCGGCACCGGCGTGCCGGCGTGCCCCCCTGTCATGATCGGTTGGACGCACTCCTCGGCCGCCCTGACCAGCAGCATCAGCATCGCCGCGGTCTTCCCGCTACCGGCCGGGCCGAGCAGGAGCAGTTGCTGGCGCTGGATCCGCCGGTAGAGGTCCGCATGCAGGTCGCTGACCACGCCCTGTTCGCCGCGACCGTCCTCGACCTGGTTCCGGCGATCGGCGCTTCGACGGCGGGGAGCCCGGCGAGCTTTCCCACCGGGGCGGTCGAACACTTCGTGAATCGGCAGCGACCGTTGGTGGTCCCAGTGCCAGGTGACCCGCACCGGGTCGGCGGTCGTTTCGATGCCCCAGGCCGCAGACTGCTTCGACCACAGCGACAGGGTGGCCTGGGCCAGTACGTCGGCTGCCGCCGTGAGCTGCTCCGCCGCCGAAAGCTGCGGCTCTTCTGAGCCGCGCCGCCACTCCACCACCGCCGCCGCGAACACGAGTAGGGCACACGGGATCCACATGGCCGTGTACACCCAGGACGGCAGGTGGACCGGGGCGGTGGTCAGGTTGATGACGACGGCGAGCGCGGCCGTCAGCGCGGCCGTGGCCAGAGAGTAACGGAATCGCCGCATGCACATCTCCCGGTCAGCGGAGCCAACAGTATCGACCGGGACGCCCTTCGGGCGGGGGCCCGGATGGGCCCGGTGCCACGGCACCCCGGCGTCCGGTCTCGGAGGCAGGAAACCGCTTACCTCTAGGCTATTGACGGTCATCACTGGCTGTCAGTACCGTGATGCGGGCAGCGAGAAAGCGCTTTCCGACCCTCACCGTCCGACAGGGAGCGCTCCCATGCCCAAAACCCTGCGCGCGTTCTGCCTGGCCCTGCTCGCCGTCGCCACCGTGCTGAGCACTACCGCCCCCCTGCCCGCCGAGGCCGCCCCCCGCTTCCGGGTCCTGGTCTTTTCCAAGATCACCAACTTCTACCACGACTCGATCCCGGCCGGCATCGCCGCGATCCAGCAGCTCGGCACCGCCCACAACTTCGAGGTCGTGGCCACCACCGACGCGGGCGCGTTCACCGACGCCAACCTCGCCACCTTCGACGCCCTGGTGTTCAACAACACCAACTCCACACCCGCCTCCGGTGACCTGCTCAACGCCGGCCAGCGGGCGGCCCTGCAGACATTCGTCCGCAACGGCGGCGGTTGGGCCGGCCTGCACGCCGCCTCGGCCAGTGAACGCGACTGGCCCTGGTACGAGGGCCTGGTCGGCACGATCTTCGACTTCCACCCCGACTTCTCCGCCACCGGCGGCACCTACCCCGGCCGGGTGAAGGTCCTCGACCGGGCGCACCCCTCGACGCGGAACCTGCCGGAGCTGTGGGAGCAGAGCGAGGAGTGGTACAACTGGCGGACCAACCCGACCGGCAACGTGCACACCCTCGCGCAGATCAAGGTGCGGGACGGGATCAGCGGGCTGGACGAGGGCGTCGACCACGCGTACTCCTGGTGTCAGCGCTACGACGGCGGCCGTTCCTGGTTCACCGCCGGCGGGCACGCCAGCTCCCGGTTCAGTGAACCGGCGTTCCTGGAGCACCTCCGCTATGGCATCGAGTGGGCCGCCGGCGCGGTCGCCGGCGACTGCTCGGCCTCCGAGACCGGCACCTTCGAGCGGGTGGGACTGGTCACCGAGAACCTCGCCGACCCGTTCGAGCTGGCCGTCGCCCCCGACCGGAAGGTCTACTACATCCAGCGCACCGGCGCGCTGAAGGTCGTCAACCAGGACACCCTCCAGGTCACCACGCTGCTGGACCTCGCGTACACCTCGGCGATGACCGACCAGTCCGACGGTCTGCTCGGCATGACCCTGGACCGCAACTTCGCCAGCAACGGCTGGATCTACCTGCTCTGGTCCGACAAGACCCTGAAACAGCTCAACCTGTCCCGGTTCACGGTCGCCAACAACAGCGTGGCGCTCTCCTCCGAGAAGCGGCTGCTGACGATCCCCACCTACCGTGGCGTGGGCCGGGCGAACTCGCACATGGGCGGCTCGCTCACCATGGACGCCGCCGGGCGGCTCTACGCCGCCATCGGCGACAACACCGATCCGTTCGCCTCCAGCGGATACACGCCGATCGACGAGCAGGCCGGACGGGCCGCCTGGGACGCCCAGGGCACCGCCGGCAACACCAACGACCTGCGCGGCAAGATCCTGCGGATCACCCCGCAGGCGGACGGGACGTACACCATCCCGAGCGGCAACCTGTTCCCGGCCGGCACCGCGAGGACCCGCCCGGAGGTCTACGCGATGGGCATGCGCAACCCGTTCCGGATCACCATCGACCCGCACACCAACGCGCTGCTGGTCGGCGACTACGGCCCGGACGCCCGCGCCGCCGATCCCAACCGCGGTCCGGAGGGGACGGTCGAGTTCAACCGGATCACCGCCGCCGGCAACTACGGCTGGCCGTACTGCGTGGGCAACAACATCCCGTTCAACGACTACAACTTCGCCACCAGCACCCCTGGGGCGAAGTTCAACTGCGCCGCGCCGGTGAACAACTCCCCCAACAACACCGGCCTGACCACCCTGCCGGCGGCGAAGCCAGCGCTGGTCTGGTACGCGTACTCCGCCTCCAGCCAGTTCCCGGAGGTGGGCACCGGCGGGGGCGGGCCGATGAGCGGTCCGGTCTACGACCACGACCCGGCCAACACCCGGACGACGAAGTTCCCGGAGTACTTCGACGGCAAGTGGATCACCTACGAGTTCACCCGCAAGTGGTTCAAGACGCTCTCGATCCACAGGACGGCGCAGACGTTCACCAACGCGCGCTTCGGGCCCACCGCCGTGGGCGACCTCCAGTCGATCAACGGAATCTTCGGCAACATGACCTGGATCCAGCCCTTCGAGGCGGAGTTCGGCCCGGACGGGTCGCTCTACGTCATCGACTTCGGCGAGGGAACCGGCAGCGGCCGCGGCGGCAGCAACGCCGGGGCGGGCATCTACCGCATCGACTACGTGGCGAACGGGAGGCCGCCGACCGCGAAGATCGCCTCCAACCCGGACAGCGGGCGCCCTCCGCTGACCGTGGCCTTCTCCTCGGCCGGCTCGACCGCTGGCGACCGCTCGGCGCTCAGCTACGCCTGGGACTTCACCAACGACGGCACCACCGACTCCACCGCCGCCAACCCGAGCCACACCTACCCGTCGGCGGGGACGTTCACCGCCCGGCTGACCGTACGCAACAGCGGCAACGGGTTGACCGCCAGCGCGGTCACCGACGTGGTGGTCGGCAACACCCGGCCCACGGTGACCATCACGGTGCCCGACGGTGGCTTCTTCGACTTCGGCGACAAGATTCCGTACACGGTGACGGTCACCGACCCGGAGGACGCCACCATCGACTGCGCGAAGGTGACCGTGCAGACCCAGCTCGGCCACGACTCGCACGCCCACCCGCTGGACAACTACACCGGCCGCTCGGGCCTGCTGGCCACCGAGGCGGACGCCGGTGACGGGCACGGACCCGGGCAGAACCTCTACACGGTGGTCACCGCGCAGTACACCGACGGCGGCGCGGCCGGCGGCGTACCGGCCCTGACCGGCTCGACCCGGGCGCAGTTGCAGCCCAAGAGCAAGGAGGCCGAACACCTCAGCGGCCAGTCCGGCATCACGGTGAACGACCGGCCCACCGCCCGCGCCGGCAAGCGACTCGGCGACGTCGACCACAACGACTGGGCGGCGTACGGACCGGTGGACCTGCGCAACATCGGCTCGGCGACGCTCGGGGTGACCAACGGCGGAGTCGGCGGCGACATCGAGCTGCGAACCGGCTCACCCACCGGCACGCTGATCGGCAGGGCCACCATCGGATCGACCGGCGGATGGGACAACCTGGTCTCGCCCACCGTCACGCTGACCAACAAACCCGCCGGCACCACCACCCTGTACGCGAGGTTCGTCAACGCCGCCCAGGTCGGCGGCACCCCGGACCTGCTCTCGCTGGACTGGCTGCGGTTCAACGGGGCCGGTGTCAAGCAGGAGCCCGGCGGGTCGCTCTCCCTCGCGGCCAGCCCCGGCAGCGGCACCGCGCCGCTGACCACCACCCTGACCGCCACCGCGACGGCGCCGTCCGGGCGGAGCATCACCGACTACGCGTGGGACTTCGGCGACAACAGCGCCGTCACGCACGGAGCGACGCTGCGGTCGACCGGCCACAGCTACCCGCGCAAGGGGACCTTCACCGCCCGGGTCACGACCACCTACACCAGCGGGGAGACCCGCTCAGCCAACCTGACCATCACGGTCAACTGACCGTCGAGCGGTGGCGGGCAAACGTCCATCCCGCCCGCCACCGCCCCACGGACAGGTGCGGTTTACTGCCAGGAACTCTGCTGCGTGTAGACGAGGTTGCCGGGAATGACCGTGCCGTCGGTGCTCAACTCGGTGTAGGCCCAGAAGTCACCCTCGGGCAGCGGCTTGTTCGGCTTCAGCGTGAATCCGACCGTCGAACCGCGCTCCACCGTGCTGGGCAGCGTCAGCGTCGCACCCGAATACTTGGCGTTCCGACCGATGATGGCGTGGCTCAGCTGGAAGTCGACGACCGGGCCGCCGGGCAGCTGGGCGAACACGTAGGCGGTGTAGCGCCCCGGCTCGGGCAGGAACTTGTAGGCCTGCTCCGCGCTGGTCCAGAACCTGTCACTGCTGTAGATCAGGGTGTCGCCCTTGTACAGGTAGAGGTCGAGGTTCGTGTTCGGGTCGTCGGTGTTGGCTTCGACAACGATGCCGGCGGTGTTCGCCGGCACGGTGAAGTCGAACTTCCTCACTCCGGTCGCGGTTGGGTCGAAGACGCCGCCGTAGACGCCGGCCGGCATCGAGTACGACTTCCGCTGCATCGGCGTGTAACCGGTGCTGCGACCGTCGAGTGGTCCGGTGAAGCCCGGCTGGAGCGAGCCGAACGCGCCGTTGGTCATCCGGCCGAATTCCTCCCCGTCGTCACCGTACGGTCGGGGGGTGATTCCCCACGGGCGGGCGGTGACCGGGATCCGGGCGTCGTGGGCCTTGCCGCGCCAGGCGATCGACCCGGTCACGTACCGGTCCCAGGGCGCGCTGCCCCGACGCAGGGTGACGGTCACCGTCGCGGACCGGCCCGGCTCTAGCGTCACCGATGCCGGCGTCACGGTGACCTTCATACCGTCCAGTCCGGACACCGACGAGCGGTAGGTCTCCCGCGCCTTGCTCACGTTGGTCAGGGTGCGGGTGAGGGTCACCGGCCGGGTCCCGTCGTACTCGCGCAACGAGATGGCCGGCAGGTTGAGCGCCTTACCGTCGGGCTGGGCCGTCTCGCTGAACTCGATCAGGTCTGCCGCGGTCGGCTCGATGACCAGTCCCGGGTCGGTGGCTCCGGCCAGGTTGATGAAACCGCTGCCCTGGTCCAACGGACTGCTGGTGCCGACGGTGTCGGTGGCGGTGGTCCGCAGTGCCGAGGAGACCGCGCCCGGTGACCAGGTCGGATGCGTGGCGCGCAGGATCGCCGCCGCGCCGGCCACGTACGGCGAGGCCATCGAGGTGCCGGAGTACGCGTCGTAGTTCCGCCCGAAGTTGCCGGGCGGTGCGACCGCGGCGATGATGTCCGAACCCGGCGCGACCAGGTCCGGCTTGAGGATGCCGGTGGCCACCTTGTCCGGACCGGTGGAGGAGAAGTCCGCGACGCTGGGTACGCCCGGCACGCTGGAGCCGTCGCCGCCGCTGCGCAGAGACACCTTCGCGTCGGTGGGGTGGCGCATCAGATAGTTGAACAACGTGCCGGCCTGCTTCTCGGTCGGCAGGTAGACGACCGGGAAGTTGAAGATCGAGTTGATCCGGTAGTTGCCGACGGGGTCGAACAGCACCATCGCCGCCCCGCCCTTGGCCTTGATCTCGGCGGCGGAACCGAACGTGTCGGACAGCGCGCAGGCGACCACTTTGCCCTTGATCTTGGCAGGGTCGAGGCTGCCCGGTTCGCAGTACACCGAGCCCTCCGCCGATCCGGCCTGCTCACCGAAGACCATCGGCAGCGAGTTGCCACCGGGCAGAGCGTCCAGCGAGCCGCCGACGAGCTTCGTGCCGTCACCCAGTTTGACGGTCGCTTCGTCGAGGTTCGTCACCGCCGCGCCGACCGTGGTCACCCAGGGCGCCGCGTTGCTGATCGCCCCGCTGACGATGCCGGTGTTTCCCGCCGACGCCGCCACGAAAACTCCGGCCAGCGACGCGTTGAGGAACGCGACGCCGATGGGGGTGTTGGCTTCCCAGTCGCCGAGATCGGAGCCGATCGAGAAGTTCAGCACCTGCACACCGTCGGAGACGGCCGCGTCGATGCCGGCGATGATGTCGGCGTCGTAGCCCATCCCGCCCCACAGCACCTTGTAGACAGCGATCTGGGCGTCCGGCGCGACCCCGGAGACGGGACCGAAGCGGCGGCCGTCGATCGTGACGTTCGACAGCGGCAGACCCGCCGCCGTGGACGCGGTGTGCGTGCCGTGACCGGCCATGTCGCGGGCGGACAGGACCTCACCCTCCGGGATTGAGCCACCGTAGGCGAGCCACGAATCGGCGAAGTACCGAGCGCCGACGATCTTGCCGTTGCAGTGCTCGGCCACGAAGGCGACGCCAGTCTGGCAGGTGCCGCGCCAGGTCGCCGGGGCGGTCATCCGCTTGGCGAACGACGCGCTCTCCGGCCAGATGCCGGTGTCCAGGACGCCGATCACCATGCCCGCGCCCGTGCCGGGGCCGGGCTTGACCGGTTTGCCGGCGACGCCTGATGCCACCGGCTGGTCCGGCTCGCCAGGAGCGGTGGCGGTCGGGGTGCCGGCGGTCGGGTTGGTCGGCGTCGCGGCCGGCAGAGCCGTTCGGGTGCCGAGCGCCCGCGAGGCGGTGACGGCGCGCACCCGCTTGTCCGCCCGCAACGTGGTCACCTGCTGGGCGGTCAGCTTCGCCGAGAACCCGTTGAAGGCGGTGGTGTACGCGGCGGTGACCTGGACCCCGGCCGCGGCAGCGACGGCGTTGCGCTGCGCGTCGAGGTGTCCGCGGTAGGCGCGTGACGGTGCCGACGTCACGTCCAGCCGGTCACCCGCCTCCGGACGGGTTCGCGCCAGCCCGGACACGCCACCGGCGTACGAGGTCAAGGGATCCTCGGCCAGTTCGACGATGTACATGCCCGGACGGGTCTCGTCCACCGTGGCTCGCTGGCTGGCCGCGTTCTTGCCGTCGGGCCGGCGATCGGCGCCGTCGGTCAGGGTGACTCTCTTGTCGGAACCGGGGGTGAAGTATCCGGCGGCGCTGCTGCCGCTGCCCGTCGGCCCTACCGGGGCCGCCGACGCCGATCCCGCGACACCGGTGGTGCCGGCGATCACGGCGAGGACCAGCGTCGGTAGCGCCAGTCTTCGCAGCCTGTCTCCGCTCGTGCTTGTAGCGACGAGGCTCCTTTCGATGACTCCCTTGTGGAGCGTTCTTACGATCACGACCCGCGCCTGGGAGCGCTCCCCCGCCTAGGCCGCCGAGAGTTGATCGGCGGTTTGGGGAGTGGTACGGATCGCTGGTGCGTATAAGATCATGATCCGTCAGCCGAGACCAGATGCGCGTTTCCTCGGTGCCGCCAGAGCACAGTGCACACCCCGGCGAGGGCCAGTCCGAGCAGCGGAGCGACGCCGACCCCGGCGAGCGTGCAGGCCACCGCCAGCAACGCCGGCGGCACCCAACACCAGGCGGGCACGGTACGCGGCGCGCGACCGCGCCGACGTGCCGCCGCTTCCACGGCTATCGGCACCACCAGCACCGGCAGCGCAGCGGCCAGGAGCGTCAGCCAGGGCAGCACGAGGCGGTCGAAGCGCGCCACCGCGAGCAGCCCGCCGAGCACCGCGACGCCGAGCATCGCCGTGCGCGCCGGCACCCGCGGCGTCAGGCCACGCAACGCCAGCGCCCCGGAGTACGTGGTGGTCAGCGCGGCGGCGAAGACCGCCACGGCGACGAAGAGATTCGCGTACGCGGCCAGCCCCGAGCCGGCGGCGAGCAGCGCGACCACGTCCGCCGAACCGGTCCGCAGCCACAGGCCCGCACCGGCCACCACCCCGAGCAGCGCCGGCCCGAGCAGCAGCCCCACACACCAGGCCAGGTCCCGCCGCCGGGCCAGGCCGACGCTGAAGTCCGGCGCGCGCAACGCGAAGACCGCCACGTAGCCGATCATCGCGGCGGCGTCGGCGAGACCACCGGCGGCGACGCGGACCGGCGCGCCCGGCGGCGGCAGGACGATCAGGCACCAGCCGACCAGCACCACCGCGCTGAGCGTGGTGAGCACCGCGACCCGGTTGCCGAACCGGGCCGGCGCCCAGGAGACGACGAGGACGGCGACCTCCAGCAACGCCGGCCCGACCCAGCCGGGCAGGTGTGTCAGCGCCGCCAGGGACGCGCCGCCGAGCCCGACGTTGAAGCCGTTCCAGCCGACCATCGACACGGTCAGCACGGCCGCCAGCAGCATCCGCGAGGTGTTCCCCAGGTACGCGGGCAGCACCGCGGTCAACGTTCCGCCGTCGCCGAGCGGCCGGCGCAGCCCGATCCGGCCCTGCCCCCAGAGCAGCGCCGCCATCAGGGCGCCACCGACCAGCAGCCCGGCCACCGGCACCGCGCCACCGTGCCGGGCGGCCATCGCCGCGCCGAGCACCAGTGTCGCCGGGGCGGTGCCGATGCCGAGCCACGCCCCGATCGCCGCCGGCCACCGGCGTTGCGGAGCCTCAGGCAACGTGGTGCAGGTAGCCGGCGATCGCCGCGTCCAGCACCTCCGCGCCGGGACGTGCCCACACCTCGGCGGAGAAGACCTCCACCTCGATCGGGCCGAGGTAGCCGGCCGCGTCCACCGCCTCGCGCAGCCGGCGCAGCTCGATGCACCCGTCGCCGGGCAGGGCCCGACCGAGCAGCACCCCCTCCGGCAGCGGGGTCACCCAGTCGCAGACCTGGAAAATGGCGATCCGGGCGCCGGCCCGGTCGATCTGCGCGTACACGGTGTCGTCCCACCAGACGTGGTACGCGTCCACGACCACGCCCACCACCGCCGGGTCGAAGCGCTCGGCGATGGCCAGCGCCTGGCCGAGTGTGGCGATCACGCAGCGGTCGGCGCAGAACATCGGGTGCAGCGGCTCGATGGCCAGCCGTACGCCGGCCGCCGCCGCGTGTGGGGCCAGTTCGCCGATCGCGTCGGCGACCCGGCGCCGGGCGCCGTCGATGTCCCGGCTGCCCTCCGGCAGCCCTCCGGACACCAGCACCAGCTCGGGGGCGCCCAGGGTGGCCGCCTCCTCGATGGCCCGCAGGTTCTCCGCGCTCCAGTCGTCGGCCTGGAAGAAGCCACCCCGGCACAGCGACGTGACGGCGAGGCCGGCGTCACGGACCAGCTTCGCCGAGCGGGCCAGCCCGTACTCGGCGACCGGCTCCCGCCACAGCCCGATGCCCGGCACCCCGGCCGCGACGCAGCCGGCCACCACCTCGGGCAACGGCCAGTGCTGGGCGGTGGCCTGGTTGAACGAGAAACGCTCCAGCCCGCTCACTGAGCTGGCTTCCGTTCGCGACTGCGGGGCTCGCAACACCGGCTCACTCCTCGCGCTCACTGGGCAACTCCCGCCACGGTGAACAGCGCCCGGGCGCGGGTGGCGGCCAGCTCGGCGTCGGGCAGCAGCCCGGCGGCGTCGGCCAGGGTGAGCAGGGTGGCCAGGTGGGCCGGCGACCGGCCGGACTGCGCGCCGCCGACCATGGTGAAGTGGCCCTGGTGCCCGGCCAGCCAGGCCAGGAACACGATCCCCGTCTTGTAGTGCCAGGTCGGCGCCGCGAACAGGTGCCGCGCCAGCGGCACGGTCGGCGCGAAGATCTCGTCGTACGCGGCCAGGTCGCCCCGGTCCAGGGCGGCCAACGCGGCGGCGGCGGCTGGCGCGATGGCCGCGAACACCCCGAGCAGCGCGTCGGAGTGGCCCACCTCGTCACCGCGGATCAATTCCGGGTAGTGGAAGTCGTCGCCGGTGTAGAGCCGTACCCCGGCCGGCAGCCGGCGGCGCAGCGCGACCTCCCGCCCGGGGTCGAGCAGCGACACCTTGATTCGGTCCACCTTGGACTGGTGCGCCTTGATCAGCTCGACCACCGTGTCGGCGGCCAGGTCCAGGTCGACCGCACCCCAGTAGCCGGTCAGCGCCGGGTCGAACATCGGGCCCAGCCAGTGCAGCACCACCGGCTCCTCGGCGGCGGTCAGCAGGTCGTCGTACACCCGTAGGTAGTCCTCCGGGCCGCGGGCCGCGGCCGCAAGGTGCCGGCTGCACATCAGCACCGGTTGGGCGCCGGCCGCCCGCACGTCGTCCAGCTGCTCCCGGTAGGCCACGGTGACCGCCGTCAGGGTGGCCGGGCCGGCCGGCAGCTGGTCGGTGCCGACCCCGGCGACGATCCGCCCGCCCACCGCGCGGGCCTCGGCGGCGCTGCGCCGGATCAACTCCCGGGTGGCCGGGTAGTCCAGCCCCATCCCCCGCTGGGCGGTGTCCATCGCCTCGGCGACGCCCAGCCCGTACGACCAGAGGTGCCGCCGGAAGGCGAGGGTGGTGTCCCAGTCCACCGCCGCCGGTGCGCCCGGCACGTTCTCCGCGCTCGGGTCGGCCACGACGTGCGCGGCGGCGTACGCGATCCGGCTGGTCGCCGGGGCGGCCGGACGGGGGAATCCGCGCCCTCCGGCCAGCCGGTGCCGCCGGCCCCCGGGCAGCACCACCTCCGCCGTCATGAGGTCAGCTCCGGCACCTCGACCCGGACGCCCTCACGGGCCGAGCGCAGCCCCAACTCGGCGAGCTGCACGCCGCGTGCGCCGGCTAGGAAGTCCCAGCGGAACGGCTCACCGGCCACCACGTGCCGCAGGAACGCCTCCCACTGCACCTTGAAGCCGTTGTCGAACTCCTCGTTGTCGGGTACCTCCGTCCACTGTGCCCGGAAGTCCTCGGTGACTGGGAGGTCCGGGTTCCACACCGGCTTCGGGGTGACCGCCCGGTGCTGCGCCCGGCAGCGGCGCAGCCCCGCCACCGCGCTGCCCTCGGTGCCGTCGACCTGGAACTCCACCAGCTCGTCGCGGTACACCCGCACGCACCAGGACGAGTTGAGCTGCGCGATCACCCCACCGTCGAGTTCGAAGATGCCGTACGCGGCGTCGTCGGCGGTCGCCGGGTAGCTGCGGCCCGCCTCGTCGACCCGCTCGGGCACGTGGGTGGCGGTCACGCAGGAGACGGCGTTGACCCGGCCGAACAGCTCCTCCAGCACGTAGTGCCAGTGCGGGAACATGTCGACCGTGATGCCGCCGCCGTCCTCGGCCCGGTAGTTCCAGGACGGACGCTGGGCCGGCTGCCAGTCGCCCTCGAAGACCCAGTAGCCGAACTCGCCGCGCACCGAGAGGATCCGGCCGAAGAAGCCGCCGTCGATGAGCCGCTTGAGCTTGCGCAGCCCGGGCAGGAAGAGTTTGTCCTGCACCACGCCGGTGCGTACCCCGGCGGCGTCGGCGGCACGGGCCAGGTCGAGCGCGCCCGCGGTGTCCTCAGCCAGGGGCTTCTCCGTGTAGATGTGCTTGCCGGCGTCGATGGCCTGCCGGATCGCCTTCTCCCGCTGCTGGGTGACCTGGGCGTCGAAGTAGATCTCGACGTCGTCCCGGGCCAGCGCCGCGGTCAGGTCGGTGGTCCAGTCGGTCAGCCCGTGCCGTTCGGCGAGCTCACGGAGCTTCGTCTCGTTGCGCCCGACCAGGACCGGTTCCGGCCAGATGGTCGTGCCGTCGGCCAACGTCACGCCGCCGGCTTCGCGGATGGCCAGCAGCGAGCGGACGAGGTGCTGCCGGTAGCCCATCCGTCCGGTCACGCCGTTGACGATGATGCCGATCGACCTGCGGGTCATGATGTTCCTTCCGTCGTGCTGGTCGTACCGATGCGGGCTCAGTGGTTGGCGGCCGCGCTGCCGAGCAACCCGCGCAGGTCGGTGGCGAGCCGGTCGAAGCGGGGATCCGACATCACCTGCGCGTAGTCGCGGTGCGCCGGCAGGTCGACCGGGAAGGTGCGGATGATCCGGCCGGGTCGGGCGCTCATCACCACGACCCGGGTGCCGAGGAAGACCGCCTCGGCGATGGAGTGGGTCACCAGCACCACCGTGGTGCCGGTCTCCCGCCAGATCCGGTGCAGCTCGGCGTTCATCTGCTCGCGGGTCAGCGCGTCCAGGGCACCGAAGGGCTCGTCCATGAGCAGCACCGGCGGGGAGTGCAGCAGCGCGCGGCAGAGTGCCACCCGCTGCTGCATGCCGCCGGAGAGCTCGTGCGGCAGCGCCTTCTCGAAGCCGGTCAGGCCGGTCATCTCGATCAGCTCGTCCGCCCGGCGGGCCGCCTGCGCCCGGTCCATGCCGCGCATCTCGGCCTGGAGCAGGATGTTGGCCCGCGCGCCGCGCCACTCGAGCAGCGCGGCCTTCTGGAAGACGAAGCCGATCTCCTTCTGCGGGCCGGCTACCGGGCGGTCCAGCAGCGACACCTCGCCGCTGGTCGGCCGGACCAGCCCGGCGACGATCTTCAGCAGGGTGGACTTGCCGCAGCCGGACGGACCGACGATGGTGACGAACTCCCCCGGCTGGATGTCCAGCGACACGTCGTCCAGCGCGGTGGTCTGCGACCGCCGCGAGCTGAACCGCACGGTCAGCCCGGACATCCCGATGGCGGTGCCGGCCCGGGCCGGCGCGGCGGTCACCGGGTCACCCCTGGGCCGCGTACGAGGCGTCCCAGTACGCGTTGGGCGCGCCCGGGTCCTTCAGCTCCGCGTAGCGGGACATCAGGTCGATGGTCTCGCTCCACTGGGCGTCGGTGTTCACGCCGGGCGGGCCGTCGGAGCCGATCAGCGGCAGGTTGAGGGTGAGCTGCTTGGTGAGGACCTCGGGCGCGGGCTCGTTCTCGGCCAGAGCGGTCATCGCGCTCACCGCACCGGCCGGGTCGCGGGCGGCCTCGGCCCAGGACTTCTGCGTGGCCCGGACGAACTTGCGGGCCAGCTCGGGGTCCTTCTGCAGGGTCTGGGTGTTGGCGATCAGGCCGGTGCCGAGCAGGTTCATCCCGTAGTCGGCGAAGAGCAGCACGTCGACCTTCTTGCCGGTCTTGCTCTCGATGGTGGGCGCCTGGTCGTGGAAGAAGCCCATGATGGCGTCGACCCTGCCCTCGGCCAACGCCGCGATCTTGCCGGCGGCGTCCACGTTGACCACCTTGACGTCGCTCTGCTTCAGGCCGTTCTTCTCCAGCCAGGCCGGGAAGGTCGCGTAGAGGGCGTCGCCGGGGGTGCCGCCGACGGTCTTGCCCTTGAGGTCGGCTGGGCTCTTGATGTTCTCCTCCGCGAAGAACTCCACCGAGGAGGGGCCCTTCTCCAGGTACGCGCCGAGGCTGCGCACCGGCATCCCGCTGGCCACGGACTTGAGCAGCACCGGGCTGTCCGCCCAGCCGAAGTCGGTCTGCTTCTGGGCGACCTGCTTGACGGTGTTGCCGGAGCCGTTGCCCGGCAGGATCTTCAGGTCGATGCCCTCGGCGGAGAAGAAGCCCTTCTGGAGCCCGTAGTAGAACGGGGCGTGCTCGCCGTACGGCACCCAGTTGAGGGTGAGGGTGACCTGCTTGCTGCCGTCGGTGCCGCCGTCGGAGGAGTCGTCCCCGCCGCAGCCGGTGGCGGCGAACAGCAGGGCGACGGTGGCCAGGATGGTGGTGGCGGTGCGTTTCATCGGTGCCTCCGTGATGGGGTCGGTCAGGAGGTGGTGAGCGGTACGCCGGCCCGACGGCTGGCGTGCCAGGGAATGAGCAGTGCCTCGGCGATCTCGACCAGGACGAACAGGACGATGCCGATGGCGGACATCAGGATCAGGTCGGCGAACAGCAGCGGGGCGTCGAGGTTGCCGTTGGCCAGCAACAGGACGTAGCCGAGCCCTTCGCTGGCGCCGACGAACTCACCGACCACGGCGCCGACCACCGCGAGGGTGACCGCCACCTTGAGGCCGGCCATCAGGTGTGGCAGCGCGTTCGGGAAACGGATCTTGCGGAAGGTGCGCCACGGCCCGGCGCCCATCGTGGCGGCGAGGTCGAGCAGCTCCGGGTCGGTGGAGCGCAGCCCGGCCACGCCGGAGATGACCACCGGGAAGAACGCGATGAGCACCGCCAAAATGATCTTCGGGGTGAGGCCGAGACCGAACCAGACCACCAGTAGTGGTGCGATGGCGATCTTCGGGATGACCTGCGCGAACAGGACGATCGGATAGAGCGCCTTGTCCAGGGTGCGCGAGTAGGCGATGGCGACCGCGGTGGCCAGCCCCAGCGCGGCGGCCAGCACGAAGCCGAGCACCGTCTCGTAGAGGGTGACCATGGTGTGCCGGGCCAGCTCGGACCACTGCTGCGTCATCGTGGTCCAGACCTGGCCGGGGGTCGGCACCAGATAGTTGGGCACGTACTCCCGGGCGGCCACGAACCACCAGGCGGCGAAGAACGCCGCCAGCACCAGCGCCGGGCGCCAGAGCGAGTCGGCGAGGGCCAGTGCACGCCGGCCGAGCGTCGGTCGTGGCGGGCGGCCGCCGGTGCCCGGTGGCGGACCGCCCACTGCGGACGGAGTCGCGCCGTCGACGGAAGCCGGCCCACCGACGGACCCGGGCGGGAGCGAGGAAGCGGCAATTTGTTCGCCGCTCGCCGCCTCGGTGGCGGCTTGCTGACCCGCCGCGTCCAGAGCGTTGTCGGTCACGCGGAACCTCCTCGAAGCCCGGCATGGCATGGCACCGACGGACCGGGCCGGTCGGCGTATCAGGCAAACGCTTTCCAGGAGCGTAGGCGGCTCCCCGACACCAGGCAAGGCCTTTCCTGGGTCTGTTCGCCGCTACGCCAGGTCCGCCCGCGATCGTGGCCTCCGAGATCGACTCGACTTCCAGGGAACCGGGCCATCGTCTGCCCTCGATCACCCCGGCTTCAAGGAAACCGAGTCAATCAACCACGACGTAGCGCGGACCGTCCGAGAAGGACGGCCAGCTAACCGCGCCGTCAGATGGCCGCCGGATAGGTGTCGAGCAGGCCGCACATGCCCAGCCGGCCCCGCTCGACCGGCTCGTCCACCGCGTACACCCCGGCCTCGCCCAGGTGCCCGGCATCGCCCCGGCCGAGGGCGTCGAGCTGCTCGCCGGTCCCGGCGGCGGCCCGGCCCGCGCCGGCCGCCCAGCGCTCCCGCCAGCGCGCCAGCAACGGCTGACGCAGCGCCACCGCGGCGGAGTGGAAGGCGGCGAGCGCCGCAGGTCCGCCCGCCCGCAGCGCCTGGAAGCCGGTCACCGCCAGATCCCGCCGCCGGTACGCGGCGGTCACGTCGGCGCCCGGCGCTCCCCCGTCGGGCAGCGCCGCGGCGGCGGCGTACGCGGCCGGGTCGGCCAGCACCTCAGGCGGGAAGGTGAGCACGGCATCGCCGGCCTCGGGCAGGCCGCTGTTCTGCATGAGCACCACGATGGTCAGACCCCCGCCGTTGACGAGGCGGTGCACGGTGCCCGGCTCGAACCAGACCACCGCACCCGGCCGCAGCGGGGTCTCCCGGTAGCCGCCGGCGGCGGTGAGGGTCTGCACCGCGCCCTCGCCGCCGGTCACCACGTACCCCTCGGTGCAGCACAGGTGCACGTGCGGGGTGCCGCCGACCACGCCGTCCGGCGCGGGGGTGTCGTAGACGCGTAGCCGGGAGAGCCCAACCCCGCCGGGCAGCGGGGCGGCGAAGCGTTCCGACACGGCGGGCCTCCCTGCGGGAAAGGGCTTTCTCTGCGGTACCGTGACGCTAGCCGGCGCGGCGAAACGCCGTCAACAGACCGAGGGGGCGGGCCATGGCCACCCTGTCCGACGTGGCGCGGCGCGCGGGCGTCTCGCCCGCCACCGCCTCCCGCGTGATCAACGGCAGCAGTAAACCCGTCACCGACGAGCTGCGCGAGCGGGTGCTCGCCGCCGTCGCCGAGTTGCAGTACGTGCCGAACGCGCACGCCCAGTTGCTGGCCCGCTCGCACCGCAGCGCGGTCGGCGTGATCGTGCACGACGTCTCCGACCCGTACTTCGCCGAGATCACCCGTGGGCTGCAACGCGTCGCCACCGACCAGGGCCGGCTGCTGATGATCTGCAACAGCTACCGCGACCCGGACCGCGAGTTGGAGTACGTGGAGCTGCTGCGCGGCCACCAGGTGGCGGCGCTGATCCTGGCCGGTTCCGGCTACCACGACGACGCGTTCACCCGGCAGCTCAACGAGAAGCTCGCCGCGTACGAGGCGACGGGCGGGCGGGTCGCGGTGATCGGCCGGCACGAGCACTCCGGCGACGCGGTGATGCCGGACAACCGGGCCGGCGGCTACCTGGCCGGGCGGGAGCTGTGCGAGCTGGGCCACCGGGCGATCGGCGTGGTGGCCGGTCCGCGCATCCTCACCACCACCACCGACCGGCTGGCCGGGCTCCGGCAGGCCCTCGCCGAGCAGGGCCGTGACCTGCCCGAGCGGCGGATCCGGTACGCCGAGTTCGACCGCGACGGCGGCGCCGAGGCCACCGCCCGGCTGCTCGACGCCGACCCGGAGCTGACCGCGATCGTGGCGCTCAACGACTCGATGGCCATCGGCGCGCTCGCCACCCTCCGGGCCCGATCGCTGGCGGTGCCGCAGCGGGTCTCCGTGGTGGGCTTCGACGACATGCCGATCGCCCGGGACGTGACTCCGGCGTTGACCACCGTGCGGCTGCCGTTGGTCGCCATGGGGGTCCGGGCGATGTCCCTGGTGCTCGGCGCGGAGGCGCCGGCGCCCCGCGTCGAGGTGCTTCCCGCCGAGCTGATCCGCCGGGACACCGCCGGCCCCGCCCTTCGGTCCACGTTGGACGCGACCGGCGCGGCGCCGCGCGCGCGTCGGGGTGACGCCGGCTCGTGACCGTGGCGAGCCCGACCCAGCGTCCGCTCACGATGGACGACGTGACGTACCTGGTCCGTGCGTCGTTCGGCCCGCACACGCGGGTACGCGACGGCGGCCCACTGACCGGCGGCGGCTACGCCACGGTCTGGTGGGCGCTGCTCGACGACGACCGCAGGGTGGTGCTGAAGCTGGCCCCGCCGGCCGGTACGCGGCTGCTGCGCTACGAGCGCGGGCTCTGCACGGCCGAGGCGCGGTACTTCCGGCTGGTCACCGAGCGGGCACCGGGGGTGCCCGTTCCTCCGGTGCTGCACCACGGCGCCGACCCGGCGTACGGCGAGTGGCTGGTCACCGGAATGCTGCCCGGCCGGTCACTGCGCCAGTTGGCCGAGGCCGGCGCGGCGGTCGACGACGGCTCGGCGCGGTACGACCTCGGCGCGGCCCTCGCCGCGCTGCACCGGGTCACCGGCGACCGGTTCGGTTATGACGGCGACCGGGCCAGCGGGGCGACCTGGCGAGCGGCGTTCACCGGGATGCTCGACGCGCTCCTCGCCGACGCCGCCGACTGGGACGTCCGGCTGCCGGTCACCCCGGACCGGTTGCGCGCGCTGGTCGGGCGGCACGCCGGCGCGCTGGACGAGGTACGCCGGCCGGCGCTGCTGCACTTCGACTGCTGGGACGGCAACGTGCTGACCGTGCCCGGCCCGGACGGCCGGCTGCAGTTGAGCGGGCTGGTGGACGGCGAACGGTTCCTGCACGGCGATCCGCTGCTGGATCTGGTCTCTCCGCTGCTCTACCGGCGGATCGAGGACGAGCCGGAGCATCCACTGCTGCGCGGCTACCGTGCCGCGGCCGCCGAGCCGCTGGTGCTGGACGCGGCGGCCCGCCGCCGGCTCGGTCTCTACCGGCTGCATCTGTACCTGCTGATGACGGTGGAGATGCCGAGCCGGGGCATGACCGCGCGGAGCCATCCTGGCCGGCATGCCCGGCTGGCGGCCCTGCTGGACGAGGAGATCGCCGCGCTCGTCCGGGACTGACGCGCGGGTCTCGTCACTACCCATGCTTCGCACCGGGTGTGCCGCACGGATGCGCCTCGGCACAACGGATTGTCCCGGGCCCGTCCCGGGCTTAACCTCCCCCGGTGCAGATTCGGGAGTTCGTCGACCAGGACTGGTCGCAGGTGTGGCCGATCATCGAGGAGGTGATCCGGGCACAGGAGACCTTCCCCTACGATCCCGCGATGACCGCCGAGCAGTCGTATGGCATGTGGGCGGAGGCGGCGCCGGGGCGGACCGTCGTGGCGGTCGACGGCACGCGGGTGCTCGGCACCGCGAAGATGGGCACCAACCGACCCGGGCCGGGCTCGCACGTGTCCACCGCGAGCTTCATGGTCGCCGCCGACGCGCGCGGGCGGGGCGTGGGCACCGCCTTGTGCCGAGACGCCGTGGTTTGGGCGCGCCACCAGGGGTACGTCGGGATGCAGTTCAACGCCGTGGTGGAGAGCAACCGATCGGCGGTCGAGCTGTACCGCCGGGAGGGCTTCGAGGTGGTCGGCACGGTGCCGGGCGCGTTCCGTCACCCCACCCTCGGCCGGGTCGGCCTGCACGTCATGTACCAGGAGCGGTGACCGGGCCTGCGGGTGCGGCGGAAACGCTGGCGGGTGCGTGGCCCTGCCAGGTGCCTGTCGAGCTGCCCCACAACTGGGGCAGCTCGACAGGCAGCCGTGGAACAGGCCGACTCGGAGGACGACGACCCGGGGTGGAGCCGGGGCTAACCGGCCCCTCCTACCGGGACGGCGACGGGCGACCGATGCGGCTCCGCGCCGGCTCGGCGGATCGGCGTGAACAGGCCACCGATCGCGACCAGCAGACATCCCGCCCCCGACACGATGGCGACCGCCGCGACGCCGTACCGGGCGGCGGCCCAGGTCAACGCGACCGCACCGGCCGGCCCGAGGGCGTAGTGCGTGCTCCAGAACGCCGAGGTGACCCGGCCGAGCAGATGATCAGGAGTGATCTCCTGGCGCAGGGACATCGAGCAGATCCCGCCCACGCTCAGGCAGCACAGGTACACGGCGGTGAGCGCGGTGACCGTCGGCACCGACGTCGCGAGGCCGACGCCCGCCACGGCGAGACCGCAGATCGCGTGCGCGCTGATCCAGGTGACGCCGAAGCCGCGCCGGCGGCGCAGCGGGGCCACCAGGAGCGCCCCGGCGATGGTGCCCACCGCCGCCAGGCCGAGCACCGTGCCGACGGTGCCCTCGGATCCGCCGAGGTCGTGCGTGACGTGGTAGATCAGCACGTCGGTGAAGCCGTAGGTCAGGAAGATGAAGACCGACAGCAGCACCGTCAGCGCACGGAGCACGGGTTGGCGCCACAGGAACCGCGCCCCGGCCAGGAACTCGACCAGCGGTCGCTGCCGGGTCAGCGGGGCGGCGTCGTCGGCCTGGACGGGTCGCAGCCGGATCAGCCACAGGCCGACCGCGGAGGCCGCGAAGCTCGCCGCGTTGACGGCGATCGCCACCGCCGGACCGAACCGGGCCGACACCACGCCGGCGAGCAGCGGCCCGAGCACGGCCGCTGCCGCGTACGTCGCCTGCAACCGGCCGTTGGCCTCGGTGATCCGGTCCCGGTCGACCAGGTTGCGGACCGCGGTCACCGCGGCGACCTGGAACATCATCCCGGCCGCCTCGCAGATCGGCAGCACGACGAAGAGCAGCCAGACCTGCGGCCCGGCGAGCCAGGCCAGTGGCACCAGGCCGTAGAGCACCAGGCGGGTGAGGTCGGCCACGATCATCAGGGTCCGCCGGTCGTACCGGTCGACCAGCACGCCGCCGAAGATCCCGGCGACGACGGACGCCGCGCCCGCGACGGCGGTGAGCAGGCCCATCCGGGCCACCGACCCGGTCGCCTGGAGCACCAGCAGCGGCACCGCGAGGAACGCGAACGAGTCGCCGGCCGCGGAGAGCGACTGCGCGATCCAGTACGTACCGAATGTGCGGTCCCGCCACAACGGAGGCCGGACCGCACCGGCAGGTCGGCTCATGGCGACGAGGGTAGTGGGCGCGGCCGCCCGCATCGGCTGTGCCGGGCGTCACACCAACCCATGTCACGAATCGTCGGGCGACACGCATCTCGTGGTCGTCACCCAACGAGAGAGGCCAGACGATGAGCACATCGCACGACGCAGGCACGGCCACCACGCACCGCGTGCTGGTCCTGGGCGCGGGGTACGCGGGCATGGCCGCGGCGATCCAGCTCGCGGCCCGCACCAGGGGACGCGCCGACGTGCAGGTCACCCTGGTGAACGCGCAGGAGCGGTTCACCGAACGGTTGCGGCTGCACATGGTGGCGACCGGGCAGCACCTGCTCGAGATGAACATTCCGGCGCTCCTGGCCGACACGGGCGCGCAGTTCGTCCGCGGCTGGGTCACGGCGGTGGACCCGAACGCGAAGACCGTCCGGATCGACGACAGTCGGGTGCTGCACTACGACACGCTGGTGTACGGGTTGGGCAGCGTGGCCGACACGGCGCTGGTGCCGGGGGTCGAGGAATACGCGTACACCCTGGACAGCGCCGACGACGCGGCGTCGCTGGCCGACCGGCTGGCGCGGCTCGCCAGCGGCACGGTCGTGGTCGCTGGCAGCGGCCTGACCGGTGTCGAGTCGGCCGCGGAGATCGCCGAGTGGCACCCGCAGCTGAACGTCGTGCTGGTGGGCCGGCAGGAACCGGGCGCCACCATGAACCCCAGGGCCCGGGCGTATCAGCGGGCGGCGCTCGAACGTCTCGGTGTCCAGGTGCGCAGCGGGACGGCGGTGACGAAGGTGCTGCCCGATTCGGTCGAGCTGGCGGGCGAGGCGACCATCGCGGCCGACGTCGTCCTGTGGACCGGCGGTACGCGGGTGTCACCGCTGGCGGCCGCCGCGGGCCTGACCGTCGACCAGGGCGGTCGTGTCGTCACCGACGCCACACTGCGGTCGGTGTCGCACCCGGACGTGTACGCGATCGGCGACGCGGCCGCGATCCGGCAGGGTTACGGCGTCATGCACGGCACCTGCCAGAGCGGCATGCCGACCGGCGTGCACGCGGCGGTGTCGATCGTCCGCGCGCTGGACGGCAAGCTGCCCAGGCCGTTCCGGTTCGGTTACTACCACACCCCGGTGAGCCTGGGACGGCATGACGCGGTCGTGCAGTTCACCCACCCCGACGACAGCCCCCGACGGGCGTGTCTGACCGGCCGCGCGGCCATCTGGTACAAGGAGACGGTGAGCGCATCCCCCTGGCCGACGTACCGCCGCATGGTGAAGCTGCCCTCCTCCGGCGCGTTCTGGCCGCGCGGTGGTCGCTTCACCCGCCTCCGGGACGCGCGGTGACCCGCCCCTACTCGGACGTCGACCAGCAGGTGTTCCACCGCCATCGCAACCTGCTGTTCTCGGTCGCCTACCGCATCCTCGGCTCCGCGGCCGACGCCGAGGACGCCGTCCAGGACGCGTGGATCAAATGGTCCGGGGCCGACCGCGCCCAGGTGGCCGACCCCAAGGCGTACCTGGCGCGCATCGTCGCGAATCTGGCGTTGCAGCGCCTGCGCTCCAGCCAGCACCAACGTGAGACCTACGTGGGTCCTTGGCTTCCCGAACCCGTCCTGACCGAGGGCGACACCGCCGATGCCGTCACCGACGCCGAGTCGGTGTCGATGGCGATGCTGGTGGTGCTGGAGACGCTCAGCCCGCTGGAACGCGCGGTGTTCGTCCTGAAGGAGGTCTTCGACTTCAGCCACGCCGAGATCGCGGTGGCGGTGGAACGCTCCGAGGCCGCCGTACGCCAGGCCGCGCACCGCGCTCGGGAGCACGTGCGCGCCCGGCGACCACGCTTCACCGCGGACCGGTCGCAGCAGCGCGGAGTCACCGAGCGGTTCCTCGCCGCCGCGACCGGCGGCGACATCAACACCCTGCTGGAGTTGCTGTCGCCGGACGTCACGTTGTGGACCGACGGCGGCGGCAAGGTCCGCCAGGCCCTGCGCCCGATCGTGGGCGCGGAGACGGTCGCCGCCTGGTTCGCGGCCATCGGCACCGTCACCTACCAGGGTGTCCGACCCGATGACATGCGCGCCGCCCTGGTCGAAATCAACAACGGGCCGGGCGTGGTGTTCAGCGGTGCGGGCCGGGTGATCGCCACCGTCACCTTCGACATCGGCGCTGACGGCCGCATCACCACCATTCACAACGTCGCCAACCCCGACAAGCTCCGGGCCGTCGGCGACGGCGCCACCCGCGACCTCACGACGAGCTGAGCCGGCCGCGGGAAGGATCCCGGCGGCCGGCCCCGGATCGGTGTGAGACGTGGTCAGCGCTGGCGCAGGGGTGCGAGCGCGGTGCTCCAGGCCACGACCTGGTCGAGGGTGACGCCGAGCGCGTCCCGCTGGTGCTCGTTGGGCTTGAAGACGCTGAAGTTCTCGAAGTCGGTGAAGAGCGACAGCGCGACCTGGGACCGCACGTCGGCCATCTGGAGCTCAGCGGAGATCAGCCGCAGGTGCTCGACGGCCCGCGCACCGCCGACCGAGCCGTAGCTGACGAAGCCGACGGCCTTGTTGTTCCACTCGGCGTAGAGGAAGTCGATGGCGTTCTTCAGGGCGCCCGAGGTGGAGTGGTTGTACTCGGGCGTGACCATCACGAACCCGTCGAACGACGCGATGGTCTCGGCCCAGCGCAGCGTGTGCGGCTGGGTGTACTGGCCCATCGCCGGCGGGTACGCCTCGTCGAGGTGCGGCAGGTTGTGGTCGAGCAGGTCGATCAGCTCGAACTCCGCGTCGGAGCGCTGCTTGGCGACCTCGAGGACCCAGCGGGCGACGGCTTCGCCGTTACGGCCCGGGCGGGTGCTCCCGAGGATGATCCCGATCCTGGTCATGGTTGCGCCTTTCAGAAGTCCTTGCCTGGCGACGAGAACGCTAGCCATTTGTTGCTTCGTCAAGCAACCTCCTGATCCATGTCGAGCATCACAGCGAGGGCGAGCAGTTGCTCGGTCAAGCAACTAGGATGGGGGCATGTCCGGCAACTCCGCAGAACCCCTTCGCCCCCTCAACCCCGACGAGGAAGCCCTGGTCCGCTCCCTGGGCCAGCTGATGTTCGTCCTGCCCCGGGCCATCGACGCCGACATGACCGGCGACCGTCAGCTGCCGCTGACCGAGTACACGGCCCTCCGGGTCCTCTCCGAGGCGCCGGGCCGGCAGCTGCGGATGCACGAACTCGCCGCGGAATGCCAGCTCTCGCTCAGCGGGATGACGCGCACCATCATCCGGCTGGAGACGCAGGGCCTGGTCGAGCGGGTCCGCAGCGAGCAGGACGCCCGCGGCTGGAACGCCGTCCTCACCGACGCCGGCTTCGCCCGGTTGGAGGAGTCCTGGCCGAGCCACCTGACCGCCGTGCGGCGGCGGTTCCTGGACCACCTCGAGGGCGTCGATCTCGTCCAGCTGGCCCGTGCGTTCCGGCAGATCGGCACGGCTGACTGAGCCGGGTGCGCTCACCCGCCGAGCAGCCGCGCGAACGGCGTCGGGTCGTCGTACGGGTCGGCGGGAGCGGGCGAGTCGCGCCGCTGGACCTCGCGGGCCAGCTCGCCGGCCGCCCGGTCGATCCGTTGCACCAGGGAGCCCTGGGCCGCGTCGCCGGCACCCCAGTCCTCCGGCGCCGCGAACACCCCGGTCGGCACCACGACCGCGCGCAGGTAGCTGAAGAGCGGTCGCAGCGCGTGTTCCAGCACCAGCGAGTGCCGGCCCGTCCCCCCGGTGGCGGCGATCAGGACCGGCTTGTCGATCAGGGCCGTGTCGTCGAGGACGTCGACGAACATCTTGAAGATCCCGTTGTACGAACCGGAGAACGTCGGGGTCACCGCGACCAGCGCGTGGGCACGCCGGACGGTGTCCTGCACCCGTTCCAGCTCCTCCGACGGGTACCCGGCCAGCAGATTGTTGACCAGGTCGTGCCCGTGGTCGCGCACCTCGATCAGCTCCACGTCGACCTCGGCGCCGAGCCGCTCCAGCTCGCGGCGGACCGCGTCGGCCAGCCGGTCGGCGAGCATCCGGGTCGACGACGGCTGCCGCAGGCCGGCGGACACGACGGCGATGGTGCGCTTCATCGAAGCTCCTCCCCCGCAGCGGCAACCGTCGCCGCCTTGAGCGAGGCGTGGGTCGGGGCGTCCGGGACGTGGGCGGGACGGCCCACCGCGAACTCCTTGCGCAGCACCTGCACGACCTCGCCCAGCATCTCGATCTGCTCCAGCACGGTCTTGCGGGGGACGCCAATGCCGTCGACGTTGAAGAGTTGGCGCTGGTAGTCGCCGCCGGCGTACTCCCGGAAGGTCAGGGTTCGGTCGATCACCTCCTGCGGGCTGCCGACCAGGAGCGCCGTCTGCCTCATCGTCTCCTCCAGGGACGGCCCGTGCCCGTACGCGGCGGAGTTGTCGAAGTACGGACGAAACTCGCGGACCGCGTCCTGGGAGTTGCGCCGCATGAACACCTGCGCGCCCAGGCCCACGATCGCCTGATCCGCCGGGCCGTGCCCGTAGTGCTCGAACCGTCGGCGGTAGAGCTCGACCATCCGCTGGACGTGCGCCTTGGGCCAGAGCAGGTTGTTGTGCAGGAACCCGTCGCCGTAGTAGGCGGCCTGCTCGGCGATCTCCGGGCTGCGGATCGAGCCGTGCCAGACGAACGGGGGCACCCCGTCGAGCGGGCGCGGCGTGGAGGTGAACGACTGCAGCGGAGTGCGGTAGCGGCCCTCCCAGTCGACCACGTCCTCGCGCCACAGCCGGCGCAGCAGGTCGTAGTTCTCGATGGCGAGAGGGATGCCGGCGCGGATGTCCTTGCCGAACCACGGGTAGACCGGGCCGGTGTTGCCACGGCCCATCATCAGGTCTACCCGGCCGTCGGCGAGGTGCTGGAGCATCGCGTAGTCCTCGGTGATCTTCACCGGGTCGTTCGTGGTGATCAGCGTGGTCGAGGTCGACAGCAACAGCCGCTCGGTACGCGCCGCGATGTAACCGAGCATGGTGGTCGGCGACGAGGGCACGAACGGCGGGTTGTGGTGCTCGCCGATGGCGAAGACATCCAACCCGACGTCCTCGGCCAACGTGGCGTACTCCAGCACGGCCTTGATCCGCTCGTGCTCCGACGGCATCCGCCCGGCCACCGGGTCCCGTGCCAGATCCCCCACGCCGAAGATTCCGAACTGCATCTGAAGTCGCCGCCTCACTCGTACCGGTTGTGCCTGACGCTCGTCAGCAACCCGGGACACACGCGGCAGATTCCTTGACCAGTCAAGTACTTACGTGACGGCGGTCACGTGGAGCGAGCGGGCGGCTCAGCCGGGCAGTCGGCCGAGCGCGACCAGGGCCCAGGTGAGCAGCCCGAACGCGCCGGTCGAGGCGACGGCCCGGACCACGTTGCCGCGCACCCAGGCAGCCTCGAAGCCCTCCCGCAAGCCGGCCAGGTCGGCGACCCGGTCGACGTCGCCGGCCTGCGCCAGCACGTTGTTGAGGGGCACGTTGACGACGGCCGTGACGCCGAGCACCACCAGGTACAGCAGCAGCGCGGCGACGATCCACGGCAGCACCGCGCGGTGCCCGGCGTCCAGGTGCAGTGCCGCCGCCAGCAGCGTGAACACCAACGCACCGCCGAAGCAGACGGCGAACCACCCGTTGAGGATGGACTCGTTGATCCGCTGCATGGCGAGCACCAGCGTCCGGTCGTCGGTGCGGGCCAGGCCCGGCATGACCGCGTACGAGAACGCGGTGAACAGCCCAGCGGTCAGACCGGTGGTCACGGTGGCGGCGAGCAGGCTCGCGGTTCGCAGGACACTCATCTCACACCGCCCAGACGCTGGTCGCGGCGGCGGCCCGGGCGTACCCGCTGAAGTCAGCTGGGTCGCGGCCGAGAGCCCGCCGCACGCCGTCGGTCAGGCTCGCGTTGCGACCGTCGAGCACCGTGCCGAAGAGGTACGCCAGCAACGCCACCGTCTCCGCCGGCACGCCGGCACCGCGCAGCGCGTCGGCGTACTCCGCCGGGTCGACCGGGACGAACCGGATCGGTCGGCCGCTGGCCTGGGCGATCTCCGCGATCGCGTCGGCGAAGGTCAGCAGACGCGGTCCGGTCACCTCGTACACCTCGCCAGCGTGGCCCTCGGCGGTCAGCGCGGCCACCGCGATGTCGGCGATGTCGTCGACGTCCACGAACGGCTCCGGCACGTCACCGATGGGCAGCGCCACGGTGCCCGAGCGCACCGCGTCGGTCAGGTCCCCCTCGCTGAAGTTCTGTTGGAACCAGCTCGCCCGGACCACCGTCCAGGTGCCACCGGCGTCGTCGAGCACCTTCCGGACGGCCTGTTCGGCCTGCTCGGCCTCGGCCTCGCCGCGCCCGGAGAGCAGGACCACGCGGTCCACTCCCCCGGCGACGGCGAGCCGGGTGAACGCGTCGACCGCCGGCACCGCCCCGGGCACCGCGAGGTCGGGCTGGTAGCTCAGGTACACCGACCGGACGCCGGCCAACGCGGCCGGCCAGGTGGCCCGGTCGGTCCAGTCGAAGGGCAGAGCGCCGGCGCGGGAGCCGAGCCGGACCGGCAGCCCTCGGGCGGCGAGCCGGGCGGCGACCCGGCGGCCGGTCTTGCCGGTGCCACCCAGGACGAGTACGGGGGAGGTTTCAGTCACGCCTCCATTGCACTGGCCGGCGAACGCTTCGACCATGCGTCACACCGTCGGGTGCATACGCAATCGTCTCGCGGTCGCGCCCCGGCCGGGTGTCAGCCTCGCCGACCCGGCCGGAGCGCGACCGGTGTCACCGGGCCGGCGCGTAGCGGGCCAGCGGATTGGTCAGCGTGCCGACGAACTGGAGGGCGGCCGACGGGTCGGCCAGGTCGATCATCTGCTGGTTGTCGCGCAGTTGCAGCCGGTTGAGGCAGGACAGCGCGAACTCCGGGGCGAACAGGTCGTAGCGGCGGGCACGCTCGGCCAGGTGCGGCACCCGGTCCAGGTAGTCGGCGGCGCAGGCCGCGACCGTACGCCAGAAGGCGTCCTCGGCCAGCACTCCGGCCTCGACCAGCACCGCGTTGAGGTGGCGCAGGAAGCAGTCGACCACGTCGGTGAAGATGGTCAGCAGTTTGGTGTCGTCGGGCACCTCGACCCGGATCCGCTCCACCGCGGGCGGCAGCTCGACCTCGGTGCTCATCACCGCGATCTCCTCGGCGATGTCCTTGAAGATCACCCGCTCGACGGTGTCCCGCTCGTCGAGGACCAGGATGACGTTCTCGCCGTGCGGCATGAACGCCAGATCGTGGGCGTAGAAGCTGTGCAGCAGCGGGGTCAGGTAGGCGTCCAGGTAGCGGCGAAGCCACACCTCGGGCGCCAGCCCGGACCGGGCGATCAGCTCCGCGGCCAGCGAGCCGCCGTCACTGTCCACGTGCAGCAGCGCGGCCATGGTGGTCAGTCGCCGGCCCGGCGCCAGGCCGGGGACCGGACTCTCCCGCCACAGCGCGGCCAGCATCTTCCGGTACGGGGAGGTGCGGTCGGTGGCCGCCTCGTACTGCCGGTGCCGGTAGCCCACCGCGGCCCGCTCCCGGATGACCGTCAGCCCGGTGCCGGCCAGCACCTCGTCCCCCGCGATCAGGTCCGCCAGCCAGTCGTTGATGGCCGGCGTGGCCGCCATGTACGCGGCCGACAGACCGCGCATGAAGCCCATGTTCAGCACCGACAGCGCGGTCTTCACGTAGTGCCGGCCCGGCTCGGTGACGTTGAAGAAGGTGCGGATGGACTGCTGGGCGAGGTACTCGTCCGACCCGGGGCCGAGGTGCACGAGCCGCCGCTCGGCCAGCTCGCCGGCGAAGGTGACCGCCAGCTTGTTCCACCACTGCCACGGGTGCGCCGGGATCAGGTGGTAGTCGGCGAGATCCAGCCCCAGGCCGGCCATCGTCGCGGCGAACCGGGCCCGGGTGTCGACGTCCAGCTCACCCTCGATCAGCGTGTCGTAGTCGAGGTCGGCGGCGCTGCTGAACGTCGAGTGGTCCCGGTGTGCGGCCAGCCACTCCAGTCGGACCGGCGCGGCGGCCTCCGGGGCGTACCGGTGGTACTCGTCGACGCCGAAGCCGAGCCGGCCGTTGTTGGCCACGAAGCAGGGGTGGCCCTCGGTCATCGACGTCTCGATGGTCTGGAAGTCCGCCCCGGCCAGCTCGGCGGCGTCCGGCGCGGGGCGGGCCAGCTTGTACGCGGTGCCGGCGAGGGTGGAGGTGATCTCCTCCAGGTAGACCGGAAGCACCCGCGCGGAGAGCCCGAGAGTGTCGCGCAGCTCGACGATGAGGTCGACCGCGTCGGGCGGCAGGGCGACCCCGTCGCGGTGCCGGGTGATGCTGTCCGGGTCGATCTGCCAGTGCGCCAGGGCGAACACCCGCGCGGCGAACCGGTAGGTGACCGCGCCGTCGTCGCTGCGGACCTCGTACCACTGCCGGTCGTCGGTGGTGACCGGGACGGGCTCCGGGGTGATCAGCCGTTCGTGGGTGAACTCGGCGAGCGCCTTGCGGACCAGCAGCCGGTTGGCCCGGGCCCAGCGCTGCGGGGTGAGATGCCCGACCGGGTCGACGGCGGCCGAGGCGGCGGCGGAGGACGGCTGGGTGGGGACGGCGGTGGCGGTCACGCCGGGGCTCCTTCGGTTCGGGTGGCGGCTGCGCGGTCTGTGGCGGCCCGGTCGGCCGCTGCCTGGTCGGTCGCGGCGTGGAACCGGGCCCGGGTGCAGACGCTCAGCAGCGCCTCCTTCTCGGGCTTGGCGATGGCGCCGACGACCTCGAAACCGACGGCGGCGTTCAGCGCGTGCACGGCGGTGTTGCGCACGTCCGGCTCGACCACCACCCGGCGGGTCGCCGGGTCGGCGAAGAGCCAGGCCATGACGGTGGTGATGACCGCCCGGGTGAAGCCGTGCACGGGGGTGCCGGTGGGCGCGCAGAGGAAGTGCATGCCCACGTCGCCGGGCTGGGCGTCGTACAGGCCGACCAGCTCGACGCGCGCCGGGTCGTAGCGTTCGGCCAGGAAGGCCGGACGTCCGTCGCACAGGCCGAGGTACGCGTCGTGGTGCGGGTGGGCGGCGATCCGCCGGTACTCCTCGGCCACCCCGGCCGGGTCGGCGTCCTGCATCAGCCAGAACGCCGCCTTCGGGTGGGTCACCCAGGCGTGCAGCAGCGCGGCGTCGGCGTCCGGGTCGAGGGTACGCAGCGTGAACTCACCGAGCCGGTCGTCGACGCGGGTGTAGACGACGGTCACGACGCCACCCCGGCGGGCGCGCCGAACTCCTGGAAGGTGATGCTCTTCTCGATCGGGTAGTGCTCCCGGCCGAGCAGCTCCCGGATGATCCACGAGTTGCGGTACGCGCCCATGCCCAGGTCCGGTGAGGTGATGCTGTGCGTGTGGGTGCCCGCGTTCTGCAGGAAGATGCCCCGGCCGGTGTGGTCGATGCTGTAGTTGCGGGCCACGTCGAATCGGCCGCGCGCGTCCCAGCGGATCCGGTCGCGCACCGGCGTGAGGAACTCCGGCACCCGGTAGTGGTAACCGGTCGCCAGCACCAGGCCCTCGGTCCGCAGGGTGAAGTCGCGCTCCTGCTCCACCTGACGCAACCCGAGCGTGTACGCCCCGTCGTGGTGGTCGGCGCCGGTCAGCTCGGTGTTGGTGAGCAGCCGGGTGTTCACCGGCCCGTCGACGCTGTGCGCGTAGAGCAGGTCGAAGATGTCGTTGATCAGGTCCGCGTTGATCCCCTTGAACAGCCCCTTCTGCTCGGACTCCAGCCGGTAGCGGGTCGCCTCGGGCAGCGCGTGGAAGTAGTCCACGTAGTCCGGTGACGTCATCTCCAGAGTCAGCTTGGTGTATTCGAGGGGGAAGAACCGCGGCGAGCGGGTCACCCAGTTCAGTTGGTAGCCGTACCGGTCGAGGTCGCCGAGCAGGTCGTGGTAGATCTCGGCGGCGCTCTGCCCGCTGCCCACCACGGTGATGCTGCGTTTGGTGCGCAGCGCGTCCCGGTGCTCCAGGTAGCGCGAGTTGTGCACCGCGTCGCCGGGCAGCGCGGCGACGGCGGGCGGCAGGTGCGGCGGGGTGCCGGTGCCGAGCACCAGGTGCCGGGCCCGGTATTCGACCGTCTCCCCCGCGGCGGTGCTGGCCCGCACCACGTACCCCTCGTCGGCGGGGTCGTACTCCACGGTGGTGACCGTCTGGCCGAAGCGCAGGCTCGGCAGCTTCGCCGCAGCCCACCGGCAGTAGGCGTCGTACTCGCTGCGCAGCGGGTAGAAGCTCTCCCGGATGTAGAACGGGTAGAGCCGGCCGATCTCCTTCAGGTAGTTGAGGAAGGAGTACGGCGAGGTGGGGTCCGCGAGGCTGACCAGGTCCGCGAAGAACGGGGTCTGCAACCGGGCCGACTCCAGCAGCATGCCGGGGTGCCAGGCCAGGCTCGGCCGGGCCTCCAGGAACACCCCGTCCAGCTCGTCGATCGGCGCGGTGAGGCAGGCCAGGCCCAGGTTGTACGGGCCCAGCCCGATGGCGATGAAGTCGTGGGTGGACATCCGGCCCTCCAGGCGCGGGTTCGCCGGCATCAGCCGACGTGGCAGGTCAGGTCGGCGGCGGTACGGTCGTGCACGTACCGGCCGGCGTGGGTGGCGATCAGTTCGAGCACGTGCCCGACGTCGTCGAGAGTCGTGGCCGGGTTCAGCAGGGTGAACTTCAGGAAGTGCCGGCCGTCCACCCGGGTCCCGGCGACGAGCGCGGCGCCGGAGGCGGCCAGCGCCTCCCGGGCGTGCAGGTTGGCCGCGTCGGCGAACTCCCGGGCAGGGCCGGTGGGCAGGTAACGGAACACCACCGTGCTCAGCTCCGAGCGGGTCACGACCTCGAAGCGGGGATCCTCGCTGACCAACTCCCAGGCGTCGGCGGCCCGGTCGACCACCTCGTCGAAGAGCGCGCCGAGCGCGTCCGGGCCCATCACCCGCAGGGTCAGCCAGAGCTTCAGCGCGTCGAAGCGGCGGGTGGTCTGCAGGCTCTTGTCGACCTGGTTGGGGATCCGCTGCTCCACCATCCGCGCCGGGTTGAGGTAGTCGGCGTGGTAGGTGGCGTGGCGTGCCGCAGCACCCGCCGGTCGCGCACCAGCAGCGCGCTGGAGCTGACCGGCTGGAAGAACGACTTGTGGTAGTCGACGGTCACCGAGTCGGCCCGATCGATGCCGTCGAGCAGGTGCCGCCGGGTCCGCGAGACCAGCAGGCCGCAGCCGTACGCGGCGTCGACGTGCAGCCACACCCCGGCTGCCGCGCAGACCCCGGCCAGGTCGGCGAGCGGGTCGATGGAGCCGAAGTCGGTGGTGCCGGCGGTGCCGACGACCGCCATGACCACCAGCCCGGCCTGCCGGCACCGGGCGATCTCGTCGCGGACGGCGGTCGGGCGGATGCGGCGCTGCGGGTCGGTGGGCACCGCGAGCACCGCGTCCGGGGCCAGGCCGAGCAGCTTGGCGGACTTCTGCACGCTGAAGTGACCGGCCGCGGAGGTGAGGACACGCAGGCGGGGCAGCAGGTCGGCGCGGGCCGCCGGAGTGGTCGCGGCGGCGCACGCCTCCTCCCGGGCCAGCAGCAGCGCATGGAGGTTGGACTGGCTGCCCCCGGTGGTGAAGACGCCGTCGGCGGTGGGGCCGAGGCCGACCCGCGCGGCGGTCCAGTCGATCAGGCGCCGTTCGATGAGGGTGGCCCCGGCGCTCTGGTCCCAGGTGTCCAGGGAGGAGTTCACGGCGGTGAGCACCGCCTCGCCGAGCAGTGCCGGGATGGCCACCGGGCAGTTGAGGTGGGCGAGGTAGCGGGGGTGGTGGAACCAGACGGCGTCGCGCAGGTAGACGTCCTCCAGCTCGTCCAGCGCGGCGTCCGCGTCGCCCAGGGGTCGGTCCAGGTCGACGCCATCGACCACGGGCGCCAGCTCGGCCGGGGTGATCCCGGTGCCGGGCCGGTCCACGGTGGCCACCCGGCGGGCGACCCGGTCGACGCCGTCGGCGAGTGTCCGCCGGTACTGCTCGACCGAGTCGCCGTGCAGCAGCTGGGCCCGCGCGACTGCCGGCGCGGTGGCCGGTGCCGATGGCGGCGCGGTGGTCTCGACGGGGTACGTCGGCAGGGTCACGGATGTCCTCCACGTTCTCGACGATGGGCAGCCGGAACCGTCCCCCGGCGCGGTCGAGCGCCGGGGGCCGTGCTGCCTTCGATTGGGTCGCCGGTCAGGCGGTCATGGCGTCAGCTGATCTTCTTCGCGTTCCGGATGGCGGTGGCGAGGTTCTCCAGCAGCGGCGCGGAGCCGGCGTACGAGAAGCGGGGCACCGTGTCCCACGGGGTCACCTGGTTGGCCTTGACCGCCGGCAGCTGCTGCCAGGTGGGCTTGGCGGTGAGGTCCTTGGGCTGCAGGGCGGTGCTGCGGTTGTCCAGCAGGATCAGGTCGGCCGGGAACTTGCCGGCGTTCTCCCAGCTCAGCGCCTCGAAGTAGTCGCCGGCTTCGAGCTTGGTGGGGACCACGATGTCCACGCCCAGCTCGGCGAAGTACATCAGGTCGGTGCTCACCTTGGGGTTGGAGACGTAGAACAGGTCGGGGCTGCCGGAGCAGGCCATGACCTTGATCGCCGGGTTGGCCTTGACGGCCTGGCGGACCGCCTCGGCGCCGGCCTCGAAGCGGGCCTTTGCGTCGGTGACCTTCTTCGCGGACAGGTCCGCGCCGAGCGACTCGGCCAGCGCGGCGTACCGCTCGATGGGCTTGGTCATCGGCACCCGGGCGGTGGTGATCGCCACGCTCGGCGCCAGCGGCAGGATCTTGGTCTTGCTCTCGTCCGGCACGTACCAGAGGGCGTCCGGGTCGTACATGTGCGTGACCAGCAGCTCGGGGCGCAGCGCCGCGTACTTCTCCAGGCTGAACTCGCCCCACACGTTGCCGAGGATCTCCACGGCCTCGATGTTCAGGTCGCCGGCCTGCGGTTCGGCCGTGCCGTCGGCGCGCTTGGTCTCGCCGAACACGCCGACGAGCTGCTTGTCGAGACCGAAATCGATCAGTGCGGCCGCTACCCCCGTGAAGGCCACCACGCGGGTCGGACGAGCCGCCACCTCGATCTTCTGGTTGCGGTCGTCGGTGAACGACCAGGGGCCACTTCCGTTGCTGGCGTCGGGCTTCTGGGCGTCGTCCTTGCCACAGCCGGCGAGCAGGGCGGCCAGCGTGGCGGCGCCACCGGCGGCCAGCAGGCCACGACGGGAGAGGCGACGGGCGGACAGGGCATCGGGCATGGTGTTGTCTTTCGATCAGGGGACGGCCGGGGTCGACCAGGACGGCGGGGTTAGGTTAGCCTAACCTCGTTCGTTGTCAACATCGGTACGTCGTGTCGCCACACCCCGGAGCCCACACTGGACGCCACACCCTCCGTCACCAGACCGGCACCAACCGTGCCAGCTGACCTGGCGGCACCACCCCTCGCACCACCGCCGGTGCGGCGCGGTCGCGACGCGGCCCGCGCCACCGGCCTGATCGGCGCCGTGGCGCTGCTCGGCGTGGTCCTGCTGCTCAGCATCGCGGTCGGCGCGAAGTCCATGTCACTCGGCGACGTCTGGTCCGGGTTGCTGCACCGCGACGCCACCGAGTACGCCGTGGTGCACCGGATGCGCCTGCCACGCACCCTGCTCGGGCTGATCGCCGGCGCGGCGCTCGGGGTCGCCGGCGCGGTGATGCAGGCCCTCACCCGCAACCCGCTCGCCGACCCCGGGCTGCTCGGCATCAACGCCGGCGCCTCCGCCGCCGTCGCCTCCGCCGCCGCCTTCCTGGGCGTCACGGCCATCGGCGGGTACGTCTGGTTCGCGCTGCTCGGCGCGGCGGTGGTCACCGCGCTGGTCTACGCCGTGGGTGGCGGACGCGGGGCCACTCCGGCCCGCCTCGCGCTGGCGGGCGCGGCGCTGAACGCCACCCTCTACTCGTACGTGAGCGCGGTGATGCTGCTGGACACCGCCTCGCTGGAGCGGCTGCGGTTCTGGACGGTCGGCTCACTGGCCAGTGCGGACTCCGCGACCGTGACCCGGGTGCTGCCGTTCATCCTGGTCGGCCTGCTGGTCGCGCTCGGCGCCGCCCGCCCGCTGAACGCCCTCGCGCTCGGCGACGACGCCGCGCGCGCCCTGGGCGCCCGACCCGCGCTGATCCGGGCCGCCGTGATCGTCGCGGTGACCCTGCTCTGCGGCGCGGCGACCGCGGCCTGCGGCCCGATCGTCTTCGTCGGGCTGCTGGTGCCGCATCTGGTCCGCGCCCTGATCGGCCCCGACCTGCGCTGGCTGCTGCCGTACTGCGCGGTGCTCGCACCGGTGCTGCTGCTCGGCGCCGACGTGCTGGGCCGGGTGCTGGGCCGGCCGGGTGAACTCCAGGTCGGCATGGTCACCGCCGTGCTGGGCGGCCCCCTCTTCCTCTGGCTGGTCACCCGCGGACGGGTGGCCCACCCATGACCGTCCTCCGTACCCCGGGCGGGCTCTCGCTGCGCTTCCGCCCCCGCGCGCTGATCGTCGGCGCCGGTGCCGCGCTGCTCGCCGCCGGGCTGGGTCTGGTCGCCCTGGGCAGCGGCGACTACCCGATGGGCGCGGCCGACGTGCTGCGCACGTTGACCGGCGGCGGCACACCGGCCGAGCAGTTCATCGTCGGGGAGCTGCGGCTGCCCCGGTTGGTCACCGCCCTGCTGGTCGGCGCGGCGCTGGCGCTGGCCGGCACCGTGTTCCAGTCCCTGGTACGCAACCCGCTGGGCAGCCCCGACGTGCTCGGCTTCACCCAGGGCGCGGCGACCGGCGCGCTGGTGGTGGTCGTCCTCGGCGGCGGCAGCCTGGCGCTGGCCGGCGCGGCGGTGGCCGGCGGGCTCGGCACCGGCGTGCTGATCTACGCGCTCGCCTGGCGGCGCGGGGTGCACGGTCACCGGCTGATCCTGGTCGGCATCGGCGTCGCCGCGATCCTCACCGGGGTCAACGGCTACCTGCTGACCCGGGCGCCACTGATGGACGCCGCCCGCGCCGTGCTCTGGCTCACCGGCAGCCTGGACGGCCGGGGCTGGGCCAACGCCGGGCCGCTGCTCGCCGTCGTGGCCGTGCTGGCACCGCTGGTGCTCATCGGCTGCGCCCCGGCGCTGCGAATGATGGAACTGGGCGACGACACGGCCAGCGCCCTCGGCGTGCCGGTGCGGCTGCTGCGCCTGGTGCTGCTCGCCGCCGCGGTGCTGCTGGTCTCGTTCGCCGCGGCCGCCGCCGGGCCGGTGTCCTTCGTGGCGCTGGTCGCGCCGCACGTGGCGAAGCGGTTGACCCGCGCGCCGGGCCCGAACCTGGTGCCGTCGATGGCGGTCGGCGCGGCGCTGCTGGTCGGTGCCGACCTGCTGGCCCAGCGTGCCTTCACCGGGCACCAGCTTCCGGTCGGTGTGGTGACCGGGGTGATCGGCGGCGGCTACCTGGTGTGGCTGCTGGCCATGGAACGCCGGGCGGGTCGGCTGTGAACACCCGCGACGCCTTCGAAGGAGCATCCATGCACCCCGGCAGTTCACGGCTCGGCGGCACCGCGCTGACCCTCGCCTACGATCGGCGCACCATCACCGAGGACCTGACCGTGGCGGTGCCCGACCGGTCGTTCACGGTGATCATCGGCCCGAACGCCTGCGGCAAGTCGACCCTGCTGCGCGCCCTGTCCCGGATGCTGCGCCCGACCACCGGCGCGGTGCTGCTGGACGGGCGGGACATCCACGACGTGCCCGCCCGGAAGGTGGCCCGCACCCTCGGCCTGCTGCCGCAGACGTCGATCGCGCCGGACGGGATCAGCGTCGCCGAACTGGTCGCCCGGGGCCGGTACCCACACCAGGGGCTGCTGCGGCAGTGGTCCCGGGAGGACGAGCGGGTCGTCGAGGAGTCGATGGCCGCCACCGGGGTCGCCGACCTCGCCGACCGGTCGGTGGACGAGCTCTCCGGCGGGCAGCGGCAACGGGTGTGGATCGCCATGGCGCTGGCCCAGCAGACCCCCCTGCTGCTGCTCGACGAGCCGACCACCTATCTCGACATCGCCCACCAGATCGAGATCCTGGACCTCTGCGCCCGGCTGCACGAGGAGCAGGGGCGCACGCTGGTCGCTGTGCTGCACGACCTCAACCACGCCGCCCGCTACGCCACCCACCTCATCGCCATGCGCGACGGGCGGGTGGTGGCCGCCGGCGAGCCGGCCTCGGTGGTCACCGCGGACCTGGTGGCCGAGGTGTTCGGGCTGCCCTGCCGGGTGATCGACGACCCGGAGACCGGCACCCCGCTGGTCATCCCCGCCGCCCGGCGCCGGGCCACCGTGCCCGCCCCGGAGCCGGCGTGAACGCTGAGCGGTTCCGCGACCGGTGGGGTGTGCCGCACCTGCGGGCCGGCGACCCGCTCGCCCTGGCGACGGCGCAGGGCCGGGTGACCGCGTACGACCGGGCGTGGCAGATCGAGGTGGAACGGCACCGGGCGCAGGGCACCAGCGCCGCCTTCCTCGGCGCTGACGCGCTCGGCTGGGACCGGTTCGCCCGGCAGGTCCGGCTCGACGACACCGCCCGCCGCTGCCACGCCGCGCTCGACCCGGCGACCGCCGCCTGGGTGGGCGCGTACGTGGCCGGGGTGAACGCCGGCCTCGCCGCCGGGGCGGCCCGCGCTCCCGAGTTCGCCGCCACAGGGCTGAGCCCGGGCCGGTGGCAGCCGTGGACGCCGCTGGCCATCTGGCTGGGTCACCACCTCCTGTTCGCGGGGTTCCCCAGCAAGCTCTGGCGCGAGCACGTGGCGCGCCGGCTCGGCCCGGACGCGCGGGACCTGTTCGCCACCGACGGGCCGGCCGTCGCCGGCAGCAACGGATGGCTGCTCGCGGCCGAACGGACCGGCACCGGGGCGGCGCTGCTCGCCGGCGACCCGCACCGGTTCATCGAGGATCCCGGCGTCTACCAGCAGATCCGGTTGGCCTGCCCGGAGTACGACGTGGTCGGGCTGGCGATGCCGGGTGTGCCGGGCATCGCGCACTTCGCGCACGCCGGCGCAGTGGCCTGGGCGATCACCAACGCGATGGCCGACTACCAGGACCTGTACGCCGAGCGGCTGCGCCGGCAGCGCCCGGTGGTCGAAGCGCTCGGCCCGGACGGCTGGCGACCGGCACACACCCACGTCGAGACGATCGAGGTGGCTGGGGCGGACCCGGTCGAGGTCGAGGTGGTGGAGACCGAGCGAGGCCCGGTGATCGTCGGCGGGCCGGACGAGTCCAGCGCCATCAGCCTCCGCTACCCTCCCCGCGTCCGCGCCGAGCTGGGGTTCGCGGCGTTGCCGGAGCTGCTGCGCGCCCGGAGCGTGGCGGACGTGGACCGGGCACTGCGGCACTGGGTGGAGCCGGTCAACGTGGTGCAGGCGGCGGACACCGCCGGCGGGCTGCTGCACCGGGTCGCCGGCGCGGTGCCGGTGCGGAATCCGGAGAACGGCCGGGGGGTGGTCCCGGCCTGGCGGGCCGAGTACGCCTGGCGCGGCTGGTACGCGCCGCTGCCCCGGGCCGACGTGGCCGGCCGTGCGGTGATGGCCAACGAGCGGGGGCTGGCGGCGCCGCTGGGTGTCGAGTTCGCCCCGCCGCACCGGGCGCACCGGATCGCCGAGCTGCTCGACGCCGGCCACGCCTGGACGGCCGAGCGCCTGGCCGCCGTGCACACCGACACGTACCTGGCGTCGGCCGGTCCGCTGCTGGCGATCCTGGCCGGGGTGACCGGGCTCGGTCCGGATGCCGACGCGCTGCGTGAACGCCTGCTGCGCTGGGACCGGCGGATGGCCGCCGACAGCACCGACGCCGCGGACTTCGCCGTGCTGCGGTCGGCCGTCGTACGCCGGCTGGCTGCCCACCCGGCGCTGGCCGCGCTGGCCGAGCCGCCGGCGTACCCGGAGGTGTTCGCGCCCTGGCTGGCACTGACGCCGCGGGTCGGCTACGCGCTGTCGCACCTGCTCGGCGGCGCCCGGCTGCCCGGCGTGGACGTGGCGGCGCTGGTCCGCACGGCGGCCGAGGAGGTCGCGGGCGCGGCGGACGGGCAGGTGCGCTGGGGAGACCTGCACCGGTTGGCGCCGTGGCGGGCGCTGCCCGACCCGGACGCCGGCCCCGGCCCCCGCCTCGGCGGCGACCACGACTGCGTGCTGTCCACCTCCAGCGTGCCCGGGGTGACCCATTGGTGCTTCCGGGGACCGGCCGCGCGTTTCGTGTGGGACCTGGCCCGGCGGGACGACAGCCGCTGGGTGGTCCCGCTGGGCGCCTGCGGGGTGCCCGGCGACCCGCACCACGACGACCAGAGCCCGGCCTGGCTGGCCGGGGAGCTGTTGCCGGTGACCACGGGCTGGGAGAAGCTCACCGAGGAGCGTGATGAGCACTGACACCAGGACCGCCGATCGACACCGCCACCGGCGGGACATCCCCGCTTTTGGGCTGGTGACCATCCGGCCGGTGCGGCCCGACGAGGACGCCGACCTGTTGCACGCCTGGGTGACCCAGGAGCGGGCCCGGTTCTGGGGGATGCGCGAGGCGAGCCGTGAGCGGGTGCACGAGATCTACGCGTACCTGGACTCGCTGGCCACCCACCACGCGTACCTGGTGCACCGCGACGGCGTGCCGGTGGCGCTGGCGCAGACCTACCAGCCGGAGGCCGACCCGGTCGGCGAGCGCTACGACGTGCTTCCCGGCGACGTCGGCGTCCACCTGCTGATCGGGCCACCGGTGACGGTCGAGCGCGGCTTCACCGGCACGCTGTTCGGCGCGATCCTGGATTTCGTCCTCGCCGACCCCGGCCGCCTGCGGGTCGTCATGGAGCCGGACGCCCGCAACGACAAGGCCGTCGACCGGTTCGTGCGCGCCGGCTTCCGGCCCGGCCCGCTGATCGACCTGCCGGAGAAGCGCGCCCGGCTGCTCTTTCTCGACCGACCGGCGGCCACCGGCTGACGCCGGGCGGCGAACCGGGATCAGCGGGCGGAGGTTCCGAGGGCGACCAGCTCGGACAGCCGGTCCAGCTGATCGGGATCGGCCAGCGCCGAGCCGACCGCCACGACCCGTACGCCGGCGTCGAGGAACGCACCGGCGTTGCCCGCGTCGAGGCCACCGGTGGCGACGAACCGTAGCTGCGGCAGCGGGCCGGCGACCGCCCGGAACCAGCCCGGTCCGAGGGAGATCGCGGGGAACGCCTTGAGCCAGGTGAGGCCGTGTCGCAACGCCTGCTGTGCCTCGGTCGGCGTGGCCACGCCCGGCAGGTGCGGCAGGCCGCGCGCGGCAGCGGCGTCGGCGACCGCGAGATCCAGGCCGGGCGCGACGGTGAACGCGGCCCCGGCGTCGGCCGCGGCCGCGACCTGCTCCACGTCGAGCACGGTGCCGGCGCCGACGATCCGGCCGCGCTCGGCGCCCGCCTCGACGGCCGCGCGCAGCGCCGGCACCGCGTCGGCGGTCGCCACCGGCACCTCGACCACGTCGATGCCAAGGTCCCAGGCGCGGCCGGCGAGCCGGACGGTCTCCGCCACCGGCAGGCCGCGCAGGATCGCCATCACCCGGGCCGTGCCGAAGACGTCGCCGAAGTCCGCTGTGCTCATGATCCACTCCATCCGAGATCGCTTGGAAGCCGGGCCAGGTCCAGCGGCGACCAGGCCTCGGCGGGGGCGTCCAGCAGCTGGTCGAACCAGGCCCACGGCGGCACCGGCGCGTTGACGCCGCTGCTGCCCAACGCCTGGGCCGCGACCAGATGCCCGAGACGCAGCCGCCGTACCGTGTCGAGGCCGCGCAGCAGCCCGGCGAGGTAGCCGGCGGCGAACGCGTCTCCGGCGCCGACCGGCTCCACCACCGCCACCCGCGGCGCCGGGACGAAGACCGGCTCGGCGTCGCGGCACAGCGCGATGGCCCCCACCGCGCCATCCTTGACCACCACCGTCTCCGGCCCGGGCAGCAGGCGGCGCACCGCCGCCGGATCGTCCGTGCCCCACAGCGCGTCCGCCTCGTCCTGACCGACGAAAACCAGGTCGCTGCGGTCGGCGAGGTCGCGCAGCACCGACGCGGCCCGGTCGGCCGGCCAGAGCCGGGCCCGGTGGTTGACGTCGAAGCTGACCAGCGCGCCCGGCAGCGGCCGGTCGGTCACCGCGTGCTCGGCCAGTGCTCGACAGGGGGCGGAGAGCGCGGGGGTGATCCCGGACAGGTGCAGCACCCGGGCGCCGGCCAGCCGCTGGTCGGCCAAGGTGCTGGGGCCCATTCGGGAGGCGGCCGAGCCGGCCCGGTAGTAGTGCACCTCGGTCGCCGTCGCGCCCGGGTCCTTGACGTACAGCCCGGTGGGGGCCGCCGGATCCACAGTCACCAGATCCACCCGGACGCCGGCGGCGGCGACGTGTCGGACGACGGCCCGGCCGAAGGGGTCGTCGCCGACCCGGCTGACCCAGGCCGCCCGGTGCCCGAGCCGGGCGAGGTAACCGGCCACGTTGGACTCCGCGCCGCCGACCGAGACGGCGACCCGCTCGGCGTGCTCCAGTGGCTCGCCCGGCGCGGGGCACAGCACGACCATGGTCTCCCCCACCGTGGCGACCTCGACCGACGGGGAACCGGCCGGAGCGGTCGCGGAGTCGGGTCGGGCGTCGGGGGTCGGCACACGTCCTCCGGGCGAGGGTTCGGGGTGCGCCGAGCCTAGGCGCGTCGCGCGGGACGAGCAACTGCATCGCGACGAGGTCAGGGCAGCGTCAGCCCGTACGCGGCCAGCACCTCCCCGATCGGCTGGTAATAGGTGGTGCCGCCGGAGGTGCAGTTGCCGCTGCCGCCGGAGAGGATGCCGATGATCATGCCGGTGGCGGCCACGTAGAGCGGGCCGCCGCTGTCCCCCGGCTCCGCGCAGATGTTGGTACGGATCAGGCCGTAGACCACGTTGCCGCCGGCGTAGTTGACGGTCTGGTTGAGGCCGGTGACGGTGCCGCAGCGCACGCCGGTGGTGACGCCGCTGCGGCACACCGCCTGACCGACGTACGCGCCGCCGGCGCCGTAGATCGTCAGCAGCCCAGGGTAGGTGTAGACCGCGCTGGGATGGGCGATCCGGCCGGTGTAGCGGATCAGGCCGTAGTCGTTGCCGGGGAAGCTGGTGGCGGTACGGGTGCCGAGCACGGTGGTCTGCGCGCTGTCGGCGTACCAGGCGCTGGCGACGGTGGTGCAGTGGCCGGCAGTGATCACGTAGTAGGTGCTGCCGCTGCGCACGTTCGCGCCGAGCGAGCAGCGGCTGCCACCGCCGTAGACGCCCTGTCCGGCGGCGATCAGGGTGCGCAGCGTTCCGGGTTCCCGACGCAGCAGCGCGCCGGCCCGGTCGGCCACCGTCCGCAGCGCCGCCACCTGGGCAGGAGTCACGGTGTCGTCGACGGTGAGGGTCATCCGGCCGGTGGCCGGGTCGAGGCCCCAGGCGGTGCCGGGTGTGCGTACACCGGCCAGCGCGGCCACCGGGTCGGCGACGGGCGCGGCGGGGGCGGCGCGGTCGGGGACGGCGGCCTGCGCCGCGCCGGGCGCAACGAGCAGGAGGGCGGTCAGGACGAGGGCGACGAGCGGGCTGCGGAGCATCCGAACCTCCAAAGAGATCGAGATATATGGATGCCGTCAAGCATCGCCCGGCGGCTGTCGCCATGGCAACCACGCCCGGTCGCGCGCTTGACCAGGGGTCGGCGGGAATCGTCGATCCGGGGACGGGCCACGCCGTCGCCGCCGATAATCCTCGAAGGATGCGGCGGGAGGCCGGGCATGACCACCGGAGGCACTGCGGCGCTGGTGCGCCGCCCGGACGGATCGGCCCGGGCCACCCTGCTGGAGCTGCTCTTCGACGTGGTCTTCGTGGCCGCCCTCGCCTTGGTCTCGAAGCTGATCGCCGAACGTGAATCCTGGACCGGCGCCGCGGAGGTGCTGCTGACGCTGACGGCCATCTGGTGGACCTGGTCGGTCACCTCGACCACGACCGAGTTCTACGACCCTGATCAGCGCCCGATCCAGGTCATCCTGATGGTCGCCATGGTGGGGTCGGTGGGGATGGCGGCGGCGCTGCCGATGCTCTCGGCAGGGCACGCGATGGTCTTCGCGATCGCGTACGTCACCACGCACGTGGTGCGCGGCGTCGTCCTGATCACCTCGTTGCACCGGCAGCGGCATGAGGCGGCCAAGAAACGGGCCACGCGGTTCCTGTTCTGGTTCGTGGTCTCCGGCGTCTTCTGGATCGCCGGGGCGGTGACCGGCGCGCCGGACTGGGGACTCTGGGCCGTGGCGATAGCGATCGACCTGTTCTTCGCGGCGGTCCGGTACCCGACGCCCTGGCTGGGTCAGGTGCCCATGGAGCAGTACGACCGGACCACCGGGCACCTGGGCGAGCGGTACCAGCAGTTCATCATCCTGGCCCTCGGCGATATCATCCTGGTGCCCACCCTGGAGGTCAGCCGGACACAGTTCGACCGCTTCCGGCTCACCGCCCTCTTCTGCGCCTTCGCCATCATGCTGCTGCTCTGGCAGGTCTACGTCTTCCGGGCCGGCCAGTTCCTGTTGGCCGGGGTCGAAGCGAGGCAGGCGTCCCGACTGGCTCCGTACACCCATCTGGTGATGCTGACCGGCGTGGTCGGCACGGCGGCGTCGTTCGACCTGGTCGCCGCCCGGCCCACGGGAGAGACGCCGGTGCGGTGGCTCATGCTGATCGTCGGTGGTCCGCTGCTGTTCGTGCTCGGGCGCGTCCTGTTCACCTGGTTGGTGACCAACAACGTGCCGTGGCGGCGGTTGGCCTGGCAGCTCCTGCCGCTGCTGGTGCTGCCGTGGGCCGGCGGCTGGCCGCCGCTGCTGGTCACCGTGGTCGTGGCGGCCGGGCTGGCCGGTCACATCCTGACCCCCGGCGGGGGTCGGGAGACCAAGCCGGGGCTGGAGTGGCGGCGAAGCAACGACTGACCCGCGACCGTCAGGCGAGGTGTCGGGTGGCCCACTCGGCGAGGTCCCGGGCGCAGGCGTCGACCGACTCCCGCCACGTCCGGGCCGCACCATCCCCCGCCTCGTCGCTGACCTGCTTGACCAGCCGGCATGGCACGCCAGCCTGGTTGGCGGCCCAGGCGATCGCGTACCCCTCCATGTCCACCAGGTCTGCGCGCTGCGCCAACCGGTCCCGTGCGCCGTCGTCGGCCACGAACGTGTCGCCGGTGGCCAGCACGGCGCCCTCCGCGGCCAGCGGGAGCGGCGCGCCGTACGTCTGGCCGGTGAGCGTGCGCAACAGGGCGGTGTCCAGGTCGTGCTGGAGCACCGTGGCGACCTCGTGGATGCCGGTCCAGCCTGGGCGCAACGCCCCCGCCGTGCCCAGGTTCAGCAGCAGGGCGGGGCGCGGGCCGGCGGCCAGCACCGCCGCCACGGCGCTGGCGGCGTTCACCTTGCCCATCCCGGTGAACAGCACCGGCAGCTCCGGCGGGAGGTACCGGGCCTCCTCCTCGACGGCGAGCACCACCAGCGGACGATCGAGCCGGACCGTACCCCGAAGAATCACCGCAGCATCGTACGGGCCGTCCCGGAGGCGGGCGTTTCGGCCTCGGCGGGCGTGCGCCCAGCCATCATTCAGCTGGCTCGCAACGCGCGCCCAGCCGGATGGGGCAGGCTGGCCCGGCGAGCCACCGGACCCGTCCGGGTGCGCCACCGCCGACACCGGCGACCGCGCGCGGACCGACGGCGGTCCGGTCCGCCGACGGAGAGGTGACGACGGTGTACGACGGGCAGGAGTTCCTCCGCGACGACCGCTGGTGCCTGAGCAGGCGAGCGCTGCTGAGCGGTGTCGGCGCGGTCGGCGCGGCCGGACTGCTGAGCGCCTGCGGCGCCGGCGACTCCCCCACCGGTCAGGCGGCTGCCACACCCGGCACCGTGCTGGCCCGCACCGGCGACGTGCCGGTCGGCGGCGGCACGGTCGTCGACGGTGTGCTGGTCGTCCAGCCCGAGGCCGGCACCTTCACCGCGTACGACGCGACCTGCCCGCACCAGGGCGCGCGGGTCGGCGCACCCCGGGACGGGGTGATCACCTGCCCCGCGCACAACTCCACCTTCTCGGCCAGCGACGGCGCCCGCCTCGCCGGCCCCGCCACGCGGGGGCTCACCGAGATCCCGGTCCGGGTCGAGGGCACGAACATCGTCCGCACCTGAAGATCGCGGCGGTTACTCGTCCACGAAGCTGTACAGGACGAAGTCCTTGTCGGCGCCGCAGGCGATCACCCGGGTGTTCCACGAGCAGGACGCGCTGCGGACGTCCTGGAGTTCGCCCAGTTCGTCGACCGCGCCCGGCTCGGCCCACACGCCGGCCAGGACCCGGTTGTCCGCCACCGTGCTGGGCGCCTTGGCGAAGACCAGCAGGTTGCCCTCGTCGAGGCGGACCGCCACGCCGCGGCGGTCGCGCAGCACCGCCTTGCCCTCGGCGTCGAAGACAGTGACCGTCGACTCCGGGCTCTCCCGCTGGGCGAGCAGTTGGGCGCCGAGCGGGACCAGGCCGGTCGCGCCCGGCGCCGCCCACCGAACCGGGCTCTTACCCTCGGTCGCCGCCACCACCTCGGTGCGCTCGGCCTCGCTGTTCGGCACCTCCAGCAGGCACGCCCGCCGCTCACCGCAGGCCACCAGCTCCTTCGGCCGGCGCTGGTCGTTCCCGGCCCGGTAGAGAACCACGGGCGTGGCGTCGGAGTTCAGGTCGTACGCCAGCAGCTGGTATCCGCCGTCGTTGGCCGCCACGTAGAGCCGGTCCTCGTGTGCCACCACCAGGTCGTCGAGGTCCGCGACGTTGCCCCACTGACGCAGCACCGAGCCGGAGGCCATGTCGAGCAACCGCGCCGACCGGTCCGCACCGATCTGCACGAGTCGCCGCCCCTTGCTCGTCCACGGGTTGCGGGGCGTGCCGTCGAGGAAGGCCGGCCCGCCGGCCGCCCCATCGGTGCTGACCGGCCGGACGACGGTGCGACCGCCGCCGTACTGGTCGCGGGGGTTGGCCTCGGTCCACGTCTCGTGGCCGTCGCTCAGCCGCAGGCCGACCAGCCGGTCGCCGGCCCGGTCCACCAGCACCGCCACGCCGTCGGCGAAGTACACGCTGTCGTCGCCACGGATGGCGCGGTTCCAGCGCTGCGTGCCCAAGCGACCGTCGAGGACGGCCAGCTGGCGGGGGGTGCTGTCGCCCGGCGCGTCGGCGATGACCGCGACCGCCCCCGGGACGGCCACCAGCCCCGTCCAGTCGTCGGCGCTGACGTTGGTCGGCTTGCGCCACAGCTCGTCGCCGGTGCCGGTGTCGACGGCGACCACCTCGAGCCGTTTGTCCGGCAGCGGGTACCCGAGGTAGGCCCGATCCTCGAGCACCGCCGTCCACATGCCGCTCGGCCGCTCGGCGCCGGCATGCGGCCGGGACAGCACACTCAGCGGTCGGAACTCCAGGTCCGGGTAGCGGTCGCGGAGGAAGTAGAGCGTCGACGCGGTGGCCACCCCGGCCAGGGCGAGCACCGCGGCGAGCACCACCCAGTGGGCCCGCCGCCAACGCGTCCCGGGGACGCGGTTGGGCGTCGGCGGCGGGGTGGCACCGTGGCCACCGACCAGGGTCGCCGGTACGCCCGCCGGCTCTGGTTCGGTCGGCGTCGGCAACCCCGGCCAACCTGACCCGGACGGCCCCGACGGCAGCGTCGACACCGACCCGTGCTGCGACGGCACGGTCGGGGCGGCCTCGGCGGGGACGGTGGGCGCGGTCGAACCGGCCCCAGCCGGGATGGTCGGCGCGGTCGAACCGGGCGCGGCGGGCGAGGTCGGCGCGAACGGTGGTCCGGCCGGTGACGCAGGGGCCTGCGTCGGTACGGCTGGCGAGGCTGGTGCCTGCGCCGGTCCGGCCGGGGCGCTCGGCGGGGCGAGCGGCGGTCCGGCGTACGCCGGCGCGGACAGTTGCCGGAGCAGCGGCAGGTCGGTCAGCGCTCCCTCGGCCACCGGCAACTCCGGCTGGTCCAGCACCGTCGGCGCCACCCCCAGCTCGGCGTGCAGCATCCGGGCCACCAGCGGGATCCGCGACGAGCCGCCGACCAGGAACAACCCGGCGAGCTGCTCGGGGCTGAGGCCCGCGGCGGCGATCACCTCCCGGGCCCGGTCGACCGCGCGGCGCAGCAACGGCGTGGCCACCCGTTCGACGTCCGCCCGGGTCAGCCGCACCGCCTCGGCCACGCCGGGCACGGCGACCGGCGCCACCGTCGAGCGGGACAGCGTCTCCTTGGCGCCCCGGACCTCGTCCCAGAGCCGGACCTGGTCGCGGCGCTGCGCCGGGTCCGTCGGGTGAATCAGCCGGGCCCACTGCGCGGCGTGCCGGTCACCGACCAGCTCGCCGACCCGCCGCACCAACGCGGCGTCCAGATCCAGGCCACCGAGATCCGGCAGGCCACCATCGGCCACCACGCGGAAGCCGGAGTCACCCCACGGGTCGGCGCCCTCGTTGCGCAGCACCGCGACGTCGAGCGTCCCGCCGCCGAAGTCGAACACCGTGATCGCGCCGCCGACCGGCACCGGCCGGTGCAGCACCTGCGTGTAGTAGCGGGCCGCGGCCACCGGCTCGCGCAGCAGCCGGGTGCCCGGCGGCGTCGGCCCGGCGAGCGTGTGCTCGGCCGCCTGCGGCCAGCCGGCCCGCATGAGCGCGTCGCCGAGCACCTGGCGCCGCGTGGCGTCCCATGCCGCCGGGCAGGTGACCACAGCCGGGGGCAGGAAGCCGACGGTGCCCACCGCGGCCCGCGCGACCGCCGCCAGCACCGCGGCGAGCAGCTCGGCCGGCGGGTACGAGCGGTCCCCGAGCAGCACACCCGGCTCGTCCACCCGACGCTTCGGGTTCGCCTCGAACCGGGCCGGATCGGCCTGCGCCAACCGGCGGGCGTCCCAACCGGCGTGCAGCGTGCCGTCCGGGTCGGCGTACACGGCGGACGGACTGACCGGCTGACCGTCCATCAGCAGCGGACGGGTCCGCCCGTCCGGCCAGCGCAGCACCGCGACCGTGTTGGACGTACCGAGGTCGACGCCGAGGGCGAAGCCCTCGTGCTGGCCTGCCATCTACCCGATACCTCCGCCACGACGAGGGAAACCCAGCCCCGCATGGTACGCATCCGGTGCTGGCGGGCTGATCAGTCGGTCGGAGTCGCGTCGGTCCGGCCTACCCGGGTGCCTGTTCACCAGCGCTCAGGGGGTCGTACAGCGGACCCCGCGTACGGCGGTGACGGTGACCTCCAGGCTCCCGGCCTCGGGCCAGTCTTCCGGCGACGGGGAGACCGGAAAAGCCCGCCCGTCGGTCGTGCCCACCCAGCGCTCGTACACCGAGAGGAAACTTGGCACGCCGTTGACGTCCTTGCAGTAGTACAGACCGGCCTGTCCGTCGCCGCTGCTGTGCACGGGCGCCAGGTCCAACGGCTGCGTCTTCCAGCCCGCGGCCAGGATGGCCGGCTCGTACATCTCGGCCAGCTTGTCCTGGGCGAAGCCCACGTCGAGCGCGAAGAACAGGCTGACCCTGGTGGTGGTGACGCCGGGACCCGCGTCGACGGGCTGTCCCTTGATCCGGGTGCTCTCGCGTTCACCTACCTGCCGGCAACCCTTCTCGACCGCTGGTGGGCCGACCGCGAGCGCCTCCGGCGGGCGGAAGGCGAAGACCGGTTCAGCGAGGTAGGCGGCGAGTAGTTCATCTTCGTGGGCAGGTGGATGACAGCCCTTGGCGAGCGGAGTCGCACTCGGGTCACCGCTACAGCCAGCCAGCATGGCGAGCAGGCACAGCGCGGCAACGACACCCGACCGAACCGCTCGTGAAGCCATGCGCCGGGACCCTACCGGGCCGAGAGGCGGCCACCGCACTCGCGGCGAACCACCTGGTGTGGGCCGGTCCGGCGTGGCGTCAGTCGCCGGGGCAGCGGTCGGAGAGGGCGTAGCGGAGCAGGACCACGTCGCCGATCTGGCGGGCCTCGGCCAGCCGGGCCCGGCGGCCCGGGTGCCAGGGGAAGCTGCCCTCGCCGACGAACCGGGGCGCCCGGCCGTCGCCGACGAAGAACGGGGCGACCACCAGGTGCAGTTCGTCGGCGAGGCCGGCGGTGAGGAACTGGGCGTGCACCGTCCCACCCCCCTCCACCATCAACCGCCGTACGCCCCGGGCGGCCAGGTCGGCCAGCAGCCAACCGGGGTCGACCGGCTCGCCCGCGTCCACCACGGTGGCCAGTCGGCCGAGCCGTTCCCGGGTCTTCTCCAGCGCGTCGCTGGCGCAGTAGACGAGCCGGGGCGCGTCGCCCGCGGTGAAGAACCGAGCCGTCGGGTCGAGGTCGCCCCGGGCGGTCAGGGTGACCTTGATGGGCGAGGCCGGCCGCCCGCCCGCCACCCGCTCGGCCCGCCGCTCCGCCGCGCGCACCAGCAACCGGGGATCGTCGCGGCGGACGGTGCCGGCACCGACCAGGATCGCGTCGCAACTGGCCCGGACGGCGTCGACCCGGTCCAGGTCGTCCGCGTTGGACAACAGGAGCCGCTGGTCGGAGGCGTCGTCGATGTACCCGTCGATCGAGGTGGCGCAGCTCAGCAGCACGTACGGCCGCGCCAGCGCCGGCCGGCAGCTCATGGGGCGACGGGCCGATCGGGGGTACGCCCAGCGGGAGCCGCGTCCGCCTCGGTCTCCGCAGCCTTGGCCGCCTTCGCGGCAAGGTAGTCGGCGTTGGCCGGGGAGAGGAAGATGCCGGTGGGCACCCGTTCGGCGACCGCCACACCCAGGCGGGTCAGCTGCTCCGCCTTGTCCGGGTTGTTGCTGAGCAGCCGGATCCGAGGCACACCCAGGGTGGCCAGCATCTGCGCGGCGGCGGTGTAGTCCCGCTCGTCCTCGCCCCGGCCGAGCGCGACGTTGGCCTGGTACGTGTCCAGCCCGGCGTCCTGCAGGGCATACGCGTCGAGCTTGGCGTACAGGCCGATGCCCCGGCCCTCCTGGCGCAGGTAGAGCAGGAAACCGCCGGCCTCGGCGATCCGCTGCACCGCCTCGCGCAACTGCGGCCCGCAGTCGCAGCGCTGGCTGCCGAACACGTCGCCGGTCAGACACTCGCTGTGCGGGCGGACCAGTGGCGGCTCGCCACCGTCGGCGAGCCGGTCCAGCGCGCCGGCCCAGTCGCCGAGGCCAAGGGCCAGGTGTTCGCGGCCGTCCACCAGGCCCTTGAACGAGAACACCCGGGTGGTCGTGGCGTAGCCGTCGGGAAAGGTCAGCGGCACCGTGACCTGCGTACGGACCGTGGCGACCGGCAATGCTTTGGGCATGGGACTCCTTTGTCCGGCGCCACCACCGTGCGGTGACGCGTACCGTCTCACAACCGGCTCAACAGCCGCTACCGGAGGCGGCTTCCCGACCGGGGGCCGGAGTCCGAGCACGCCGGGCGAGCAGCACGGCGGCACCCGGCAGGCTGGCCACCAGCACCAGTCCACCGTAGACGGTGGCGGTGGCGACCCCCTCGGCGGCGCTGAGCCCGGCCGCGCCGAACGCCCACGCCGCCACCCCCTCACGCGGGCCGAAGCCGGCGATGTTCAAGGGCAGGCCCATGGCGAGCAGCGCGAGCAGGGTGAGCGGCAGCAGCCGGGACAGCGGGGCGTCCGAGCCGGCGGTACGCGCCGCCACCAGGAAGGTGGCCAGGTGACCGGCGACCATCACGGTGGAGGCGACCAGCACCCCGAACCAGGTCCGCCGGGCCAGCAGCCCGGCGCGGACGTCCGCCACGGCGGTGCGCAGTCCTCGTGCCGAGCGCGACCGGCCGGCCTGCGGCAGGACCCGCGCCAGCAGCACGGCTGCCAGCCCAGCGGCGACCAGCAACGCGACGGCGGCCGGCAGGTACGGCCGCACCGGCGACGGGAAGGCGGCCAGCACCACCAGGGCGACGACCACCAGAACCACCTGACCGGCGGCACGTTCCCAGACCACCGCGCGGATGCCCCGGCTGACGTCACCGGCGTCCCGGCCGTGGCGTACCGCCCGGTGCACGTCGCCGAGCACACCGCCGGGCAGGGTGGCGTTGAGGAACACCGCGCGGTAGCAGTGCGCGACCGCGGTCGTCAGCGGCAGCCGTACGCCCAGGCCACCGGCGACCAGGCTCCACCGCCAGGCCGCGCAGACCGTGGTGAGGACACCGATGAGCAGCGCCGCGGTCAGCGCCGGCGCGTCGATCAACCGCACTCCGGCCAGGAACGGGCCGGCGCCCACCTGCCACAGCAGGGCGGCGAGCAGGCCCACCCCGCCGACCACTCGTGCCCAGGCCCAGAACATCGGCGCCGGTCCTCCCTGAAGATCGTCCACTTGCCCTAGTGCACGTACCCGGGGCGCGAGCGGTTCATCCGCCGGCCAGGAGGTCCCGGTGTTCGACCAGTACGCCGAGCCGCCCGGCCGCCGCGTCGGTCAGCCGGCGCTCGGCGTACGCCCGGGCCGGGCCGGCCAGTTCCGGGCGCTCCTCGCAGGCAGCGCCCAGCCAGCCCCGGAACCACTCGGCGGTCAGGTCGGCCTGGTCCGGACCGAGCCGCCACGGGCTGGGCCGCTCCCGGACCGGGACGCCCCGACGGGCGAACGCGACGACGGTGGCGGCGACGGCGTCCGGGCCGAGCAGCCGTCGGCCGTCGACGGTGCGCCGCTGGTGGTCGTTGAACGCGGCCTCGACCAGCGGGTCCAGCGGGTCGGCCGGGGTGAGTCGGACCCGCCCGGTGACCGAGATCGCGAACAGGGTGGGCCGGCCGGCGTCGGCGCAGGCGGCGACCACCCGCTCGACCTCCTCGGCGGTCAGCATGTCCAGCAGCGCGGACGCGGTGACCAGCGCGCCGTCGGCCAGATCGGCGGCGGTCAGCCGGGTGAGATCGCCGCAACGGGTTCTGACCGTGACCGGTGCGCCGTCGGCGGCGGTGACCCCGGCCATGCCCTCGGCGGCCCGGGCCAGCAGGTCGGCGTCCCGGTCGTGCAGCACCCAGTGCTGCGGGCCGGTCAGTCGGGCCGCCAGCCACCGGCTCATCGAGCCGGTGCCGCTGCCCAGGTCGTGGATCACGGTCGGCGCCTCGCCGGCCAGCCGGGGACGGACCACGTCCACCAGGTCCTCGGCGCGGGCCGCCGCGTCGGCGGGCTCGCGCAGCCGCAGCCAGTCGGCGAACGACAGGGTCTCCTCGACGGTCATGCCGCCACCTCCTCCAGCACGGCGGCCAGCAGCGCCGTGGTCACCGTCCAGTCGGTCAGGGTGTCCCGCCGGGCCAGAGCGGCACGCCGCAGCCGGGCCCGCAGGGCGTCGTCACTCAACCAGCGGGTCAGCGCGCCGGCCAGCGCGGCCGGGTCGCCCGGCGGAACCAGCAGCCCGGGCCGGTCACCGCCGGGCGCCTGACCGAGCGCCTCGGGCAGGCCGCCCACCTCGGTACCCAGCACCGGCAGGGCGCGGGCCAGGGCCTCGGTGACGACCATCCCGTACGTCTCGCCCCGCGACGGCAACACCAGCAGGTCGGCGGCGTCGTAGGCGACGTCCAGCGCGGCGCCGGTCAACGGGCCGGCCAGGCGGACCCGGTCGGCGACGCCCGCCCCGCCGAGCCGCTCACGCAGCCGGTGCACCAGCTCCGGCTCCCGGGCGAGCGTGCCGGCGCAGACCAGCGTCCACGACAGCCCGGCGAGCGTGGACAGCGCGGCCATCAGCACGTCGTGTCCCTTGTGGCGGGTGACGGCCGCCACGCAGAGCAGCCGGTTGCCGGTGACCGAACCGGGCGCCGGCGGCGCGGGCGTCACCCCCGGCGGCGCGGCCCGGACCCGGTCGGGCGGCAGCGGGTGGCGGGCCAGCAGCCGGCGGCGCGTCCACTCGCTGGTGGTGACGACGGCCCGGGCGGTGGCCAGCGCGAGGGCCTCGGCCTCGTCGTTCAACGGCAGGTGCACCAGGACCACGAGGCGCAGCCGCCGGGCGTGCGGGGCGAGCAGGTCCGGGACGGTCGAGGCGATCAGGCCGTCGAGCAGCACCACGGCGTCATCCGGCGCGGCGGCCAGCAGCCGAGCCAGCTCCGCCCGGTCGGTGGGGTCGGGGTACGGCCATGCGCCGGGCACCGCGTGTTCGTGCACCGACCAGCCCCGCCCGCCGAGGCCGGCGCAGATCCGCCGGTCGTAGACGTTGCCGCCGCTGGGCGTGGCCGGGTCGTCGATGTCGCCGGGCAGGACGACGTGCACGGCAGGGCCGGGCGAAGCGGGCCGGTCGACCGGCGTCGCCCGGCCCGCCCCGATCACAGCGACCGCTCGTAGCTGGCCCAGGCGACGTGCGACTCGTGCAGGGTGACGGTGATGCCGGCCAGCTCACGCGCCCCGGCGCCCAGCTCACCGGCGTGCACCCGCTCGGCCAGCCGGTCGGCGACCGTACGGGCCAGCACCTCGGTGGTGGTGTTCACCCCGGCGAACGCCGGCTCGTCGTCGAGGTTGCGGTAGGACAGCTCGCCGACCACGGCGCGCAGTTGCTCGGTGGCCAGGCCGATGTCGACCACGATGCCGTCGGCGTCCAGGTCGAGCCGGCGGAACGTCGCGTCCACCACGAAGGTCGCGCCGTGCAGGCGCTGGGCCGGGCCGAACACCTCGCCCCGGAAACTGTGGGCGATCATCATGTGATCCCGAACGGTCACGCTGAACACGGTCACTCCCCGTCGTCGTAGGTGATGAGGTGGCAGAGCGCGGGAAGGTCACCCGTGCTCAGTCGAGCGAGGACGTCGGGCAGCTCCTCGAACCGGGACGCGCCGGTGATCAACGCGTCGAAGGCCGGATCGTCGAGCAGGTCCAGGGCGAGCGCCAGTCGGTCGGCGTAGCTGCGCCGCCCCCGCCGTGCGGGCGCGACCATGCCGACCTGGCTGCTGCGCACGGTCAGCCGCCCCGAGTGGAACGCCCCACCGAGCGACACCTGCACCGGGCGGTCGCCGTACCAGCTCAGCTCGATCACCGTGCCCTCCGGCGCGAGCAGGTCCAGCGAGCGTTGCAGACCGTCGGCGGTGGCGCTGGCGTGCACGATCAGGTCCCGGTCGCCGGCCGCGTCGGCCGGTTGGGCGAACCCCACGCCGAGGGCGCCCGCCACCCCGGCGCGGCGGGCGTCGGTGTCGACCAGTTCGACCTGCACGCCGGGAAAGCGGGCGAGCAATGCCGCGACGCAGCAGCCCACCATGCCCGCACCGATCACGCTGACCCGGTCGCCGACCAGCGGCGCGGCGTCCCACAGCGCGTTCACGGCGGTCTCCACCGTGCCGGCGAGCACCGCGCGGGCGGGCGGCACGTCGTCCGGCACCGGCACCACCGCGGTGGCCGGCACGACGTACGCGCTCTGGTGCGGGTGCAGGCAGAAGACCGTGCGCCCGAGCAGCTCCGGTGGGCCCTGCTCGACCACCCCGACGCTGAGGTAGCCGTACTTCACCGGGCCCGGGAAGTCGCCCTCCTGGAAGGGCGCGCGCATCGCGGCGTGCTGGTCGGCGGGCACCCGGCCGGTGAAGACGAGTGTCTCGGTGCCCCGGCTGACCCCCGAGTAGCGTGCCCGGACCAGCACCTCGTCGGGGCCCGGGACGGGCAACGACACCGGCCGGATCTCCGCCGCGCCGGGCTCGCGCACCCAGCAGGCGTACGCCTCGCGGATCACCGTCGCGCACCTCACCTTTGCTCCCGGCCGAACCGAACGGCCACGTTTTCCGTGTTCCCTGTCGGGGTCGTCGATCATAAACACGGAGGTACGGTGCCCACGGTTCGAAGTGGTCCGATGATCGGGCTGAGCGCGCAACTGGTCGTGTTGGCGGTGCTGGCCGCCACGGTGGGGCTGGGTGGCGCCGGCTGGCTGGTCGGTACCGGCTACGCGGTGGTCACCTGTCTCGCGTTGAGCCGGGGCCTGCACCGGGCCGGCGCGTCCCGCCTGGGCCCGGCCGACCGGGTGACGCTGACCCGGGCCGTCCTGGTCGGCGCGGTCACCGCGCTGGTGGCGGACTCGTTCGGCCGGCCCGCGCCGGTGGGGTTGCTGGTCGCGGTGAGCGCGGTGGCGTTGCTGCTGGACGCGGTGGACGGGCAGGTGGCGCGGCGCACCGGCACGGTGAGCGCGCTCGGCGCCCGCTTCGACATGGAGGTCGACGCGTTCCTGATCCTGGTGCTCAGCGTGCACGTCGCGCCGGTCGCCGGCGGGTGGGTGCTGGCCATCGGCGTGATGCGGTACGCGTTCGTCGCGGCGAGCGCGGTGCTGCCCTGGCTGGGCGGGTCGCTGCCGCCGCGCTTCTGGCGCAAGGTGGTGGCCGCCGCGCAGGGGGTGCTGCTGGCGGTGGCCGCGGCAGGGGTGCTGCCCGAGCCGTGGACCACGCTGGTGCTGGTGGTGGCGTTGGCTCTGCTGGTCGAGTCGTTCGGCCGGGACGTGGCGTGGTTGTGGCAGCGTCGGCCGGTGTCCCGGCGGGGCCTCCCGGTGCCGGCCGCGCCGGCGCCGGCCGCCGCGCTGGCGCCGACCGTCCCGCCGGTTCCCGCGCCGGTGGCGCTGCCGACTCCGCTGCCGGTGGTCGCGCCGTCCACGGTGACGCTGCCGCCCCTGCTGCCGGTGCCCGCTCCCGCGCGGGCGATGGCGGTCCGCTCGGGCGGTACGGTCCACTCCGACTGGAGGCTGTGATGACCCTTCCCACCCAGGTACGCCGGCTGGCCGGCCGGTTCCGTTCGCGCCCTCCTGCTGTGGGCGAGGTGTCGGCGCGTACTCCCGGGTCGTTGGCCGCGGCCGGACGCGGCCCGGCGCGGCGGGTGGCGGGCGGGGTGGGCAGCGCGCTGGCCGTGTTGCTGGTGTTCGCCGTGCTGGTCGGCCCGGACCGGCTCGGCCTGCTCACGCCGGGCGCCCTCCTGCGCATCCCGCTGGAGGGGCTGCTCGTCGCCGCTCTGCTGCTGGCCCTGCCGGCGCGGCCCCGGCGGGTGGTGGTGGCCGTGGTCGGGCCGCTGCTCGGCCTGCTCGCCATCGTGAAGCTCGCCGACCTGGGCTTCCGTACGGCTCTCGACCGGCCGTTCGACCTGGTGCTGGACTGGCTGCTGCTGGACGACGCGTTCGGCTTCGTCCGTGACTCGGCCGGTCAGGCCGGCGCGGTCGGCACGGCGATCGGCATCCTGCTGCTGGTCGGAGCGCTGCTGGTGGTGCTCACGCTGGCGCTGCGGCGGCTGGCGTCGCTGCTGGTCCGGCACGAGCGGGTGGCGACCCGGGCGGTGGCCGCGCTGACCGTCGCGTGGGTGGCCTGCGCCGTCGTCGGGGTGCGCGTCGTACCGGGCGTGCCGGTGGCCGACGCCGGGACCACCGCGCTGGTCGGCGCGCACGCCACCCAGGTGGACGCACGGCTGCACGACCGGGAGACGTTCGGTGCGCAGATCAACGCCGACCCGTTCCACGACACGCCGGGCGACCAACTGCTGACCGGGCTGCGCGGTAAGGACGTCATCGTCGCGTTCGTGGAGAGCTACGGCCGCGACGCGGTGGAGGACCCGGAGCTGGCGCCGCAGGTCAACGCGGTGCTGGATGCCGGAACGGAGCGGCTGCGCGCGGCCGGTTACCACGCCCGCAGTGGCTTCCTCACCTCCCCCACCTTCGGCGGCGGTAGCTGGTTGGCGCACGACACGCTGTTGTCCGGCCTGTGGACGGACAACGAGGGGCGGCACCGCACCCTGCTGGCTAGCGATCGGCTCACCCTCAACGGCGCATTCCGCCGGGCCGGATGGCAGACCGTCGGGGTGCTGCCGGCGGCCACTGAACCGTGGCCGGAGCAGGGGTTCTTCGACTACGACCGCTACTACGACACGGAGGCGCTCGGCTACCGGGGACCGAAGTTCGGCTACGCCCCGATGCCCGACCAGTACACGTTGTCGTTCTTCCAGCGGCGGGTCCGGGCCGACGCGGACCGCCCGCTGATGGCGGAGATCCCGCTGATCTCCAGCCACTCGCCGTGGACGGCGGTGCCCGAGATGATCGGGTGGGACGAGGTGGGCGACGGCTCGATCTACCGCGGCTCCGCGGTCGGCGAGGACAGCGGCGACCCTGACGACCGGGACGCCGGCCAGATCCGCGGCGGGTACCGGAAGGCCATCGCGTACTCGCTGGAGACCCTGATCTCCTACGTGCGGACCTACGGCGACGACGACCTGGTGCTGGTCTTCCTCGGCGACCACCAGCCCGCCCCGGTGGTCACCGGCGAGGGTGCCAGCCGGGACGTGCCGATCACCATCGTCGCCCACGATCCGGCCGTGCTGGACCGGGTGGCGGACTGGGGGTGGCAGGACGGCCTGCGGCCCGGTCCGCAGGCCCCGGTGTGGCCGATGGACACCTTCCGGGACCGGTTCCTGACCACCTTCGGGCCGTCGGCACCGCCGATCGCCGCGCCCCGCTGAACCCGGGGACCAGCGTGCTCGGCGATGACCAGCCTGTTCTCGTAGGCTCCGACAGTGGAAAGCAGTCGAGGGCGACATGGACCATTTGTTGGACGCGGCGGAGAACGCCTCGCCGGTCGAGGCGGTCACCCGGGAACTCGGTGCGGCGCTGGGGGCACGTACCGTCGCGTTCCTGATCGCGGACCTCAGCGGCCGGGCGCTGGTCCGGTTGGCCCACGTGCCGCTCGATGGTGCCGGCGACGGGCGCCGCGACGGTGCTGAGGTCGCCACCGTGATGCCGTTCGACGGCGGCCCCGCCGAGCAGGCGCTACGCACCCAGGTGGTGCAGGTTGTCGCGCGGCCCGATCGGTGGACGGTGCTGGCGCCGGTGACCGACCGCGGTGAGGCGATCGGCCTGCTGGAGATGATCCTGCCGGACGAGCCCGATGCGCGGGCACTGGAGGAGACCGCCCGCACGGCGCACGTGTTGGCGTTCGTGGTGATTGCCAACCGGCGGTACACCGACCTCTTCGAGTGGGGGCAACGGACGACGCCGTTCACCCTGTCCGGGGAGATCCAGCGCCGCCTTCTCCCCAGCTCGTTCACGTGTGAGGCCAGTGCGTTCACCCTGTCCGGCTGGCTCGAACCCGCCGCCAGCATCGGCGGGGACACCTTCGACTACAGCCTCGGCCGGGACGTGCTGCACTTCAGCGTCACCGACGCGATGGGCCACGGGGTAGCCAGCGCGCTGACGGCCACCCTGGGCGTGGGCAGCCTGCGCAACAGCCGCCGCCGCGGGGTTGGTCTGGCGGAGCAGGCCGAGGCCGCGAACGCCGACGTGGCCCAACACGCCGCGGTGCCCGGCAGCTACATCACCGCGGTCCTCGGCTGTCTCGACCTGCGCACCGGGGTGTGCGCGCTGCTCAACGCCGGGCACGTGCCGCCGCTGCTGGTGCGCGACGGGGACACCCGGACGCTGGCGCTACCGGCCAACTTCCCGCTGGGAATGTTCGCCGAGACCGATCACCACGCTGGCGAGATCACGCTGCGACCAGGCGACCGTCTGGTGGTGGTCACCGATGGCATGCGGGAGCGCAACGCCGCCAGCCTGGATCTGCCGGCCATGTTGCGGTCGATCGCCGGTCTGCACCCGCGGGAGGCTGTCCGGGCGTTGGCCGATGCCGTGCTCGAGGTCAGCGGCCCGACTCTGGCCGATGACGCGACCCTGCTCATCCTCGACTGGCACGGCGGCCACAGCGAGGACCGGCGTACCAGCGCCGGCGCCGACCAGGCGCGTGCCAGCACCGCGCTGCCCGACTGACTACCCGCCCGCCGCGTCGTCCCTTGACGGCAGATCGGCTTCCGCCGCCGGGACACTGTCATAGACCTGGATGGCTCGATCCACCGAGGTGACCGTCAGCACGCTGTGCACGGCGGGCTGCACCGCGGCGAGGCACAACCGACCGCCGAGGTCACGCAACGCCTTGAACATCACCACCAACGCGCCCAGCGCGCTGGAGTCCAGGAAACCCACCCCGGCCAGATCCACCACCACCTGGCGGTCACCGGCGTCGATCAGCCGTCGCAGACCATCGCGCAACTGGGGGGCCGTCGCCATGTCGAGCTCGCCGCGCACCTCGAGCACGGTGCAACCCCGGCCCGGCCGGTCCGACAACAGCAGATCCACAACAACCCCCCAAGCCGATGATCCCCGCTTACCCTATTCTGCCGGCGGGCGAAACGCCGCCGCCGGCGTCGCCGAGCCGGCATCCTGACCGTTTCACCTCGGCAACACCCGGGTAGTGCCGATCACGGCGGGAGCATCCTGCCCCAGGGTGTGACACAGGAGTCCGGCGCGGGCCACGCGCGGGCTGAGGAGGAACTGCGCGATGCGCGTGACCATGACGCTGTCACTCCCGCGACAACCGTCCTCGGTGACCCGCGCCCGCCATGTGCTGACCACCCTGCTGAGCCTCACCGACGCCGCTGAGGACTCCGTTGACCGCCTGGCCGTGCTGATCACCGAGGCTTGCGCCAACGCGGTGATGCACGCCGACCCGGACAGCACCGTCGACATCACCATCATCATCGAGGACGACGTCTGCCTGCTCGAGGTCAGCAACCGCGGCAGTACCCCCAACGGCGCCGGACTCGACGCCGAGCTCCCCGCCCCGCTCACCGTCGGTGGTCGCGGGCTGCCCTTGATCGCCGCCCTCGCCGACACGGCGGCCTTCGTCGCCGGGCCACCGAACCAGGTGCTGCTACGCATCACCAAACACCTCAGCGAGGTACGCACAGCACCGGTCCGATGACCGGAACGCCACGCCGGCAGTCGAGGGCAGCGCGGTGGATCGCCTCGTTGGGCTTGAGGGAGTCCGATCGGACATCGCGATGATGTGTAGTCAAAGCTGAAAGGAAGCGGGCCGGGCCCTCGACGGGCGTCCCAACCCGTGTCAGGTGCCGTACTCCCCGTGAATGCGGAGGCTGGGAAACCATGGGAGCACGAGGGTGAACCGTGGCGGCAGGCCGTGTACCTGTACCCGCGCAAGGGTGGCCGAGTACTCGTCATCACCGCGCAGTCTCGCGAGCCTGGCATCGCGGCCGCCCGCTACGGCGTGGAGTCGATGCTGGCCCTAACCTGAGACGAGACGACCCAGCCCTGCGGACGCACGCACATGCCGCGAACCGCTCGCTACGGCAAGTCGCGGCAAGCGGACCGCGCCGGCGGCGGGTCGTGCCGATGCGCGGATGCCAGCCAAGCGAGTGGATGCTGCAGCGCGGGTGCAGGCCGCCGCCGAGCCGGACCAGTTCGCCCAGCCCGCCACGGACGGCTTCTTCGGCGGCGCGGAGCAGCCACGGGCCGCGCATTTCCCCTGGGTGGACGACACCTCAGCATTCACGGCCTCGGCGGAGCGACTCCTCGCAGGTAGCCGGACGGCAGGCCACGAGGTCACTCCGCCCGGTTTGGTTCTAGCTCGCGTACGCCCGCATTGAAGTGATCATGGCCTGGTCGTCGAAGGTCATGGTGTCGATGACCTCTCTGGTGGGGCCCTCGGCTGGTGTGGCGCGGAAGTGGAACGCGGCGTGGTGGTCGGCGATCGCCACCATCACGAGTTCCATTGTCCGTTGCTCGGTGAGCACGCCGGCAAAGTGCTGCTCGATGGCCGTTCGGCCGGTGACCGGGGGTCCGCCAGCGGGGTCATGCAGGCGGGCATCCGGTGTGTAGAGATCTGCCAGTGCGGTAGCATCGGCGGCGCCGACGGCGGCGAGGTGAGCCTCGATGGTGGCCCTGATCTGCTCCGTGCTGGCCACGATCAACCGTCGCTTTCCGCCGAAGGACCCGCAGCCGAGGCAGGTCGCGCTTGCTGGTCGAGGACGACGCAGAGGACCCCGGTGTAGCCGGTCGTCGGATCTCCCTGCAGGTCCAGGATCATCTGCTCGCCGCCTTCGGCGAAGATGCTGTCGGTGGCGTTGGTGGTGTCGCGCTGCGGCCGGCCCCGATAGGGCGGGCGACTGAAAACCTCGTCGGTGACCGTGTCGGGAAAATAGACCTGCGTGGTCACCGAGCCGTCGCCGAGGTGCGCGATGAGGTGGATGTGCACGGTGCGGCTGGCGTACCAGCCCGGGTAGATCGTGTTGAACCCGCACATCCCGCGCTCGTCGGTGCGCTGGCTGCCCCGCAGGTACGTCTCACCGGCGGCGATCACATCGTGCGGCACCGACTCCGAGGTGACCACCTGTCCCGGCCTCGCTTCGAATGGCTGGAAGCCGGAGTATCGGCCCACGTGGTCGGCCTGCCAGACCTCGACGAGGACATCCGCGAGGGGGGTGGTGGCGTCCGCCGCCAGTAGGCGTAGCCCGAGGCGCAGCGGGAGACCATCGCGGTCCTCGGTGATCTCCCGACGCTCGGGATGCACAGCTCGGTGGTATGGGCCCCGTGTCTGCTCGACGAACAACCGGCAGGTGACTCCGGTCGAGGCCAGTAGTTCGACGAGGTCCTCCTCCACCGTGCCAGTATCGTCCGCCGTTCGGTGCGGCGCCCGCGGTTCGCCGCCCGCACTCATGTGCCGCGAACCGCTCGCTACCGACCATGACGGAGGTTGTGGTGTCGGTTGTCCGCCCGTGCCGCGAAGTCCTTCGCTTGGCGTGACCGTTAGATCTCCAGCCGCAGCCCGGCCCATCGGTGGAGCCATCCCTTGACCTCCACGCGGCGCTGTACCTTCGCGCGGCCCGCTGCGTTGTTGAAGGCTGGAGAGGGGCGGACAACCATTCCCACAAGGTCGGTCAGACCGTGGCAGGACACCAGGCGAACAGAGTCGCCCCTCAGAGTCACCGCGACGCACGTCGCCGTTTCGGGCCAGCGCGATATCGCGTCCAGGGCGGACGTGTAGGGCTCATCGCCGTTGCGCAGATGCATCCGTGCTTGATTACGAATCTCCCACGGCACCCCAGGCAGGGCCACTATGGCTTGGGCTTCGGCGCGTGCATCCTCGCGTGGGTCCGGCTTTTCCGGGTCGAAGTAGGCGACATCCACGTCGCGCTCCGGCGAGACTGGGAGGCCGCTGATCGCGTCCCAGACGCGGTTGCGTACGAAGCCGGCACCGATCCACCAGTCCGGTAATCCAAGCTCGGCCGTAGCCCGAAGGACTCTCATTGCTCCCGGGTCCGACTCGATCACGCCCACAACGTCCTGCGCGCTCATGACCATCGCAGGGACCCTAAACCAGCGGACGTGCACACCGCTTGCGAGGCGAGGGCTGAGGGCAGAGCGAGGTCACGTTCGCTAGCGGTTACCACGGCGCGCGGGGCCACCGTAAAGATGGACACGGTTATCGACAACGCAGTCCGGTTCGCCGCGCAGGAACCGGTCGCATGCAACATCGCCGTTGCTGACATGGACCACCCAGTCCTCGTAGTACCAGCTGGGGTCGCACGCGCAGCCGGTCAACCGGAAATTGGCCCTATACCGGCCGACCTGCCCGTGGGCGAGGGTGAACAGGCGGGTCGACACTCCCGCCCGGGGAAACGCCGCCCCGCCGGGCAGACGCTCGACGGTTACCGCCGAGCCGTCGAAGGTGAGCCATAGAGCGAGACCGCGGGAGATGCTCACGCCACCGGTCCGTACCTCGCCACGGCGTTGGTAGCTGGCGGCCTCATCAGCCAGGACGTCGTGGACCACGACATCGCCTGCTGGCAGCGGCGCAGGAAGTATCACCGGGCGGTTGAGCCCTCGACGGGCGTTGGTCTGTGGAGCGCCGCGCCCAGCCGGGCTCCATCGCACGCGCACCCGCTGGATGATGATCACGCCCAAACCATGGCCCACGGCCACACGTCTCGCCAGCCGATATCCCGCTCATGCCTCTGACGGCTCGCTGACTATTCCCTGGCGGACGCGGCGGGGCGGGCGCGGACGTGCAGCCGCTCCCCCTGCGGCCCGAAGAGGTTGAGGACCTCGGTGGTGCCGGGGCCGGGGTTGATCACCCGGTGTGGCGTACGCGTGTCGAACTCGGCAACCTCGCCGGGGGTCAGCGTCAGGTCGTGCTCGCCGAGCAGCAGGCGCAACTGGCCGGAGAGCACGTAGATCCACTCGTACCCCTCGTGGGTCTGCTGGGTCAACTCCCCGGTGGGCGTGTTCGGCGGGAGGATCTGCTTGAACGCCTGCAGACCGCCCGGTCGGCGGGTCAGCGGCAGGAACGTCACGCCGTGCTGGACGATCGGCTTGGGACGGACCCGTGGGTCGCCGGTGGCCGGGGCGTCCACCAGCTCGTCCAGCGGGACCTGGTAGGCGCGGGCCAGCGGGAGCAGCAGCTCCAGGGTGGGCCGGCGGCCACCGGATTCCAGCCGGGACAGGGTGCTCACCGAGATGCCGGTCAGGTCGGCGAGCTGGGCCAGGGTGGTCCCGCGCTGCTGGCGTAGGGCGCGCAGCCGTGGGCCGACCGCGGCCAACGCCGCGCTGTCGTCGTTTGCCATAACGGCAAGGATAGTTGCCACCTGGCCGACGGCGACGGATGGTGGGCTCAGCCGACAACAAGGGGAGACTCCGGTGGACGAGACATATGACGTGGTGGTGGTGGGCGGCGGCGCGGCGGGGCTCAGCGGAGCCCTGGCGCTGAGCCGAGCCCGACGGTCCGTGCTGGTGATCGACTCCGGTGAACCGCGCAACGCGCCGGCCGACCACGTGCACAACTACCTGGCACGTGAGGGGACGCCGCCGGCCGAGCTGGTCGCGACCGGGCGCGCCGAGGTCGCCGGGTATGGCGGAAAGTTCCTGGACGGGCGGGTGGCGGCGGCGACCCGGGACGACGACGGGTTCCGCCTCGGCCTCGACGACGGGCGCGCGGTGCGGGCCCGTCGGCTGCTGGTGGCCACCGGGCTCAGCGACGAGCTGCCCGACGTGCCCGGGGTGGCGCAGCGGTGGGGGCGCGACGTGCTGCACTGCCCGTACTGCCACGGGTGGGAGGTCCAGGACCGGCGGATCGGGATCCTGGCCACCGGTCCGCTGGCCGTGCACCAGGCCGAGATGTGGCGGCAGTGGAGTTCGGACGTGCTGCTCCTGCTGCACGACGCCCCGGCGCCCGACGAGGAGACCGCCGAGCGGCTCGCCGCTCGGAGCATCGCCGTGGTGCCTGGGCCGGTGGCCGGGCTGGAGGTCACCGGGGATGCGCTGACCGGCGTCCGCCTCGCCTCCGGCCGGGTGGTGGCGCTCGACGCGGTGGTGGTCGCGGCGCGGCCGGTCCCCCGCGCGGGAATGCTGGTCGGGCTGGGTCTGGCTCCGGAGGAGGTGACGATGGGCGGGCACGTGATCGGCACCCAGATCCCGGCCGACGCCACCGGGGCGACGACCGTCCCGGGCGTGTGGGTGGCCGGCAACGTGGCCGACGTCCGCGGCCAGGTCATCGCGGCCGCCGCGGCCGGCCTCACCGCCGGGGCGGCGATCAACGCCGATCTGATCGCCGAGGAGACCCGCGACGCGGTGACCGCGTACCGGCAAATGCTGGCCACGGCCTTCGAGGAGCCGGCGTGGGAGGAGCGCTACCGGTCCCGACCGGCAGTGTGGAGCGGCCGGCCGAACCCGCAGCTGGTCACCGAGGCCACCGACCTGACCCCGGGACGGGCACTCGACGTGGGCAGCGGCGAGGGCGCCGACGCGGTGTGGTTGGCCGACCGTGGCTGGCGGGTGACCGCGGTGGACATCTCCACCACCGCGCTGGGTAGGGCCGCCGGGCACGCCGAGGCTGCCGGCGTCGGCGAGCGCATCGAGTGGACGCACGCCGACCTGCGCGAGAAGCCACCCGTCGAGGAGGCGTACGACCTGGTGTCCGCGCAGTTCATGCACCTGCCACCGGTGCAGCGGCGGGAGCTGTTCGCCCGGCTGGCCGCCGCGGTGGCTCCGGGCGGCACCCTGCTGATCGTCGGGCACCACCCGTCGGACCTGTGGACGTCGGCGCACCGGATGCACCTGCCGGACATGATGTACACCGCCGAGGACGTGGCCGCCGCACTGGACCCGGCGCACTGGGAGGTGCGCACCGCCGAGGCCCGCCCCCGCCCAGCCACCGACCCGGAAGGCAGGAACATCACCCTGCACGACGCGGTCCTCGTCGCCCGCCGCCGCTGAACCACCCAACCCGCGTCGATCATGGAGTTGTGCTGGGTGACAAGAGCCGCGGATCAGGGTCTTCCGGGCACCATGACTCCATGATCGACCGAGGAAGGGAGGGTCGGGCGGGCAGAGACGGGGCGGGACTTCGCACCGGGCCGCCTCGGCGGTAGCGTTGCGCCACACTCACGGCCCGCGGGGCGGTAGACCGCCGGCCCTGGCGCCCCGATCGTACGGAGGATGGCGCATGTCCATCGGCGCTGAGCCGCTCGCAGCACGCGACGACGCGGCCTCGCGGCCGAGCTTCGAGCTCACGCTGCGCGGCTACGACAAACGCCAGGTCGACCGGCACCTGGAGCAGCTCGACGGTCAGATCGCGATGCTGAGCGGGGAGCACGGGCGTTCCGCCGTCCGGGTCCGTGAGTTGACCGCCGAGGTGCATCGGCTGCGCGCCGAGCTGGCCGAGCTGCACGACCAGCCGGTGCAGGTGGACCGCGCCTCGTTCCAGGATCTGGGCCCGATGGTCGGCGAGATCCTGACCCTCGCGGAGAAGCAGGCCGCCATGATCAGCGACTCGGCCACCGACCTGGCCAACGAGCTGCGCGCCGAGGCGGAGCGGATCCTCGCCGACACTCGCGAGCGGGCCGCCCAGGCACGCCAGGACCTGGCCGAGGAGCTGACGGCCCGGCGCGCCGAGCAGGAACAGGCGCACGAGGAGCGGCGCGGCGTGGCCGAGGCCGAGCTGACCGCGATCCGGGAGCACGCGGAGCAGCTGCGCGCCGACAGTGAGGCCGCGCACGAGCGCGCGCAGAACGAGGCGAAGCGGATCACCGAGCAGAGCGCGCAGCAGCTCAACCAGACCCGGGTCGCCGCCGACGCACTGATGAAGTCGGCGCGTACCCAGATCCAGCAGGAGCTCCAGGCGGCCCGGGCCAAGAGCCAGCAGGAGCTGGCCCAGTGGCAGGCCGGGATCGAACGCGACGTCAACGACCGCCGGAGCGCGGCCGAGCAGGAGATCGCCGAGCAGCAGGCGGCCGCTGAGCGGGAGCTGGCGGAGCAGCGCAGCGCGATCGAGCAGCAGATCGCCGCGCTGCTGGCCGAGGCGCAGCAGCACGTGACCGACCTGCGCAACCGCGCCGACGAGCAGGCCGCCACGCACCAGGAGCAGCTCGCCGCCCTGCGGCAGGAGATCGAGGAGCGCCGGCAGGAGTCGACCCAGCTGCACGCGGAGCTGGAGACCGCCCAGCAGCAACTCGCCGAGGTGCGCGAGGAGGGCGAGACCCTGGAGAACGAGCTGTCCCGGTTGCAGCAGCGGCTGGGCGAGGTCCGTCGGGACCTCACCGCCGAGAGCGCCCGGCTGGACGAGGCCCGGCGGGCCGGAGACTCCGCCGAGCGGCACGCCAAGGACGTCCGCGCCCGGGTGCAGCGGGAGGCGAAGCGGGTGGCCGACCTGGCCGCCGCCGCCGTCATGGCCGCCGCCGCGGGCGGTACGGAGACCGCCGAGTACCCGATGGTGGGCGCCCGCTCCAGCGCCGAGCGACCGGTTGCCGATCGGATTGACGTGGAGCCGGCGGGTGGTGAGCGGCCGAGCGGCGGGCGGCACGGCGAGCGCGTGGACCGGCCCGGTGGCGACCACACCGGTGGCGACCAGTCCGGTGGCGGCCAGTCCGGCGCGGAGCGGGTCGGCACCTCGTCCACTACGGACGAGGCGGCAGCGGCTGCCGACCGTACGGCCGCTGCGGAGGTGCCCACCGGCGACGCCGACCCGACCTTCACGCGCCCCGGCGACACCGCCGAACCGACGCCTGTGCCGTTCCTGCCCTTCGGGCAGCCGGTCAGCGAGAACGGTGCCGCCCGGCACTGAGCTCGAGGCGGGCCCGGCCGGCGTTGGCGGTTCTGCTCGGAACCGGGCCGATGGCGCACCGGAGCTGACAGGCTGGTCTGGCCGCCACGACAGAGGCGGCCGCATCGGCCCGGCGACCGAGAGGAGCACCCGGTGACCGACCGAGCGGAGGAGTTCGACCTGCTCGTCGTGGGCGGCGGCAAGGCCGGCAAGACGTTGAGCATGGACGTGGCCCGGTCCGGCCGGCGGGTGGCGATGGTCGAACGCGGCATGATCGGCGGCAGCTGCATCAACGTCGCGTGCATCCCGACCAAGGCGCTGGTGACGAGCGCGCGGGCGGCTCGCCAGTTACGCGGCGCGGCCGCGCTCGGCCTGGTGGTCGAGGGCGGCCGGGTCGACGTGGACCTGCTGCGCGCCCACAAGCAGGACGTCGTCGAGGGGATGGTGGCCGCCAACCGGCAGCAGTTCCTCGACTCCGGCCTGCACCTGGTGATCGGGGAGGCCCGGTTCGTCGGTCCCCGGACCGTACGGGTGTCGCTGGCCGACGGCGGCGAACGGTTCCTGCGTGGCGCCGACGTGGTGATCAACACTGGTACCCGCCCGCACCTGCCGCCGGTCCCCGGGATGGCCGAGGCCTCGGTGCTGACCAGTGACACCCTGCTGCACCTGGACCGGCTGCCGGCCCGACTGGTGGTGCTCGGCGGTGGCACCGTCGGGGTGGAGTTCGCGCAGATGTTCGCGTCGTTCGGCAGTGCGGTGACCCTGATCGAAGGCGGCCCGCGGCTGCTCACCCGCGAGGATCCCGACGTCGGCGACGCGGTGCTGCGGGTCCTGCTCGACGACGGCATCGACGTGCGCGCCGGCATGACGGTCGCCCGGATCGACCGCAACGCCGACGGCACGGTCCGGGTGACGCTGGACGACGGCAGCCTGGTGACCGGGGACGACGTGCTGGTCGCGGTCGGCCGGGAGCCGGTCACCGACGGGCTCGGCCTGGACGCCGCCGGCGTGCAGCTGAACGACCGCGGCTTCGTGGCGGTCGACGAGTACCTGCGGACCAGCGCCGAGCGGACGTGGGCGGCCGGGGACGTCGCCGGCACCCCGCAGTTCACCCACGCCTCGCTCGACGACTACCGGATCATCCGGGCGAACCTGGCGGGTGAGCTGCGCAGCACCGCCGGCCGGCTCATCCCGTACACCGTGTTCACCACCCCGGAGCTGGCCCGGGTCGGTCTCACCGAAACCGAGGCGCGCCGCGCCGGGTACGACGTCCAGGTGGCCAGCCTGCCGGTCGCCGCGATCCCCCGGGCCCGCACCCTGCGCCAGACCGAGGGAACGTGGAAGGCGGTGGTCGACGCCGGGACCGACCAGATCCTCGGCGCGGCGCTGCTCGGCGCCGAGGCGGGTGAGGTGATCACCTCGGTGCAGCTGGCCATGCTCGCCGGGATGCCGTGGACCGCCCTGCGGGACGCAGTCATCACCCACCCGACCATGACCGAGGGGCTCAACCTGCTCTTCGCCTCGCTCCAACCCCGCCCGGTCCGCTAGTCGGGCTGGCCGGCGATCTCGGCGCGGACCCGGTGCTGGAAGGCGCGCGCCTGGGCGCCGGTGGGCGGCGGCCCCCCGTGCCGCGCGGCGACGGCCCGGCCGATCACCTCGGCCGGGTCGCCGGCGTCGATCAGCCGCTGCCCGGCCGCCACCTTGGACAGCCAGACGCCGTCGCGGTGCCGCACCAGGGACCGGCAGGCGCCGAGCACCGCGTCCTCCGCGCCGGGCGCGGGTCGGTCGTCCGGCGGCGTGGGCAGCGCCAGCCACCACGACAGCGCCTCGATCAGCAGGCGGCGCAGGTCGGCAGGGGCCAGATCGGCGAAGACCTCCCCCGCCGGCGGCCCGAGCAGCGGCAGCCCGCTCTGGTGCAGGATGCTGCGGTCCAACCCGTACCAGAACCGGCCGTCGGTCGCCGGGCGGTCGGCGGGGTCGAGGGTGCACCGGAACGGCATCCCGGAGCCGGTGTTCAGCTCGACCTCGAAGCCGGGCTCGGGGCTGCCGGAGGCGGCCACCTCCCGCCGGTAGGCGACCAGCTCCAGCCCGCGCGTCGGGCAGGGCAGCGCCTCGTGCCGCAGACGCGCCACCAGCGCCCGCTTGTCGGCCTCGGTCAACGGCCCGGCGCAGAGCAGCGCCACGTCCACGTCGCTGCGGCCGGCCTGGTACGCGCCGAGCCCCACCGAGCCGGCCCCGTACGCGCCCACCAGGTCGTCGCCGAATACGTCGCGGGCGGCGTCGACCAACTCGTCGAGATAGCGCCGAAGATCGGAATCCACGCCCCATCCTCACCCGGTGGCCCGTGGCACCTCCGATCTGGGTCCCGGGTTGGCCCTAGCCGGCGTAGAGCAGCAGCAGGCCGGCGACGGTGTAGGCGACCATCAGCGCCAGTAGCGGGAGCTGGCCGGCCACGGCCCGGGCCCGGGGGAACAGGTACAGGGCGCGGTCGTGGGCGAGCAGCGTGCCGAGCAGGTGCCCGAGGATGATGACGGTGATCTGGAGGGTGGCCACCCCGGACGGGGTGACCAGACCGGTGTGCGGTTCCCAGTCGGCGGTGCCCAGCCAGTTCGCGCCGGTGTCCAGGGGGTCGGAGAGCAGCGCGACGGTGCGCTGGCCTTCCAGGATCAGCAGCGAGTAGTAGTGGGCCACGAGGTAGCCCACCGCGATCGGCACGATCGAGTGGGCGAGTTCGCCGGGCAGCCCGGGGGCGTCGGCGGGCCCGGCGCGGCCGATCCGGGTCGCCGCCCCGGTGGCGGCGAGGTACGCCGCGGCGACGGCGGCGATGACCAGGAGCAGCCCGGCGCTGCCGGTGACCGCCGGGGGCAGGCCGTTCTCCTGGGTGAAGCGCAGCCAGGCCGGCGCGTTGGAGAGGCTGTCGAACATGGTCGAGCCGAGCAGCACGATCACGACGGCGACCAGCCCGGGGCGGGGCCGCAGCCCGGCGATCCCGTCGAGCGGGTTGCGCCACACCAGCACGCCGTCCGCCGCCCGGCCGACCGGCGCGAGGTGGCCGACGAGCCCGCTGTACACCTCGAACGGGTCGGCCCGGTCGAACCAGCCCGCGCCGAACAGCGCCGCCCCGGCCAGCATGACCACGGCGTACCCGCCGAGCCAGGCGGTGATGACCGGCAGCGTGGCCCGGTCAGGTGCGACCAGCTCCAGCCAGACGAACCCGAACAGGGCGACGGCCGCTGGCCAGAGCCCCAGGCCGACCGGCAGCTCGCGGAGGCCACGCTCCGGGTCCCGGCGTGCCGCCAGCGCGGCGAGCAGATGAACGGTGCGCAGCGGGTTGACGGCCCGCCAGACGGGGCCGAGCAGCAGCGACACGGGCACCAGCCCGACCCAGAGCAGCACGTAGAGCGCCCCCGTCGTCGGGTTGTCCGGGGTGTCCGGCCCGGCCAGCAGGCCCACGCAGAACCAGCCGGCGGCGAGCAGACCCAGCCCGCGCAGTGCCCACCGGAACGCGGGCGCGTCGACGAGCCGGGCCAGCGGCTCCGGCACCGGCCGTCCGCCGGTCGCGTCCCGGTCGAGCCGCGGCTCGCGCCACAGCAGGCCCAGCGCGAGGAACGTGACGACCAGGGCCAGGGCCGCGGCGACGACGAGCTGCGGCAGCGTGATCGGCAGGTCCTGGCGGCCACCGACGCCGTGCGCCAGCACCACCGGGGCGCCGGTCATGGTGCTCAGCGGACGACGAGCTGGAACAGCACCAGCTCGGTCTCGTGCGTCTCCACCTCGAACAGCCCGGTCTTCTCGGCGCGGAACTCCACCGAACCGGGCGTGCCGGCCGGCAGCCGGGCGCCCAGGTCGTAGCCGTGCACGTGCAGCTCGTCGGAGACGTCCGAGGTGACCGTGATCCGGACCAGCTCGCCCTTACCCACGGTGACCCGCCCGGTGGGCGGGTCGACCCGCCGCTTCGCGATCGTCACGGTGATCTGCCGGTCCACCGCCGGTGTGCTGGCGCTGGCGCTGGGTGTCGGACTGCCCGACGAGGTCGGCGCCGTCGTGGCGCTGGGCGGCACGGCGGCCGTCGCCGGCGTCGAGGGGGTGGCCACGGACGGGTCGTCGTCCCGCCCGCAACCGGTGGCGAGCAGGGCGGTGACGAGGACGACGGTGAGGACGACGGGAACGCGGGAACCGGGGGCACGGACGAACACGGGCGGACTCCGAACGACGCGGGGGACGGGTGTCGAACTGATCGTCGGGGAGGAGAACTCTACGTCTTGTTCGGCGGCGGGGAAATGACCATGATGAACGGATGCGATCGAGGCTGGTCACTGCCCGTCACCTCTGGAGCCGAGCGGCGGCGGCGCTGGCCGCGACCCTGGCGGTGTCGCTGCTGCTGCCCGCCGCTCCGGCGTCCGCGCACGGCCAGTTGGCGACGTCCACCCCGTTGACCGGCACCGTGGTCCGCGAGCCGCTGACACAGCTGGGGTTGTACTTCACCGAGAAGCCGGCCTCCAACGCCCACTTCACCGTCACCGGGCCGAACGGGTCCCGGGTGGACAGCGGCTGGTCCTACGGCGAGCCGAAGCGGCTGGACAAGCCGGTTCAGGAGTACTTCATGGTCAACGGCGTCTTCGAGCCGCGGTTGTACCACACCGGTTTCCCCGCCATGGTGTCCGTCGCGCACTGGCCGGCGAAGGGGCGGTACACGGCGAGTTATCTCTCCGTCGCCTCCGACGGCGAGGCGGTGCGTGGCACCGTCACCTTCAACTACCAGGGGGCCAGTACGGCGGCGCCGGCCGGATGGACGCCACCCACGGACGGGCCGGCGCCGGCCCTGCTCGCCCTGGTCGAGGGCAACCCGTCGGCGAGCCCCGGCGTGGCCGGCGCGAGCGCCGACGCGGGCGCGACCGCCGCCCCGGCGAGCGCGCCGAGCGGCGCCACGGAGGAGACGCGAGGCGGCGGGTGGCCACCCTGGCTGGTACCGGCCTTGATCGTCGTGGTGGTCGCCGCCGTCGTGCTGGTGGCGGCCCGCCGCCGGCCCGCCGCGCGTGGCACGTCCACCTCGACCCGCCGGACCACCGGTCCGGCCCGCAGATCCGGTACCGCGGCCCGCAAACCCGGCAACCGGGGCGGTGGTCCAGCCCGGCGCGGACGGCGGTAGGCCGGGCACCTTCGCACCGGGCATTCCGCTACACGCTGACCAACCTGCGGCCCACCGGCTTCCAGCCGAAGGTCACCGGAATGGACTGGCTGGCCGACGGCCGATTCGTCATCTCCACCTGGGGCGGCAGCGACCAGTCCGGCACCTCCCAGGACGGCGAGGTCTGGATCATGGGCAACACCGGCGGCGCGACCGGGCCGGGCACCGTGACCACCAAGAAGATCGCCGGCGGCCTCAAGGAACCGATGGGACTCAAGATCGTCGACGGGGTGGTCTACGTCTCGGAGAAGCAACGGCTGACCCGGCTGGTGGACACCACCGGCGACGAGGTGGCCGACCAGCTCCAGACGGTCGCCACCTGGCCGTACGGCGGGAACTTCCACGAGTTCGCGTTCGGCCTGCTCTACCAGGACGGATTCTTCTACCTGAACCTGTCGGTGTCGATCAACTCCGGCGGCGCCACCACCAACCCGCAGCCGGCCGCCAACCGCGGCACCACCCTCAAGGTCAACAAGGACACCGGCGCGGTCAGCCACGTCGCCGGCGGGCTGCGGACCCCGCACGGCATCGGCTGGGGCCCGGAGGGCGGCATCTTCGTCACCGACAACCAGGGCGGCTGGCTGCCCTCGTCCAAGCTGGTGCACATCAAGCAGGGCCGGTTCTTCAACCACTACCTGAACCCGGCCGGCCCGTTCGACGCCAACCCGGTCACCCCGCCGGTGCTCTGGATGCCGCAGAACGAGATCTCCAACTCGCCCAGCACGCCGCTGTACCTCACCAGCGGCCGGTACGCCGGTCAGTTCGTCATCGGCGACGTGACCTACGGCGGCCTGCAGAGGGCCAGTGTGGAGAAGGTCAACGGCGAGTACCAGGGCGCCCTGTTCCGGCTCACCCAGGGCCTGGAGGCGGGCGTCTCCGAGGTCAACGTCGGCCCGGACGGCGCGATCTACGTGGGTGGGCTCGGCGCGGGCGGCAACTGGGGCCAGACCGGCAAGCTGTCGTACGGCCTGCAGAAGCTGACCCCGACCAGCACCACCACCTTCGAGATGCTGGCCATGCGGGCCACCACCGCCGGGTTCGAGGTGGAGTACACCCAGCCGGTCTCCGCGGAGACCGCCGCCAACCTGGCCGCGCACTACAAGATCAAGCAGTGGCGGTACCAGCCGACGGCCAGCTACGGCGGCCCGAAGATCGACGAGGAGACGCTGACCGTCACCTCGGCGACCCTGTCGACGGACGGGAAGAAGGTCACCCTCGCGGTCAACGGGCGCAAGGCCGGCCACGTCGTCCACCTGCGCTCGCCACGCCCGTTCACCTCGACCAGCGGGCAGTCGCTGTGGAGCACCGAGGCGTGGTACACGCTCAACGCCATCCCGGGCGTCACCCCGCCGCCGACCGGCGGGATCAACCTGGCGCTCAACAAGCCGGCCACCGCGGACAGCTCCTGCTCGGCGACCGAGGGCCCGGCCAAGGCCGTCAACGGCAGCGTCGCCGGCGGCAACGGCGACAAGTGGTGCTCGAAGGGCACGGCGAAGTACCTCCAGGTGGACCTCGGTGCCAGCTACGCGGTGAACCGGGTGGTGGTCAAGCATGCCGGCGCCGGCGGCGAGAACACCGCCTGGAACACCCGGGACTTCACGGTCGCCTCCAGTGCCGACGGCACCGCCTGGACGACCCGGGCCACGGTCACCGGCAACACGGCGAGCACCACCACGCACGACGTCACCGCGCCCGGAACACGCTACGTGCGGTTGGCCATCACCGCGCCGACCAGCACCGGCGATCCGGCCGCGCGGATCTACGAGCTGGAGGTGTACGCGGGCACCGCTGGCGGGTCGGGCCGCATCACCGGCGTCGGCGGCAAGTGCCTGGACGTGGACAACGCGGGCACCGCCGACGGCACCAAGGTGCAGCTCTGGACCTGCAACGGCACCGGCGCCCAGTCGTGGAGCCGCGTCGGGGACACCTACCGGGCCCTGGGCAAGTGCCTGGACGTGGACAACGCCGGCACCGCCGACGGCACCAAGGTGCAGCTCTGGACCTGCAACGGCACCGGTTCCCAGGTGTGGCAGCCGGAGCCGGACGGGTCGATCCGCAACCCGCAGTCGGGCAAGGTGCTGGAGGCCGCCGGCGCCGGCACCGCCGACGGCACCCAGATCCAGATCGGCACGTACGCGGGCGGCGCCCACCAGAGGTGGGTGGTCAGCTGACGCTGGACGTGGGGCGGGGTCTGACCGGCAACCCGGTCAGGCGCCGCCCCAGGCCCCTCGTACGGCCGCGGCGTCGGTCAGGGGCCCTGCGGCAGCGGCTGGGCCAGCTCCTTCAGATCCGCCGGGAGCTGGGACAGCGCGTCCTCGAACTCCCGGTGGCCGACCACCCGGTGCATGGTCTGGAGCACGGCCCGGGAGCCCCGCTCCGCGGTGGGTCGGTCGGTCCCCGCGCGCTCGGCGACACGCCGCAGGAACTCGTCGTAGCCGAACACCTCGGGCGCCTCGGCGACCTTCACCAGCAGCGGGCTCAACTCTGTGGCCAGGTGGGGTGCCAGCGTGGCCGCCTCGCCGCCGCTGAGCCGCTCGGTGAGGGTACGCAGAACCGCCTCGGTCAGCGGTCGCGCCTGCTCGGGCGGGACACCCGCCCGTGCCGCAACCTTGTCGACGAACGCCAGCTCAGCCATGCCCCCGCCCTTCGTTCCGGAGATGCATGGCTACCCGGGCCGACCGACGGCAAACCCGGGACCGGTCCCGGTGCGATCCGACGGCAGGGGTGTCCGTTTTGCGGACGGGAGCGCTGTGCGAGCATGAGTGTCCTCTGTGTCTTCCCCCACCCCTCAGCGGAAGGACGCCCGTGGCAGAAACCGCCCCTGACCCGGCCACCGACGGCACCAAGATCGACACGAGCGTCCCGCACTCCGCCCGGATCTGGAACTACTGGCTCGGTGGCAAGGACAACTTCGAGGTCGACCGGCTGGCCGGCGAGCAGGTCCGCGAACTCTTTCCCGCGATGATCGAGACGGCACGCGAATCCCGCGCGTTCCTGTCCCGCGCGGTGCGCTTCCTCGCCGGCGAGGCCGGGATCCGGCAGTTCCTCGACGTCGGCACCGGGCTGCCCACCGCCGACAACACCCACCAGGTTGCCCAGCGGGTCAACCCGCAGAGCCGGGTCGTCTACGTCGACAACGACCCGATGGTGCTGGCACACGCGCGAGCGCTGCTGGTCGGCAGCCCGGACGGGCTGACCCGGTACATCCACGCCGACCTGCGTGACCCGCAGGCGGTGCTCCGGCAGGCCGACGAGCACCTCGACCTCAGCCAGCCCGTCGCGGTCCTGCTGTTCGGGGTGCTGGGCCACGTCGGCGACGACGACGAGGCGGTCGCCATCATCCGCGCCCTGCTCGACGCGGTCCCGTCCGGCAGCTATCTGGCGCTGTCCGACGGCACCGACACCAGCGCGGCGGTCGTCGAGTCGCACCGGCAGTACAACGAGAGTGGCGCGCTGCCGTACCACCTGCGCAGCCCGGAGCGGATCGCCCGGTTCTTCGACGGCCTGGAACTGGTCGAGCCCGGCCTGGTGCGGTTCACCCACTGGCGGCCCGAGCAGGATGGCCCGCCGGCGGACCTGGACGGCTACTGCGCCGTCGGCCGCAAGCCCTGACCCGCGCCGACCCTGAGCGGTGTCCGGCGGGCGGGCTGCCGCCGGACACCCGCGACGATGGGTCGACGACGGGTTCTGTCGGTTGGTCCGCGAAGCACCGGCACCGTCTCGTACCGTGAGGTCGGACGGGGAATCCGGCTGCCCGAGGGCGGCCCGCGCCGCAGGAGGAGCCGATGGGAGTCGACCTGCCCGAGGTGATCGACCGGTACTTCCGGGCCGTCGGCGACGGTGACCTGGAGGCCTTCGTCGCCTGCTTCGCGGACACCGCGAGCGTGGCCGACGAGGACCGGGTGCACGAGGGACGGGCCGCGATCCGCGCCTGGCGGCAGCGGACGATGGCGACCTACTCGTACACCGCGGAGCCGGTGACCGTCACGCCGCAGGCGGGCGACTCGTACCTGGTCCTCGCCCGGGTGTCGGGCAGCTTTCCCGGCAGCCCGGTCGAGCTACGGTACCGGTTCACGCTGCGCGACGACCTGATCGGTGCCCTGAACATCCGCCCGTAGCGACCGTCTGATTGAGCCGGCAGGAGGAGACGACGTGCCGCGTGTCTGGCTCATCACCGGCAGTTCCCGGGGTCTCGGCCGGTCGCTCGCCGAGGCGGTGCTGGCCGACGGCGACCGGCTGGTCGCCACCGCCCGCGATCCGGCGCAGCTCGGCGACCTGGCCGACCGGCACGGCGACCAGATCCGGACGGTGGCCCTCGACGTCACCGACCCCGCCGCCGCCCGCACCGCCGTGCACAGCGCTGTGGACGCGTTCGGGAGCCTGGACATCCTCGTCAACAACGCCGGGTACGCCGACGTCGCCGCGATCGAGGACATGCCGGAGGACGACTTCCGGGCCCAGATCGAGGCCAACTTCTACGGGGTGGTCAACCTGACCCGCGCCGCCCTGCCGGTGATGCGCGAGCAGGGGCGCGGGCACATCGTCCAGGTCTCCAGCGTCGGCGGGCGGGTCGGCGGGCCCGGGCTGGGCGCGTACCAGCCCGCCAAGTGGGCGGTCGGCGGCTTCTCGGAGGTGCTTGCCAAGGAGGTCGCGCCGTTCGGGATCCGCGTCACCACCGTCGAGCCGGGCGGGCTGCGGACCGAATGGGCCGGCTCCTCGATGCGCACGCTGCCGATCAGCGAACCGTACCGGCCGGTCATCGAGCCGGTCGTCGAGCGGCTGCGCCAGGCCAGCGGCAGCCAGCCGGGCGATCCCGTCCGGGCCGCCCAGGCGATCATCCGCATCACCCGGGTCGACGACCCGCCCGCGCGGTTGCTGCTCGGCGCCGACGCCGTGGCGGTCGCCTCGGCGGCCGCCGAGTCCCTCGCCGCGTCCGACGCGCGGTGGCGCGAGCTGAGCGAGTCGATCGTCTTCGACCCGGCTCCGTGACCCTGCCCGACCCGGCGACGGCGACGCGGTGGGCACGATCGCCGCCGACTCTGCCGATGCCTGGCTCTGGCCGGGTCACCGGGGCGGGGCGACGGCTCAGGTGACCGTGACGGTGACGCTGTGCCAGCCGGTGGCCCCGTCCGGAAAGGGCGTGGCGCGGGCCTCGGTCTGCATCGCCCCGATGCCGTCGACGGCGCGGACCCGGACGGTGTGGCTGCCCGGTCGGGCGTCCCACCGGTAGGTCCACTGCCGCCACAGGTCCGCCGACGGGCCCGCGCCGAGCCGGGCCGGCTGCCAGCGGCCGTCGTCGACCTGGACCTCGACCGCGCTGATGCCGCGCCGCTGCGCCCAGGCGACACCGGCGATCATCAGCGGGCCGGCCGGGCGACGCGCGAACGGCTTCGGGGTGTCGATGCGCGAGGCCGTCTTCACCGGCGCGTCGGCGGCCCACCCGCGCCGCACCCAATACGGGTCGACCTCGTCGAACGTGGTCACCCGCAGCTCGGTGAGCCACTTGCAGGCGCCGACGTAGCCGTACAGGCCGGGCACGAGCATCCGGACCGGGAAGCCGTGCTCCACCGGCAGGGGCTCACTGTTCATGGCGACGACCAGCATGGCGTCGCGGCCGTCGAGGATCGCGGTCAGCGGGGTGCCGATCGTCATGCCGTCGACCGAGCGGCTGAGCAGCTGGTCCTGCCCAGGCCGCAGGCCGGCCTCGCGCAGCAGCGGGGCGAGCGGCACTCCCGTCCACCGGGCGGTGCCCACGTACGGGCCGCCGACCTCGTTGGACACGCAGTTGAGGGTGATGTCGCGCTCGACCAGGTCGCGGGCGAGCAGGTCGGCGAAGCTCCAGGTGCGGGGCCGCTCGACCGCGCCGGCGAGCCGCAGCCGCCAGGTGTCGACGTCGATCTGCGGGACGGTGAGCGCGGTGTCCACCCGGTAGAAGTCGCGGTTGGCGGTAACGAACGCCGGACCGCCCTCAACCGCGACATCGGGTGGCAGTGGCGGGGCCGGGGTGGCCGGGGGCGGGATGCGTACCGCCGACCGGGACCGTGTGCCGGCGGCCCGGCGCCCGCCGACGGCCTGCCCGCCGGTGGTCGCCGCCACGGCGGTGAGGGTGGCGGCGGCGGCGGTGGTGAGGAACTGCCGGCGGTTGAGTAAGTGGGGCCGTCCGGAGGCGACGGCTGGCCCGGGTCGGGCGTCGCGCAGCAGCGCGAGCAGGGCACCCGCGCCGGCGGCGACGCCGACGAGGGCGGGGACGGCGTCCGCCACGGTCGCGGCGGGGCGGGCGAGTACGGCGGCGACGAGGACAGCGCCCAGCCCGACGAGGCCGGTCAGACCGGCTCCGGTCCGGCGGATCGCGGCGATGCCGAGCACGACCGCGACCAGCACCAGGACGGCGAGCACACCACCGAGTAGGACGATCTTGTCGGCGGTGCCGAAGGTGCGGATGGCGAACGCCTTGACCGGCTGGGGTGCCAGGTCGATGGCGGTGGCGCCGACGGCGAGGACCGGATCTCCCACCGGGTCGGTGAGCGCGGCGGCGAGGTGGGCGACGCCCAGCGTGACGGCGGCGGTGAGCAGGCCGACGAGGGCGCCGGTGCGGTTGGGGCGCGGGACGGGGGGCCGCCCCGGCCGGGGGTCCACCGGCCGAGGCGTGGTCGTGGTCGGCACGGTTCAGCTCTTCGGCATCAGCACGGTGTCCACGATGTAGACGGTGGCGTTGGCGGTGGAGACGTTGCCGCAGACCACCATCGAGGCGCCGTCGACCGTGAACGAGTTACCGCTGCCGGTCACCGTGATCTCGTCGCCCTGGAGGGTCTTGTGCGTGCCGGCCAGGGTGTCCGGGGAGAGGTGGGTCGGCACCACGTGGTGGGTGAGGACCTTCTTCAGCATGGCGTCGTCGGCGAGGACCTTGCCGAGGTCCGCCTTGGGGATCTTGGCGAACGCGTCGTTGGTCGGCGCGAACACCGTCACCCCCTGCGCACCGTTGAGCGAGTCCACCAGATTCGCCTTCTGCACGGCGGAGACCAGGGTGGACAGCAGCGGGTTACCGGAGGCGGCGGTGGCCACCGGCACCTTCGCCATGGCCTGGCAGCTGCCCGCGTCGGCGGGATCGGTCGGCACCACGGCGCAGCCCGGCCCGAACTGCGCGGTCATCATCGACGAAGTAGCCGACGGCATCGGTGCGTCGGCCGAGGCGCTGGCAGCGGTCCCGCCGCTGGCGGTGCTGTCGGTGTCGCTGTCGCCGCAGCCGGCGGCGAGGGTCAGGATGGCGATCGCGCCGATGGTGACGAACAGACGCCGGTTCATTCGAACTCCTCAGGTAGGTGACCGCGGTGGTGCTCGTACCGGTGATTCGGTGCGGTCGAGCCGGCGGATGGGTCGGATCGTCGACAAGCTGACGGCACGCCCCCGATCGCCGCCGAACGGAGGACACGGCCGGCAGGCTGGTGGGTGACATGATGTGCCGACAACGGCTGTCACGACGAGGAAGGTGCTGCTGCCCGATGGCGCACTTCGAGGCCCGGACGTCCACGGCGCCCGGCCAGATCGTCGTCACGCTGTCCGGCGAGTGCGACCTGGCCACCCGGGAGGAGCTGACCACCGTGCTGTCCGCGGCGGTCCGCGGCGCGCCCGTGGTCGTGGTCGACGTGGGCGGGTTGCGCTTCCTCGACCCCAGCGGCCTGCACGGTCTGGTGACCGCCCACCAGACCGCCCGCGCCGCCGGTCGGCGGTTGTACGCCGTCAACGCCAGCGGGCCGGTCGCCGCCGTGCTGGACATCACCGGCGTCGGCACCCTGCTGCAACCGCCCGCCGACGACCCGCGGCTGGCGGGCTGATGGCGGCCGGCCGGAGGGAGACCCGGATCGTGGCCGAGCAGTCGGTGTCCACCCGCGCCCCGGACACGATGGCGTACCAGGTGGCGACCGACCTGCGAGCGCTGCGCGCGTTCGTCTGCACCGCGGCCCTGGCCCGGGGCCTGCCCCCGCACCGGGTGGAGCTGCTGATGTTGGCCGTCAGTGAGCTCGCCACCAACACGTTGCAGCACACCACCGGCGGCGGCCGGGTCCGGGTGTGGGCCGAGGCGGACCAGTTGTTCTGCGACGTCATCGACCAGGGGCCGCCGGTGCGCGCGTTCGGCCGGGACATGCCGCCGGCCGACGCGGTACGGGGGCGGGGGCGGGCGATCGTCGAGCAGGTCTGCGACGAGGTCGCCGTGCTGACCGAGCCGGAGGGAACGGTGGTGCGGCTCCGGCTGGGCCTGTGAGCCGGGCGGCTCAGGGCAGCACGCGTACGGCCAGCGCGCAGGTGTCGTCGTCCGGGCTGGGCTGGTGCAGCAGGTCGCGCAGACGGCCGAGGGTCTGCTCCCCCGGCTCGGCGGAGAGCGCCGAGAGCACCGACCGCACCTGTTCCAGCCGGTCCTCCTCGGGCGCGCGCCGCTCCACCAGCCCGTCGGTGTAGAACAGCACCAGGTCGCCCGGACGCAGTCGCGGGGTGAGCACCGGGTACACCGAGTCGTCGGCGGCGCCGAGCAGCAGGCCCGGCGGCCGGTCCAGCGGGCCGGTCCCGCCGTCGCGGGACAGCAGTGGCGCCAGGTGCCCGGCGCGTCCCCAGCAGAGCAACCGAGTCACCGGGTCGTAGACCGCGACCACCGCGGTCCCGGTGATCGCGAGCTGACCGCAGAGTCGGTTGAGGTGCCCGAGCAGCACCGCCGAGTCCCGGATGCCGATCGACAGCCAGGCCACCAGCGCGAAGCGCAGATGGGCCATCCCGCTGGCGGCGCTGAGGCCGTGGCCCGCCACGTCACCGACCGCGAGCACGACCGACCCGTCCGGCAGGGTCTACGCGTGGTACCAGTCACCGCCCACCCGCACCGCGCTCTCCGCCGGCAGGTAGTTGACCATCGCCTCCAGGCCGGCCAGCGGAAACGGCTCGCGGGGCACCGGCTGGATCAGGTTCTGCAACTGACCGGCCAGCCGGTGCTCGGCCAGCGCCGTCATCTCCCGGGTGCGCAACTGGTCGCTGAGCTGCTCGATGGCGGTCCGCGAGTCCACCCTGGCCGTCACGTCCTGGCACCACGGCGTGGATCTTCAACGGTGTGCCGTCCGCGTCCCGCGAAACGTCGGACAGAATCCGTAGGTACTTCACCAAGCCCGCCGCCCGGAACCGGACCGTCACGTCCGAGGAGGCTCCACTGTCCAGCGTCTGCCAGGCCGCCTCGCGCAGCATGTGGTCGTCCGGCAGCAGGGCGGCCGACTGCTCGGCTCGCGACAGCGGGCCCAGCGCCGGGTCACGCTCGAAGATCCGGTACATCCCGGGTGACCACTGGCTGACCCCGCTCGCCAGGTCGTACTCCGCCCAGCCGAGGCTGCCCAGCAACTCGGTGCGCTCCAGTCGACGCAGGTCCTCGTCGAGCCGTTGCCAGGTCACCAGCAGGCCGCCCAACACCCGGTGCACGTGCACGTCGAACAGCGAGTCGGCGACGACGCCGCTGCGCTTCTCCACGTACCGGAAGTCGGCCAGCCGGCCGGGCGCCCCGGTGGCCAGCACGTCGAGGTACAGCCGCCAGAGCGGACCGTCGACCATGCTGGGGTACAGCTCGGTGAGCCGCGCGCCCACCCGGTCGGTCCCCCGGCCGTAGATGTCGTGGCCGTCGCCGCTGGTGGCCGCGATCCGGAAGTCCGCGACCGCCCGACCGTCGTCCGGCACCGGCAGCAGCCACGTGCAGCCGGCCGGAACGACCGCCAGGATCTCCCGCACGACCTCCTCGACCGGCCGCGCCGCCCCGGCGGCGTGCGTGGCACGCCCGCCCTGGTCCGCCATGCCAGCAGCCTAGCCACCGGCCGCCCCGCGGCCCACAGCCACCGCGTTCATGCGACGCGCGTCCGCCGCCGGACGCGACCCGCCGCCGGCCGATCCGCACCCGTTCGGACCGCGCCGGCTGCCACAATGCGGACAGCCCCGGTGGACGGTGGCGCCGGGTGAACCCCGATCAGGAGGACGGCACCATGCCGGACAGCGAACGCGAGGCGGAACTGCTCGATGCCGAGCGCACCCTGCAGGCGGCGCAGCGGGCCGGCGACGTGGCGGCCCTCGACCAGTTGCTCGTCGACGAGCTGATCGCCATCGGCCCGGAGGGCGGCAGGCACACCAAACGGGACGACCTGACCGCGCACCGGGACCGGACCTCGGTCATCGAGGAACTCGTCGAGGAGGAGCTGGAGCTGCTCGTCGCCGGGACGACCGGCGTGACGTTCTTCCTCGGCCGGGTGGCTGGAGTGTTCGACGGCACGCCGTTCGCGGCTCGCCTGCGGTACACCCGTACCTGGATCCATGACGACGCGCACGGTTGGCGGGTGCTCGCCGCGCACATCAGCCCGGTCTGACCCGCAGGCCGGGTGACCGCTGGCGCGACCAGCTCAGGTGGTGGACTCCAGCTCGTCGAACGCCAGGGTCCACCAGGACTCCGGCTCGGCGAACGCCGTCGGGTCGACCTCCCGCAGGCCGGCGCGAATCCGTGCGGCGCGGGCCGCCCGCTCCCGCCCGCCCGGGTCGGTGGCGATGAGCTGGCCCAGCCGGTACAGGAACTCCACGAACGCGGCGAAGCTGCTGTTGACCGTCTCCAGGTTCGGCGTCTGGAGATCCAGCAGCAGCACCTCGCCGGTCGCCGCGTCCAGGCAGAACAGCAGCATCGGGTCCTCGGGCGAACTGCCCAGCACGATGTACGCGCGCGGCGCCTCGTCGCCCACCTCGATGCGCAGGGTGGAGAAGAGCTCCACGTCGGGCGCCGACACGTCGACCGTGAACAGGATGGGCACCTCGACCGGCAGGGCGCCGTACGGCGGGAACACCTCCGGCCCCAACGGGCCGAGGATCGCCTCGAAGCGCTGGTCCGGGAAGTAGATGACGCCCCGCTCGCCCCACAGCGCGACCAACTCCTCGCGGGTGACGGTCACCGCCCGTCCCTCGCGTCGGCGTCGTCGTCCGGCTCGTCGTCGTCCTCGTCGTCGAGCAGGCCCTGCTGGTCGAGGAAGGCGTGCCACTGGTCGTCGGCGGGGGTCAGGTCGGCGTAGCCCGGGCCGAGCAGGTAGTAGTGCACGAAGGAATCCAGGTCGGGGGCGAGCTCCTCGAAGGCGTCCGCCATGAACCACTCGGTGCCGGTCGGCGGGAAGTACCAGATGGCGCCGGTGCCCCGGTCCATGAAGATCGGCTCGTCGCTGCGGGTGCCGATCACCAGCCAGCCCGCCCGGTCCTCCGGGATGGCGGAGAAGTCCGGCGCGTAGTCCAGGTGGTACTGGATGCCGGTGAGGGTGGACGTGGACGCCAGCTCGATCCGGCCGGCGCGCAGCCCGTCGGCCACCAGCAGGAGATCCCGCAGGTCGGCCGGGAGGTCCGCCGGCACGGCGTCGGTGGCCGCGCCGTCGCCGAACTGGGCATACCCCAGGCTCGCCGGCTGGTCCTCGGCCAGGTCGGCCCGCAGCTCCTCGATGAGCTGGTGCAGCTCGGGGGTCAATCCACCACCTCTATTCGGATCGGGGTCCCGTCCGGCAAGGTCTGGATCTGCCCCCAGATCTGCGAACCGATGTCCGTGTTGGTTCTACCATGCAGCAACTTGAGGTTGTCGACGGTGTCCGGGCCGCCGAGCTGGAGTTCCCATACGTGGTCCGGGTGGTAGCTGCTGAGGCGTTGGCTGAGCCGGTTGGCCAGATCCTTGTCGTGCGGCCAGTACTTGTCCCAGATCTTCTGGCGGATCCGCTCCTTGTAGCCGTCGGTGAGGCTCTTGTCCCGCTCGACGGGGTTGGTGGCCTTGTAGAGCTTGCCCTCGTCGCTGAGCTTCTTCAGCGCCGCCATCTTGCGCCGGAACTGCGAGGTCGCGTGGAAGTCCTTGCGCTGGACCCGGATCACCTTCGTCGGCAGGCTGTGATCCGGCCCGGTGACCCGGACGATGGGCTTCTCCAGCTTCTCGACCGCCTTGCGGACGATCTTGCCGGCCGCCGGCTTCGCGGCGACGCCGCGCGCCTTCCTCGGCTTGCTAGGCATCGAGCAGCTGCCCGATGACCTGGTCGATCAGCAGACCCACGATCTCCCGGGTGATCATCTGGAAGATCGGGATCTCGGCCAGCGAGGCGCCGAAAGTGGCCACCGCGGTCACGATCGCCTGCGCCACCTGAAACGCGAGGATGGCCAGCTGCACGATCAGCTGGATCTTCAACGCCAGGACGATCACCGCACAGACGATCAGGCCGGCGCCGAGGATGACGGCCGCCTGGGCGCCGTCCCGGAGCACCAGCGGACCGTGCTGCTCACCGGTCCACCAGCCCTGGAACGCCTGCACCGCCGGGCCGACGTTCTGCGACCACACCTGGGCCGCGCCGGCGTCCGCCTCGCCGGCCGTGGCGCCGATCCGACCGGCGAACTCGATCCAGGCCTGGCCCATCTCGAAGAGCTTCTCCTCGTCGCCCTCCGGCCAGGTGTAGCCGATCCAGCCGAGCGCGGTGACCAGCTCACCAGGCAGCTGCAGACCCATCGCGCTACCCCAGCCCGCCGGCCAGCGAGCGCATCGTGCCCGCGCCGTCCTCGTCGACCCGGTCGTACGCGTCGGCCATGGAGCTCAGGTCGCCACCGGCCGAACCGATCTCCTCCACCGCGAGCCCGAGGCAGTCGAAGACGTACGCGGCGACCTCGGTGTAGGCCACCCCGATCAGCGAGCCAATGTCGTCGGCGCCCCAGGGCTGGCCGTGACCGGCCATCTGCGCCTCGAAGCCGTCCAACTCGTCGAGGAAGCGGCCCGCGAGGTCGGAGACCGTCGTGCCGGCGTCGCGCAGCGTCTGCGGCTCCACCTCGAACCCGTTGCCGCTCATCGCGGGCCACCTCGGGCCAGCCGGTCCTGCGCCTCGGTCAGTGCCGCCAGGAACGACCCGAGCCGCGGCACCGCGGTGTCCCGGACCTCCGCCAACTGCTCCCGCAGCTGCGACAGGTCACCGGCCTGCGGCGGGGTCGTGGCGCCCCGCATGGCGTCGATCGCCGCGTTGACGGCCGTGGTGATGTGCTCGGTCAGCTCCTCCGAACCGAGCCGCATCAGCCGGGGCTCCACCCAGAGCGACCGCAACCGCCCGTCCGGGCCCAGCTCGGCGCGGACCTGACCGTCCGCGGCCTCGCCGGCCGGCGGCTCGGCCGGCTCCCCGTCGGCGCCGGCGGCCGGTGCGCTGACCGCCCCCAACGCCTGCATCGTCGCGTCCAACATGCGGGTGAAATCGCCACTGACCGGATCCGCCGCCATCTGCCCTCCCCAAGGCCGAACGGGCCGAGCCTAACGGACGGGTACCACGACTTCACCACGCCCAGCCGGCGTTCGAACACCGTCCCGCGTGGACGGCAGTCGGGCCGCGACCACGAGGTCGTTGAGCTCAACCGACCCGGCGGGCTGTTCGGGCAGCCTACTGTCGTGCTGTGCCTGGTCGAGCCGGGCGGCCAACTCGGCCAGGTCGCGGTCGAGGGTCGCGCCCGGGACGAGGTCGTCCAGTACGCCGTGCTCGGCGGCCCGCTTCGCGGCGATCAGGTCGGGCAGGTAGGCCGGCGCGGGTTCGGTGTCGAGCAGGGCCGGCAGGTTCGCCTGCATCCGGCCGGTACGCAGCAGGTGAACGCCGGTGAGCAGCGACCGGAAGGTGTACAGCAGCGGCTTGAGTTCACCGGTGGCATCGAACAGCCGCCGCTGGCCCGCGGCGAAGCCACGGTAGTGATGACCGTGGTGCCGGGTCACCGTGAGCGGCGCCAGCTCGATCAGCGCCGCGTGCACCGCCGTGGTGTGCACCACCAGGGGTGACAGCAACTGTTCGAGCACGTAGCCGTTCCGACGCAGCATCAGCCGTACGAACTTGCGCAGGTCGTGCGTGACCAGGTCCAGCTCCACCCCGTCGCGGTCGGTCATGACCGTGCGGGTCTCCGCCGGCTCCGCCAGCCCGATCACCTGCTCGACGGGCAGCAGGTGCGCGCCGCGCAGGTCGACGTCGGAGTCGGTGGACGGGAACCCGTACAGGTGGGCGCCGGAGACGGTGGCGAAGACCAGCGGGTGCGGCTGCTCGGCGACGATGCCCGCCAGGTCGACGCCGGCCGGCAGGCCAGCGCCCTCCCACGCGGTCACGACGGGCACCGCACGGAGCGGTCGCGGACCGAGATCAGCCACTGCTCGACCCGCGCCTCGTCGGGCCGGTCGGGCAGCGGACTGGTGGCCAGGTCCGCCGTCAACCGGGCGACCAGCCGGTCCCGCCAGGCGACGATGTCCTCCCAGGGCACCTCACCGGCCTTCACCGCCAGCAGTCGGTCCCGGTCGGCGCCGACGTCCAGCACCAACCGCCCGGTGCGGACCAGGTGACCGCCGGCGGCCAGCAGCCGGATCAGATGCATCACGTGCCGCCAGGTCGGGGTGCCGGAGCGGGCGATGCCGCGCTCGGCCTTGCCGAACTGTGCGGTGGCGTAGCGCAGGTAGGTGTCCGCCACCCGCCGGGACAGGAACGCCGGCGCGAGCGCCCGCAGTTCCTCGCCCACCGGGGTGCACGTCTCGACCAGCGGGGAGTGCAGCACCTCCAGGACGGTGGGGTTCGCCGCCAGCCCGAGCACGCAGACCCGCTCCACCTCCCAGCGCATCTGCTCCGGCAGCGGGCCGTCGTGGTGCCACGCTGGCTTGCGTAGACCCCAGAACGCCGAGGCGGGCAGGGCGTACACCCCGCGTCGGTCGGTGTCCGAGGCGGCGCCGGACAGGCCGAACGCGCGGGAGCCGACGACCACCTGCAGGATCGTCCGGTCGTCGACCAGTTGATCCGTCAGCGCGTGCTCCATCGCCGCCTCCCCCGAGCGTCGGGTCGGCGGCTCCGGCCGGTCGACATCCGGTGCACACCATGCCTGTTTCGCGGCGCGCCGTCGAGCCCGTTTCGTCAACTCACGGTGGCGTCGACCGGGCCGACGCGCAGCACGCCGTCGTTGAGCGGGGTGCAGCGGATGCCTCCGGTGGTGCGCAGCGCCTTCCACGTACCCGGGCCGACCGTGACGTCCATCCAGGCGCAGGGGCGGGCGGCCCGGTTCACCCGCAGGCTGACCGGGCCGTCGCCGGAGTCCAGCACCAGCACCTTGCCGATCAGCTCGTCCACCGCGATGCCGGTGGTGAGGACGTTGCGGCGGACCTCCGCCAACCCGATGCCGGCTGGCAGTGACTCCTGGGCGATCACCGTCACGCTGGCGTCGCGGTGTGCGGGCTGGCCGAAGTACCGGTCGCCGACGATGCCGAGACCGGCCCGGATACGCACCACGTCGACCAGCTCACCGGGCGGGGCCGGAACCGGGCCGTCGGCGGGCCGGCCCAGGAAGCGGTGCACGGGCGAGGCCAGCAACTCGACGATCTGCGGCATGGCACGGATTCTACGAACCGGATGACCCCCTCCGGGCCGGCTCTGCGTTCCCGGCCGGCGGGCGATTCGCGCATCCGGCAGCCAGTGGGGACGGCGGTGATCGTGCCGCCGGCCCCACCGGTGCTCAGGCCGGCGTGCCGGTGACGGTCAGGTTGCGCAGTCGGCCCACGTTGTCGAACGAGCCGAAGCCCACCCGCCCGGAGCCGAACGTGCTGTCCTTCGCGGTCATCAGCGGGTCCCGTCGCCCGTCGACGTAGACCGCGATCTCGCCGGTCGCCGGCAGGTGCACGACCCGTACGCGGTGCCAGTCGGCGTCGGTGATCGCCGGGTTGGCGCCGCGCGACCGGCCGTTCCACTGGTGGTCGATGCGTTCCCGGTCGGCGTTGTCGACCTTGAAGATGCCGTTGTGCGGGTAGATCGTGTTGTCGGTGGAGAGGTGGGCGTAGTAGAACTCCGTGTCCGAGCGCCAGCCGAAGACGATGATCACGTCCCGGTTGGTGACCTCCACCGGCGTGTCGAGCCGTACCCGCGCCTCGACCTCGACCGACGACCAGGCCGGTCCGGCGGTCAGGACGGCGTACTCGAACGGCCGGCGCGGGCCCGGCCGGCTGACCCCGGCCTCGGCGAGGATGACCTGGTCGTGGGTGAACTGCCACTTGGCCGGGGTGACCGGCGCCCAGTTCGATGCTCCCGCGGTGCGCCGCAGGGTGGTGTTCCCGACGTCTCCGCTGGCGAAGACCCGGGTGCCGGTGACCTTCCAGATCTTCCCGTTGGCCTTGGCGAGCACGTAGAGCTCACCGGCGGCGTCGGTGCCGAAGCGCAGGTCGACGCGGTTGGGATCGCCGGGCGCGCCGGGCCCAGAGAGGTCCCGCATACGGACCGGGGTTCCCTCGGCGTCGAAGAGGGCGAGCTGGTGGATCGGGGCCAGGCCCCGCCCGCGGCGCATCTCGTTCGCCTCGGTGTAGAGCACCCGACCGTCGACCAGGTCACCGAACACGTACTTGCCGCGCAGCGCCGGCACCGCGCGTCCCCGGTAGACGAACCCGCCGGCCACCGCGACGCCGACGTCCGCGGTGCAGTTCCAGTCCGCGGCGGGGTCGTGGTCGTACGCGGCGACGGGGTACGTGTATCCGTACCGGTCGTCGTCGGCGGGCAGCGGGAAGAGCCGGTCGCAGGGATTGGTGGCCGCCTTGTCGAAGACGAAGGATCCTTCGCGCTCGCTCCAGCCGAAGTTGTCGCCGGCGCGGACCTCGTAGATCGCCTCGATGGCGTGTTCACCGATGTGCCCGAGGTACATGCGGCCGGTCGCGCGGTCCCAGCTGAAGCGGTGCGGGTCGCGGAAGCCCAGGGCGTAGATCTCGCCGAGCGCGCCGGCGCGGCCGACGAACGGGTTCCTGGGTGGGATGCCGTAGCGCCCGTTGGCGGCGTTGGTGCCCCGGGGGTCGATCCGCAGCAGCTTGCCGTGCGGCATGCCCAGGTTCTGCGGGTCGGTGTTGCGCACGCCCAGACCGCCGTCGCCGACCGCCAGGTACAGCAGGCCGTAGTCGGGATCGTGGCGCTTCGCGGTGGGATTGAAGTTGATTTCCTGGATGCCGTGCACCTGGCCGCCGAACCCGATGCGCAGGACCTCCCGGCGGGTGCCGGCGAACGTGTCGGCGCTCGGGTCGGTCGCCGTCCACTCGGTGATGACACCGTGGTAGATCGTGCCGGCCTGGGCGTAGTCCGGCGTGGTGGTCGTCGCCGACGCCTGCTCGGTGTGGATGGTGTAGAACCGGCCGTTGGCGCCGAACTCGGGGTGGAAGGCGACGTACCCGAAGCCCTGGCCCAGGCCGCGGCCGGAGAAGAACTGCGGCGCGAAGGTCGCCGCCACGTCGAGGTAGACGTGCGGCACGCCATCTTCGACCAGGTAGAGGCTGCCGTTCAGGTCGGGCACCGCGCGCCGGCCGGAGCCGTCGGGCACCTCCATGATGGTGTTGATCCGGGCGGTACGCATGAGCCGCTGATCGGTCGGTGCCGGGTTCGGCTGCGACTGCGGGAAGCTGGCGTACTCGCTGAGGACCAGCCCGAGCCGGGACTGGATCGGCATCTCGGGGACCGGGTCGTACACCGCGGCGGCCGCGGCCCGGGCGGGCGTCGCGAGCACGGTGGACAGGATCAGCACCACGGCGGTGAGGCCGGCCGTCAACACGGACCTGCGGATACCGTGGGCGCTGTCGTGGAGGATGAGCACGCGTGTCTCCTTCTCGGTGGGACGGTGCCGAGGGTGGTCAGCGGGCCAGGTGGCGGTACTGCCTCCGCACATCGCTCGCGGAGACCACGCTGTCGAGGAACATCAGGCCGTCCATGCGGCAGTCACACGGGTTCCGCTCCACCGTGTCCTGGGGGAAGCTTCCGCCGATCTTGATGCCCCGGGGGTCGGACGCGGTGGTCACGTGCGGGCCCGGCCCGGACACGAGCCACGGGTCGTCGGTGCGGGTGTAGAAGCCGCTGACCGGTTCGCCGTTGCGGTAGAGGGCAAGGGCGCCGGTGCCGAAGTCGAAGGTGGCGGCGAGGTGCACCCACTCCCCCGCCGGCAGCAGGTCACGCCAGTCCTGGCTCGCCGCGAACGTCTGCGAGTTGCCGCCGTCGAGGCGCCGGCCGAGCGCGACGAGGCGCAGCTCACCGTCGACGTCGATCAGCTCGAGCAGGGCCCGGACGCCGTGGCCGTCGGAGTCGCCGGTCAGCACCCCGGCCAGGCCGATGGCGTTGTACCGGTCGTTCGGGTCGGCGGTGGTGGAGTTGGGCAGGGGGTTGTCCATCTCCAGCTTGAACCAGCCCATCACGGTGGTGCCCGCGGTCGCGCTGAAGGCGCGGAGGGTGCGCACCCCGCTGGCTGACCAGGTGCCGGCCTTCCAGTCGTCGTTGCCGGCCACCGCCGGGTCGACCTGCCGGGTCCGCACCGCGTTGCCGCTGCCCCGGTAGGCGTGGTCCCGTACCCGCATGGCGGCGCCGCCGTTGACCAGCTCGATCTCGGTGCCGGAGCGGCCCTGGTCGCGCTCCAGCGCGGCGTCGCCCGGCACCGGGTGGTCGAAGTCGTAGGCGGCGACCAGGTGCGCTCGCAGGGCGGGGTGGACGTCGGACGGGCGATGCCGGTCCGCCTGCGCCGGGGGCGCCCCCGCTCCGGTGAGCGCGCCGATCGCCAGGAGGGAGACGGTGGCGACGGCCGCTCGTCTGGCCCTGGACATCGGTTCACCTCATTTCACGGCACGCCGGTGCCGGGTACGTAAGCGCTTACGTAAGCGCTTACGTACCCTAGGCTTCGATCAGCGTCACTGGCAATAGATCGGGTGACATGGATGTTTCCGGGGAGTCGCGGATGCCCAGGGCTGGCCAGCGGCCGCGCCTCGTCGACGTGGCCGATCGCGCCGACGTCTCGCTGGCGACCGCCTCCCGGGCCCTCGCCGGCCGCGACGGCGTCAGCGCCGAGGTGGCCGACCGGGTCCGTCGGGTCGCCCGCGAGCTGGGGTACGTCGCCAACCCGTACGCCCGCACGCTCGCCGGCGGCGCCAGCTCCACCGTGGGCCTGATCGTCCACCAGGTCGACGACCCCTACTTCTCCGAGATCGCCGGCGGGGTCATCCAGCTCGCCGCCGAGCAGGGGCTGCTGGTGCAGATCTGTCAGTCCGGCCGGGACCCCGACTACGAGCTGCAACAACTCCGCCACCTCATCGCCCAGCGGGTCGGCATCATCCTGATCAGCGGTTCGGGGTACGACGACCCCCGGGTGGAGGCCGAGGCCAGGGCCGAGCTGGCGGCGTTCCAGGACCACGGCGGCCGGGTGGCCGCGATCGGGCGGCACGCGCTCGGCGTCGACGCCGTCCTGCCCGACAACGAGGCCGGCGGCAACGCGCTCGCCCACCACCTGATAGATCTCGGCCACCGGCGGATCACGGTCGCCGCGGGCAGCGCCGGTCTCACCACGGTCGCCGACCGGCTCGCCGGCGTCTCGTCGGCACTGCGGCAGCGCGGGCTGACCCCGGCCGACCTCGCCGTCGTGCACGGCGACTTCACCCGGGGCGGCGGGCGGGCGGTCACCGAGCAGATCCTGAACGAACACCCGGAGACGACCGCGATCATCGCGCTCAACGACGCGATGGCGATGGGGGTGCTGTCGGCGCTGCGGTCCCGCCGCGTCCCGGTCCCCGGGCGGATGTCGGTCGTCGGCTTCGACGACGTCTCCGTGGCGGCCGACCTCGCGCCCAGCCTCACCACCATCCGGCTGCCGATGACCGAGATGGGTCGTACCGCGCTCAGCCTGGCGCTCAAGCCCCGCTCGACGCGTCCCCGGCGGCGCTCCACCGGGCACCTGCTGGTCGTCCGCGACTCGACCGGTCCCGCCCCGACGCTGTGAGGCGGCGGGGCACGCTCGGTCGGAGTCTGTTCGAACCGCGCCACCGCAGGGGATGATCTCCGGATGACAGCGACGAGGGGTACACAACCACTGCGCGGGGCTCTGTTCCTGGCGGCGGCCACGGTCGGGGTGTGGTTGCTCTGGCTGGGCTGGGACACCGAGTACGACGTCGACCCGCAGACCGGTTCGCGCAGCGGCCCGTACGAGGCGTGGCAGGTGATCGGCTGCGTGCTGACGCTCGCGCTGCTCGCCGTGCTCGCCGGCACGCGGCTGAGCCCGTGGCTGGTGGCGCCGGTGATGACGGTGGCCTTCACGGCGGCCTGGTCGTGGGGGGCGTTGTCGTCCGACGACAGCGGGTTGTGGGCCGTCGGGGCGGTCCTGGTGCTGGTCGGGATGGCGATCGGCAGCACGGCGGTGAGCCTCGGCGCACGCTGGGCCAGTCGGCGGCTGGCCCGCCGACCCAGCTAGCCGGCGCCGACGTGCGCTGGCCGCGACCGCCTCGCTCGGCCTGCTGGAGAAGGCCGGCGACGGCTACCGCAACTCGGCGCTGGCCGAGCAGTTCCTGGTCAAGGGTGGCCCGTACTACTTCGGAGCCCAGGTCCGCTACTCCGACCTGCGTACCTACCTGCCCTGGCACCGCATCGGGGAGGCGCTGCGCACCGACCGGCCACTGACCTGGGACCCGCAGGCCCAGCAGTCGATGTTCGACACCACCGACCCGGAGATGCTGGCGCAGTTCTGGGACGCCATGTACTCCACGTCCAGCTTCACCGCCGGTGCGCTGGCCGACGCGTACGACTTCTCCGCGCACCGCCGGCTGCTCGACGTCGGCGGCGGTGCCGGAGCGTTCCCGATCGAGTTCTGCCGCCGCCTGCCGGGACTGCGGGCGACCATCCTGGACCTGCCGCACGTCTGCGCGCGGGCCGAGGAGCGGATCGCCGCGGCCGGCCTGACCGGGCGGATCGACACGCTGCCCGGCGACTTCCTCGCCGACCCGGCGCTGCCGGGCGGGCACGACGTCATCCTGCTCAGCATGATCCTGCACGACTGGGACGAACCGACGAATCGCGCGTTGCTGGCCCGGTGCCACGCGGCGCTCCCGCCCGGTGGGACGGTCGTCATCTGCGAGCTGCTGCTCAACGATGAGCGCACCGGGCCGCCGGAAGCCGCTCTGATGGGCATGAACATGCTGGTCGAGACCGAGGGCGGCCGGAACTACTCGGGCGCCGAGTACGTCGCCTGGCTCGCCGACGCCGGCTTCGTGGACGTCCACACGGTGCCGTTCGACGCCCCGGGCGCCAACGGCGCGGTGGTGGCCCGCCGGCCCTGACCGTCGACGCCGCCCGGCCCACGCGAGCCCGAGGGCCTGCGTGGGCCGGGTGTGGCGGCGGGACCGCCGCGCTGGCGTCCGATCAGATGCCGGTACGGATCAGGCCCGAGCCTTGGCCGGCTGCTTGATGAAGTTCAACACCGCCTTGTTGATGTCGTCGGCGTGTGTCCACGGGATGCCGTGCGGCGCGCCCTTGAGCGTGATGAGCTGACCGGTCGGCAGCATCGGCCCGAGCCGCTGGCCGGTCACCGGGAAGGGCAGCACGTTGTCCTTGTCGCCCTGGATGATCAGGACCGGCACGTCGATCTTCGGCAGGTCGGGCCGGAAGTCCTCCTGCCAGGCGGTTACGGAGTCGTGGGTGGCCTTGCCGGAGGCCATCGTGCCGATCTGCCAGTGCGCGTGGTACGCCTCCTCGCTGACCAGCTTGCCCTTGTTCTCGCTGTAGTTGAAGAACGCGTCGCAAAACTGGGTCAGGTAGGCGAAGCGGTCCTTGATGATGGCCTGCTGGAAACCCTGGAAGAGGCTCCTCTCGACGCCCTCCGGGTTGTCCTGGGCCTTGGCCAGCATCGGTTGCAGCGGGCTGAGCAGCACCGCCTTGCTCACCCGCTGCGAGCCGTAGTTGCCCAGGTAGCGGACCACCTCACCGGTGCCCATCGAGTGACCCACCAGGATCGCGTCGCGCAGGTCCAGTTCGTTCATCAGGATGTCGAGGTCCGCGGCGAACGTGTTGTAGTCGTACCCGAACGCCGGCTGGGCGGAGTTGCCGTTGCCGCGACGGTCGTAGGTGATCGTCCGGTATCCGGCGTTGAGCAGCGCCGTGGTCTCCTTCTCCCAGGTCGCCCCGTTGAACGGGAAGCCGTGGATCAGGACCACCGGCTGACCGGATCCGTGGTCCTCGTAGTACAGGTCGATGGGCGCGGAGTTCTCCGTACCCACGGTGATGAAAGGCATGTTCTTCTCCTGCTCCGGTTCGGGCTGTCGGACGTCAGCGCTTTCCCGCCGGATCGCCGGATATGCCGGCCCACCTGCCAGCCGCGTCCCCAACCTCTCTGGACAGAACACCTAGTCTCGGGGCGTGAGCCTTCCGCCCCGGCTGCGGGCCGTCAGCGACCTGCACATCGGCTATCCCGAGAACCGCTCGTTCGTGCGGGAGTTGCGCCCGGGCAACGACGGTGACTGGCTGCTCGTCGCCGGCGACGTGGCCGAGCGGTACGCCGACATCGAGTGGGCGCTCGGGCTGCTCAGCAGCCGGTTCGCGCGGGTGCTCTGGGCGCCGGGCAACCACGAACTGTGGACACCGCCCGACGACCCGGTGCGGCTGCGCGGCGAGGAGCGCTACCGCGAGCTGGTGCGGCTGTGTCGGCGGCTGGGGGTCGTCACGCCGGAGGATCCGTACCCGGTGTGGGAAGGCGAGGGTGGTCCGGCCACGGTCGCCCCGCTCTTCGTGCTGTACGACTACACGTTCCGGGTGCCCGAGGCGAGCACCAAGCAGCAGTCGCTGGACCTGGCGTACGAGGCCGGGGTGGTGTGCACCGACGAGGCCCTGCTGCACCCCGACCCCTACCCGAGCCGGGAGGCGTGGTGCGAGGCCCGGGTCACCGAGACCGAGCGCCGGCTGGCCGAGCGCGACCCGGACCTGCCGACCGTGCTGGTCAACCACTATCCACTGGTGCGCGCACCCACCGACGTCCTGTGGTATCCGCAGTTCGCCCAGTGGTGTGGCACCGTGCGGACCCGGGACTGGCACCTGCGCTTCGGTGCGGCCACCGTGGTCTACGGGCACCTGCACATTCCTCGTACGACGTTCCATGACGGGGTGCGCTTCGAGGAGGTTTCCCTCGGCTACCCGCGCGAGTGGCGACGGCGCGGGCCGGTGCCGGACCCGGTACGCACCATCCATCCGGCGGACGACCTGCGCCGGATGCAGCAGCCGACGGGCTGACACGGGGGCGGCCACCCGTCCTCTCCGATGGCCGCCCGCTCGCGGTCAGCTCGCGTACACCTCCAGCGCCGCCAGTTGCCCCGCCGGCCAGCCGGTGTTGCCGGTGACGGTGATCCGCAGGTAGCGGGTCTGCGCGGCGGTGAACGTGAGGGTCACCTGGTTGCCGGTGGCCGGGTTGAACGTGCGCCCGGCGGCAGCGACCAGCGTGCCGAAGCTGGTCCCGTCGGCGCTGCCCTGCACCGCGAGGGTCTGCGTCCGGGTCGCCCAGGCCGCCGCCGGCGGCAGTTTGAGCACCACCCGCCCGACGGTGCGCGATGCGCCCAGGTCGACCTGCACCCACTGTGGAAAGGCGCTGTTGACGCTCTCCCAGTAGCTGTTCGGGTCGCCGTCGACCACGTTGCCTGACCCGTAGCTCTGGGTGTGGCTGCTCTCGGCGGTGGGTCGGCCACGGGCGAGGTCCGCGTTGGCCGGCGCGTCCGTGGTGACCGTGACGGCGTTCGACGGCGCGGAGGTGTTGCCCGCGGTGTCCCGCGCCGTGACGGTGAAGCTGTAACCGGTGGTCGGGCTGAGCCCGTTCACGGTCGCCGTGGTGCCCGTGACGGTGGCGACGACCGTGCCGCCCTGGCGCACCTGGTAACCGCTGACCCCGGCGTCGTCGGTGGACGCCGTCCAGGCCAGCGACACGCTGGTCGCCGTCCGGCCGGTCACGGTGAGCCCGGTCGGCGCGGTGGGCGGGGTGTCCGGCGTGCCGGTCGCGGCGTACACCTCGACCTGGGCGAGCTGCCCGGCCGGCCAGCCGGTGTTGCCGCCGATGCTGAGCCGGACGTACCGGGCGGCGGTGGCCGGCAGCGTACGGGTGACGCTGTTGCCGGTCGCCGGGTCGAAGGTGAAGCCGGCGGCCGGGGCGATGGTGCCGAAGGAGTTGCCGTCGACGCTGCCCAGCACGGTGATGGTCTGGGTACGCTCCCCCCAGCCGGCGGGCAGCCGCACCACGAGCCGTCCGACCTGGTGACTGGCGCCGAGGTCGACCTGCCACCACTGCGGGAAGGCGCCGTTGCCGCTCTCCCAGTAGCTGCCGGCGTCGGAGTCCACCGCGTTCGACGCCGGGTACGGGCCGTTCTGGCTGCTCGCCGAGGTGGGTCGGCCGGCGGCCAGGTTTCCACCGGTCGGCGGGGGCCCACCGACCATCGGTGGCGTGGGACGCACCGGGGTGAGGGCGAGCTGCCCCTTGAGCATCCGACCGCCGTCGGCGGTGATCCGCAGGTAGTAGTCGGAGGAGCAAGCCACTCCGTCCTCGTCCAGGGCCCGGATGTTCGCGCCGGCCGGGGTGGTGGCCTGGGTCTCGGACGTCTTGGCGATCTGGTTGCCCTCGTTGTATTCGTCGAACATGGACACGTAGAGCCCCTGCGAGCCGAGTCGGACCATGTTGTAGATGTGCCGCCAGTAGAAGTCGCCGTGGCGGCGATGCCCCCCGGCGAGGTCACCGGGCATCACGCAGGGCTGGTAGTCGATGCCGCGCGCCGCGCAGTCGGCCAGGTCCGGAATGTTGACGTTGTTGTAGTACGAGTCGAGGCCCTCCAGGGTGGTGGTCCGGTAGACCATCCACGGCGAGATCATGTTGAACGCGTGGTAGACGTCGAGAAAGCCGGGGCGGGAGTCCTCGATCCCCTGTCGCCACCAGGTCGGCACCCCACCGATGACGTAACAGCCCTGCGCCTTGAACCAGTTGACGACCTCGAGGCAGGGCGCCGGCGCGAAGGGCCGGCTGGGTTCGCTGAAGCCGAAGCCCCAGATGCAGACGACCGGCTTGCCGTTCTGCCGGGCGTACGCGCTGGACACGGTGTGCGCGGACATCTTCGTCGTCCAGTCGGTCTTCAGCTCCGACTGCATGTTCAGCCAGTCGGTGACGTCGTACATGATGTAGAACTTGCGGCCGTGGCGCTCGGCGGCGGAACGCACCTTCTGCGTCGTCGCGTCGCGGGTCGGCCCCTCGTCGTCGAACGGGTTGAACCGCTGCAACGCGGCGGTGTCACAGCCGTACTCCTGCATCCAGCGGAAGTGGGTGTCCACGGTCTGCTGGTCGTACGAGGAGAAGAGGGTGGCCGGCGACCCGTTGCCGAGGTTGGGGTAGGCGGTGGGGTATGTGTGCGTGTACTCGCGGGTGTCCGGCCAGGACACGATGGTGGTGTTGCCGGGCGAGGGCGGCTGGAACCGGTCGCGGCTCCAGTGCCACCAGCCGCCGATCGGCGCCGAGTCGCCGGGGCAGCTGAACCAGCCCTGGTAGCCGACCGTCACCTTGCCGACCACGTCCCCGGGGGGACTCGCGGCGCGGGCCGGGCCGGTGCCGGTGGCGAGCAGTTCGGTGGTGGAGGCGGCGGCGAGGGCGGACCCTGCCAGCACCGATGTGACGAACCTGCGGCGGGAGACCGCCATGACGACCACTCCTTCGGGACGGAAGGCATTGACGGTCATCGTGGCAGTAGCGGTCGCCAGCCCGCAAGACTTCGACTGATCGATGAAATTGTCCGCCAACGAATCGCAAGTAACTGAGTGCCGAGAAGTTGCGGAACACCAGGAGACGGCGGGGGCCGGAGCCGCGCTGGCTCCGGCCCCCGTTCGGTACGCCCGGGATACCTACGGAGTCGGGTACTGCGTGACGTAGACCGGTGCGCCGACCTTGGTCATGTCGGCCGCGTCACCGACGCCGTTGACCACGTGGTCGATCGTGCCGGCGCTGAGGTTGACGGTCATGATGTGGTGCAGCCGTACCCCCGGAGTGACCGGGACCTCGAAGCCGTTCTCGGTGTGGATCGACGGATTGTTCTGGTTGAAGACGTAGACCCCGCCGCCGTACAGGGTGTGGTGCCGCACCCGGTCACCGACCTTGTAGCCGGCCCAACCCTCGACGGCACCGTGCATCCAGTCGGCCTGCGTCGGCGGGTCGTACGGCAGCTCGTTCTGGTAGAGGATCGTCGTGCCGTGCTCGCCGTTCCAGACGGTGTTGTACCGCTGGAAGTGCTCGACGAACAGGCCGGTCGCGGTCACGTGGTCGCCGTTGATGACCGCGCCGTAGCGACCGGTGTTGGTCCGCCAGCGGTCCGTGTCGCCGTTGACGCCCTCGGTGAAGCCCTCGACGCCGTGGTCGCCGCGCCACACCCAGGTGTGGTCGATGAGCACGTTGTCGCTGTTGACCTCCAGCGCCGTGTTCGTCCGGCCGATGTGCGGGCCGCCGACCCGGAAGTACACGTCGGACAGCGTGGTCGGGTTGCCCGGCGTGCTGACGTTGCGGCCGTGCTGCTGACCCACCCGTAGCAGGACCGGCGACTCGACCCGGCCGGCGTCGATCGTGACGCCGGCGACGACGACACCGGGGACACCGGCGACGTCCAGCGGGATGGCGCCGTTCACCGCGGTGAGCGTGGCGTGCCCGATGCCGAGCACCACCGTGTTGGCGCGCCGGACCTCGATGCTGCGCGCGATGTCGTACGTGCCCGGGGTGAGCAGCAGGTGCTTGCCGCGCGCGAGCTGGCTGTTGATGACGTGCACCGGGTCGGACGGCTTGGCGATGAAGAAGTCACCGATTCCGATGGTCCGCCCCGGCGTCAGGCCGTCGGCCCAGGAGACCCCCCGGCTGTCGTGCTGCGCGGCGGGCACGCGGACGTTGTAGCGGCCCTTGCCGTCGACAAAGAGGTAGGGCTTCTCCCGGCTCAGCGGGGTGGTCTCCAGCGTCGTGTAGGGCGGGTCCGGGAAGGAGGCGTCGTCCGGCGCGCCCTCGACGCCCGCGAAGACCTGGTTCCACACCGCGTTGGACCAGCTGCCGACCTCGCTGTTGCGGGTCAGCCACTGCTGCTGCGAGCCGTTGGTGGTGGCCGGCAGCCGGGAGTCGGCGATGAACCCGCCGCTGGCGTACTGCGGGCCCGCGGTGCAGTAGTCCATCAGGGACAGGCCACCGCCGCTGATGTTCAGGCGGCGCATCGACACCGCCTGGGACACCGCCCAGAAGTTCGCCGAGGACCGGCAGCCGTCCTGGCCGGCCGCGTTGATGGTGAGCGAGAGGTTGGACAGGGTGCGCCAGAAGTTGACCAACGCGAGGCAGTTGCCGGCGCCGCCGTCGGCCAGGCAACGGTTGTACACCTCGATCTTGCCGTTGACGGTGACGTCGGTGGGCGAGGCGCCCAGGCCGGACACCTCGGTGTAGTAGCCGACCTTGGCCTGCAACGGCTGCTCGGCCGTCCCGTAGGTGCCCGGTTTGAACAGGTAGGCGTGCCGCGCGGCGCCCATCTCATTGTCGACCTGCCGGGCGTGCGCCGCGTCCAGCGTCTGCTGGATCTCGCTGACCGGCATACTGGGGTCGAAGATCGTGACGTTGGGCCCGAAGTCCGGGGCGCCGTGCGTCGGCCGGCCGGCGGCAGCGGCGGTGCTGGTCGCCGTGACCGCGGTGATCAGCACGACCGCGAGAAAGAGGGTGCGACCAATTCGCCGGCGCACCCGTCGGGGCTGGGTTGTCATGCGGTTCGTCCTCTCCGTGGCCGGACCGTACCTCCGGCACAGCTGGGGGCGGTGAGAGCGCTCTCTGGGCCCTCCGACCGAAGGTTGAGCCGAGTCGAAGGGATAGGCATGTTTCTACCTGGTAAATCGGCCGCACGCTATGACCACGGACGGCGAACTTCGGTCTGGGCGGGCGAGAATGGACGGTGCAGCGGGGGAGGTGCTGATGCGGATCGACTCATTGCCCTACGTGGACGAGCACGCCACGGTCATCGCGGCGGAGACCGTCGAGGTCTGGCCCCACCTGGCGGACATCGTCGAAGGGTCCTTCTCCCGGCCCGGCATGGCCGGCTACGCGCGCCTGGTGGGTGCCGCCGACCCGGACACATCCGGGCCACGGCCGCTCGCCGAAGGCTCGACGTTCCCCGGCTTCCGGGTGGTCACCGCGATCCCCGGTCGGGAACTGGCTCTGCGCGGCAGCCATCGGTTCTCAACCTACGCGCTGATCTTCCGCCTCGAGCCCATCGGTCGGGGCCGGTCACAGCTGCGGGCCGAGACGCGAGCCGCCTTCCCCGGCCTGGCCGGCGGCCTGTACCGACAACTCCTCCTGAGATCGGGCGGCCATGTGATCGGCATGCGGCGCATGCTCGCGGCGGTCCGCCGCAGAGCCGAATAGGGGGCATCGGCTAGACGTCGTCCAGGAACTCGTCGATCATCGGGGCCAGCCAGCAGGCGCGCTGCGGGATCGACGTGTGGGTGGTGCCGGGCAGGATGGCCAACCGGCAGGCCGGCAGACCGGTCAGGTCGCCGGGCACCGCGCCGCCGAGCAGTCGGAACATCCGCACCGCGTGCTCGGGCTGGACGATGTCCGCGTCGGCCAGCACGATCATGGTCGGCGCGGCCAGCTCGGCGATCCGCTCCGGGGCCCACTGCGGCAGGTTCGCGTCCAGCACCGTCATCTTCGTGACCAGATTGGCCCAGCCCGCCGGGTCCGGCGCAGTCCGCAGGTACTCCTCGTGGAACTCCGAGCCGTGCAGGTGCTCCGGTCGCAGGTCCTGGATCCCGTCGAGCAGCCCGGGATGCAGGCCCGCGTCGTCGAAACTCACCGAGGCGAGCACCAACCGGCCGACCCGGGCCGCGTGGTCGGTGCCCAGGCGCAGGGCCACCGCCGCGCCCATGCTCCAGCCGAACACGTCCGCCCGCGCGATGCCGAGCCGGTCCAGCAACTCGACCACGTCGGCGGCGAAGTGCTCCACGGTCAGCGGACGGTCGACATCCGGCGTGTGACCGTGTGCCTGCAACTCGACCGCGATCACCCGCCGGGTCTTCGCCAGGAGCGGCAGGATCGCGCCGAACGAGGTGCCGATGCCGGAGAGCGCACCGTGGATCAGCACCAGCGGGCGGCCATCGCCGCTGCCGTGCTCTTCGTGGTGGATGTCCATGCCCACACGATGCGCCGGAGCGCTTACGGTCGGCTTCAGGTGGCCTTACCGCGGCTAGGGCCTAGGATGACCGCCGTGCAGTTCGGGGTGCTCGGACCACTCGCCGTCACCACGGACGCCGGCGAGCCGGTGGTGGTGCCCGGCACCAAGGTCCGGGCGCTGCTGGCCGACCTGCTGACCAACCGCAACCAGGTGGTTTCGGCGGACCGCCTCATCGACGACCTGTGGGGCGACGACGCGCCCGCCAATCCCGCTGGCGCCCTCCAGGTGCGGGTGTCGCAGTTGCGCAAGGCGCTCAACGACGCCGAGCCGGGTGCCCGCGAGATGATCGAGTCCCGGCCGCCCGGGTACCTGCTGCGGGCCGGCGCGGTCGACGCCGACCGGTTCGCCGAACTGGCCCGGTGCACCGACGTCGAGCGGCTGACCGAGGCCCTCGCGCTCTGGCGCGGCGAGGCGTACGCCGACATGGCCGACGCCGGGTTCGTCCACGCGGAGGCGACCCGGCTCGCGGAGCAGCGCCTCACCGTGCACGAGCGGCTGGCCGAGGCTCGGGTGCTCCGGGGCGAGCACCTCCTCGTCGCGGCCGATCTGGCGGAGCTGGTCGCCCGGCACCCGCTGCGCGAGGGCCTGCGAGCGGTGCAGCTCCGCGCCCTGTACGCGGCCGGCCGCCAGTCCGAAGCGCTGGACAGCTACGCCGAGCTGCGCGACCGGCTCGCCGACGAGCTGGGTCTCGACCCCGGGCCGGAGCTGGTCGCCCTGCACCGCAGGATCCTCGAACAGGACGCCGGTCTCAGCCCGCCACCGAAGGCCGCGATCATCCGCAACAGCCTGCCGGCGCAGCTGGACGAGCTGGTCGGGCGGGCCGAGGCGCTGGCCGAGCTGCGGGCCCTGCTGCCGCGGCAGCGGCTGGTCACGCTGGTCGGCCCGGGCGGCGTCGGCAAGACCCGGCTGGCCACCGAGGCGGCCCGTACACAGGCCCTTCCGGACGGTGTGCACCTGGTCGAGCTGGCGCCGCTGCCCGCCGGTGACCCACGCATCGCCGAGCAGATACTGGGCGCGCTGGACACCCGCGAGACCGCCGGTACGAGCCTGTCCCCCGCCGACCGGCTCACCGCCGCGCTGCGACACCGACACCTGCTGCTGGTGCTGGACAACTGCGAACACGTGATCGAGCCGGTCGCCGACCTGGTGGCCCGGGTCCTGCGCGACGCGCCCGAGGTGAGCGTGCTCGCCACCAGCCGGGAGCCGCTCGGCCTCACCGGGGAACTGCTCTGGGAGGTACCCCCGCTGTCCGTGCCGGAGGACGGCGACCTGGATGCGGTCCGGCGCTCGGCGGCGGCCCGGTTGTTCGCCGCCCGCGCCACCGCGCAGCAGCGCGGCTTCCGCCTCGACGACCGGACCGCTCCCGCGGTGGCCCAGCTCTGCCGCCGCCTTGACGGCCTGCCACTGGCGCTGGAATTGGCGGCGACCCGGGTCCGCGCGCTCGGTGTGCACGGCGTGGTGGACCGGCTGGACGACCGGTTCCGGCTGCTCACCACCCAGCAACGGGACGTGCCGCCGCGACAGCGGACGCTCACCGCGGTGATCGGCTGGAGCTGGGACCTGCTCGACGAGGGCGAACGGGCGGTGCTCGCCGGGCTCGCGGTGTTCAATGACGGCTGCACCCCGGAGGCCGCCGAGCGGGTCTGCCACACCGATCTGGACACGCTGGCCCGGCTGGTGGACCGGTCGCTGGTGGTGCTCGACGACGCCGGCGTCGTGCCGCGCTACCGGCTGCTCGAATCGGTCGCCGCGTTCTGCCTGGACCGCCTGACCGACGCCGACGAGGTACGCGCGCGGCACGCCGCGTACTACACCGAGCTGGCCGAACGCGCCGACCCGCAGCTGCGCGGCGCCGACCAGCAACGGTGGCTGGCGCTGCTCGACGCGGAGGCGGCGAACCTGCGATCGGCGCTGGCCCACGGCGGCGGGCTGCGACTGGCGATCGCGTTGAGCTGGTACTGGTATCTGCGCGGCCGGCTCACCGAGGCGCGGCGGGCGCTGGCGGTGCCGGGTGACCCGACGCAGGAGTCCCGCGCCGCGCCCTGGCGCGTCGGTTTCGCGCTGGTGCAGGGCGACCCGATCGACCCGGCCGGTGTCCGCGCCGCGCTGGCCGGTGACCCGGACGGCCGCGGTGCCTGGTTCGCGGCCCACGCGGTGCTCGGCCACAGCGACCTGGCCCTGGCGTCGGAGCTGCTACCCGCTGCCTCCGCCGATCCGTGGACCGAGGCCGCGGTGCTCAGCTCCCGGGCGATGATCGCGCACGCCAACGGGGACCAGGTCACGCTGGAGTACACCGCAACCCGTAGCGCCGCGCTGTTCGCGGACCTCGGTGACCGGTGGGGCCGGCTCCAGGCGACCGAGTGGGTGGGTGGGCTGGCTGACATGCGCGGTGAGCACGAGCGCGCCGCCACCCTGCACCAGGAGGGGCTGCGCTGGGCCGAGGAGCTGGCGCTGTGGCCGCAGGTGTGCGCCGAGCTGTCGTGGCTGGCCTGGCTCGCGGTGCAGACCCGCGACTACGCGCAGGGCCGGGAGCTGGCCGAGCGCGCGTACCAGCTGGCGGTGGAGCAGGCCATGCCCAGTGCGCTGGTCTTCGCGGAGATGAGCCTCGGGCTGGCCGCCCGCCGCGACGGCAAGCTCGACGTGGCCGTCGCCCACCTCACGCACCTCGCCGAGCAGGGTCGCGCGGAGATCCAGCCCGCGCTCTACCTGCCGATGATCCTGGTCGAGCTGGGCTACGCGGTCGAGCAGGCCGGTGACCCGGATGCGGCGCTGGCCCTGCACATCGAGGCGTTCGAGGCCGCCGAGGCGATAGGGACCTCACGGGACGCGGTCACCCCGCTGGAGGGGATGGCGTCGGCGGTGCGCTCCCCCGAGGTCGCCGCCCGACTCCTGGGCGCGGCGGCGGCCGCCCGGGTCGCCGCGCAGGCCCCGGCCGCCCCGGCGGAACGCGACGACACCGACCGGGTGAGCGTCCGCGTTCTGGCCGCCCTGGGGCGGGAACGCTTCGACGCGCTGGTCGCCGAGGGCGCGAAGCTGAGCCCGGGCCAGGCCCGGGCTCAGCTCTGATCAGTGGTCAGCTGGCCGTCTTCGGCCGGTACGAGGCGATGATCACGCCGTTCTTGTGCACCCGGGTGTCGATCAGCTCGAACGACGCCTTGACGTCCGTCAGCGGCGTCGTCAGGCTCGGGCCGCCCTCCAGCACGGGGTGGATCCAGAACCGGACCTCGTCCACCAGGCCCGCCCGGACCAGCTGCGCGGTGACCGAGCCGTACCCGTACTGGATGATGTCCTTGCCCTCCTGGGCCTTGAGCTTGGTGACCGCCTCGACCAGGTCGCCCTGGAGCACCTCCGTGTTGTTCCAGGTGGGGTTGGTCAGGGTGGTCGAGGCGACGTACTTCTTGACGTTGTTGAAGTACGCCGCGCCGGTGCTCGGGTCGTTCTCGTCCATGCTCGGCCAGGCGACGGACATGCCGTCGTAGGTGGCCCGGCCCATCAGCATCGCGTCCGCGGCGTTGGTCTGTTCGCCGGCGAGGCTGGCGGCCTCCTCTTCGAAGTACGGCGAGGTCCACATGGGGTTCTCGATGACGCCGTCGAGGGTGATGTAGGTCGAGTTGATGAGCTTGCGCATCGGGGGTCTCCTGGTTGTCGGCGGTGCTCTCGGTGACACCCAGAACTCTGTCGGGTCCCGCTTACGATTCGCTTCAGGTGCCCTTACCCGCGTCCGTAACCGTGTCGGTCCAGGAAGCGCGTCGGTCAGATCGGCTGCTCCGGGTCGGTCAGCGGGATGGGCAGCGCCTGCGCGTCCGCCGTGCCGCCACCGATGGAGTGCGCCGGCGGGGGGCGGTCGCCGGTCCGGCTGTGCAGCCGACCCCGCCCCGCCGGCCCGGCGCGCCGGGTCACCTCGCAGGTCACCATCCGCACCGGCGGTGGCGGCGCGGTGAAACGGCCGACGCCCCAGCGCACCCAGATCGGGATGCGGCCGGCGGCCGCCTCCGCCCGCAGCTTCTGCACCGTCCGCGCCCGGTCGGTGTGGTCGACCTCCACGACCACCGGCGGGCCGCCGGGGCGGGCGCACGCCACGTCGAGGACCGAGTGTCGCTGCTCCAGCGGCGGTGGCAACGGCAGGACACTGGGTGCCCGCCGGTAGACCCGCCAGCCCTGAGCCTCGGCCCACCCCACCACCGAGTCGATCACCCGTGCGGTGACCTCGTCGGCGTCCAGGTCGACGAAGGTCAGGTCGTCCAGCCAGCGGCCCAGGTCGGCGGCCAGCCGCTCACCCTCCGCCGTGACCTCCACCGGCGCAGGATAACGCCTTCGCCGCCGCTGGTCGCAGTCGCGGCGCGGGCCCAGCTCCCGGTCGGAGCTGGGCCCGAACGTCGTCATCTCATGTTGGCGACCACGAACGGCGCGTGGCCGTGCAGGTAGTTGTTCCACCCGCCGGTCACCGGCGCGCCGGCGCTGAGCAGGTTGGTGGTGTCGGTGCCGACGTCGAGCTTCCACGCGGTCCAGGAGATGCCGTTCGCCTTCATCCAGTCCACCCAGGTCTGCGCCTCGGGAAGGCAGGCCCGGCCGTCGAGGCCTCCGTCGGCGTGACTGGCACCCCACTCGGTGACGAACAGCGCCAGACCGGCCCGGATCGCCGCGTCGCCCTTCGCGCGCAGCGACGCGCCGTGGGTGCACGAGTAGAAGTGCAGCGTGTACATCAGGTTGGTGCCGGCGACCGGGCTGGCCGCTGCCGCATCCACATCCTGCGACCACGTCGGGGTGCCCAGCACGACGATGTTGTCCGGGTCGGCGGCGCGGATCGCGGCCACCACAGCCTGGTGGTACGGCTTGATGACGCCCGTCCAGCTCACCTGGAGCGGCTCGTTCCACGGCTCCCAGATGACGTTGGGCAGGTTGCCGTAGCGGCGCGCCAGGTCGGCGAAGAACGCGACCGCCTCGGACTGATTGTGCTGCGCCTCGTGCGCGTGCCAGTCGACAATCACGTACACGCCGGCGCTGACGGCGTTGTTGATGATCGTCTCGACCTGCGTACGGGCCTTGACCGGGTCACTCAGGTACGCGCCCGCCGGCTCCACGCCCATCGCCGCGCGGATCACCTGGAGGTTCCAGTTGTCCCGCATCCAGGTCAGCGCGGACAGGTTCTCGGCGTAGGGGGCCGTCTCCCAGTTGAGCCACATGCTGCTGATGCCGCGCAGCTGCACCCGCGCGCCGTTCCTGTCGCACATTCCGGTGCCGCAGACCCGCAGCTGCCCGTACCGCTCGACGGGGGTGCCGGGGGTCGGCGGCGGAACGGTCGGGGTGGGCGTCGGTGTGGGCGTCGGGGTCGTCGGGGTGGGCGTCGGGGCCGGCCCGCCCGCGCAGGACGCGCCGTTCACCGTGCAGTTGACCGGGGTGCCGGAGCCGGCGACGAGGAAGCCGAACGAGGTCGAGGCGCCGGCGGCGAGGGTCCCGTTCCAGGAGAGGTTGATGAACGTGTAGTGGCCACCGGCGGTGGCCTGCTGCGCGTTCCACGACTGGCTGATGCTCGACCCGGACGGCAGGTCGAACTCGACCCGCCAACTGGTGATCTGTGCGGAGGTGTTGTTGGTGACGGTGACCTGGCCCTGATAGCCGCTGCCCCAGTTGTTCGTCACGGAGAACACGGCGGTCGCCGCGCTGGCCGGTGTGGCGGTGATCGCCACCGCACCGGCGAGCAGGCCGGCGACGGCCAGGGCCGTGACAAGTCTCAGTGTGCGCATGCTGAACCCGCTTCGGTCGATCGACTGTGATGGCCTGAGGCGGGGCGGCGCCTGGGCGCACAGTATCGATCAATGACGATGCATGGCAAGGCGGGGCGAGCGGATTCCCGCTGGCCGGGAGGTCAGCGCCGCCGCCATCCCCAGCGGCGCGAGGCGGTCGCGCCCGACGCCGACCTCTCCCGGGCCACCATCTCGGCCGCCACACGCAGGGCCTGGGCGGGCTGCGCGCCGGCCGGCCCCAGCAGCTCCACCAGCCGATTGCCGAGGCCCAGCACCATCGCGGCGCGGTCGAAATCCCGGATCAGCGCCAGGCACTGCGCGTACACCCCGTACGTGTTGGCCATCTCCCACAGGCTCAGCGGGCGGAGCGGATCGAGCAGCCCCTGACGCAGCTCGCAGGCCCGGGACGCGGCCAGCGCCGCCTCCCGGACGGAGTCGTCCGAGGCGGGTCGCGTGACCGACCGGTGCAGCAGGGCGACGGCCTGGTTGTGGTAGGCGGTGCCCATCGCCTCCCTGGTCCGGGGGCCGGCGGCCGGCGGCGATGCGACGGTGCGCAGACCCACGGACACGGCCCGCTCCACCAGCTCCAGCCGGGTGACGGGCTGACCGGCGGCGAACGCGACCTCCGCCAGGTCGACCAGTGCGGTGATCAGCTCCGCGAGCGCCTCGTCCCGCGCCGGAGCGGTCACGTCGCCACCCTCGGCCGTCACCGCGTCATGCACCCGCTCGAAGAGGGCGACCGCCGCACCGCCGGGCGCCATCCCGTCCGCGGCCCTGCCATGAGCGGACAGCAGCATCCCACGCCGCCACAGCGCCCGGGCCAGCTGCTGCTGGTCGCGACGGTCGACCCGGCCCGAGCCCTGCGCGGCCTGCCGGTAGGCGTCGATCACCCGCACCCAGAGTCGGTCCGCCTCCGCCCAGGTGTCCTGCCGCGTCGACGCCTCCCGCGCCCCTTCGAACAGCCGTTCCCGCTCGTCCGGTCCCATCTCCCGCACCGCCCTCCGCGCTGGCCACCAGCGACACCGCCGACAAAGGCAGTGAACACCATCGATTCTATGGTGGTCGCGGCGCGGAGCCGCCGGCACAGCTCACTGGGTCGCGGTGACGATGCAGCGGCGCATCGGCGTCAACGCCTCGACCGGACCCTCGACGGTGACGCCGCCCGGCTCACCGGTCAGGTTCCGGCCCCACGCCCAGCGCAGCATCGCCGCCGGCGGGCCGGTCACCGTCACGTCGGCGGCGTCGGCCACGCCGTCGGTCACGCGGAACAGCCCCGGCTCGGTACGCACCGTCCACGCCGCGCCATCGGTACGGATCGCGCACGTCCAGCTCGGCGAATCGGCCAGGATCTTGTTGAAGTCGTCGGCCCACTCGGCCGCCGAATACTCCACGAACACCTTGAGCAGCTCGTCGACGCCGTCGACGGCGAGGTCGTCCGGGACGGGCGCGACCGGGACACCGACGCCCAACTCGGCGTCGATGCGGTGGATGACGGTCTCCTGCGCCATCCGCCGTATCCAGAAGCCCACGGTCTGGCCCGGCGCGTACCAGGAGCCGGCCGGGTCCTTCGGGTCGTGGGCCGCGAACTCGGCCAGCAACCCGGCGTACGTCCGGTCGAGCAACGCCAGCGGCTCCTCGCTCGCCAGCTCCGCCGGCGGCCAGGGCTCGGGCTCGGCGCCGTCGCGGATGGCCAGGGTCTTGTGGAGATAGACCTCGCCAACGTGGCGGGTCAGGTCGGCGACACTCCAGCCGGGGCAGCTGGGCACCGCTGCCCTGAGGTTGGTCGGTGCGACAGCCCGCAACCGGGCGAAGTCGTCCCCGAGGCAGTCGAGGAATCGGGAGAGCTCCATGCGGACAGTCGACCACAGGTCGACGGTCGCCGGGGGTGCCGCAACGCGTTCGCCGAACGCCGGAGCCCGCCGTAGCGTGGGGCGCATGAGAACCACCACGCTGGGCAGTACGGGTCCCGAGGTCGGCGTCATCGGGCTCGGGTGCATGGGCATGAGCCACGGATACGACATCACCGGCCCCCGCGACGACGAGACGTCGATCTCGGTCATCCATCAGGCGCTCGACCTGGGAGCCACCCTGATCGACACGTCGGACGTGTACGGGCCGTACACCAATGAGGAGCTGGTCGGCCGGGCCCTGGCCGGCGGCCACCGGGAGCAGGCGGTCCTGGCGACCAAGGTGGGGCTGGTGGTCACGTCCCCGACCGGCGGCCCCGGCAACTCGCCGGTCCTCGGCAACAACGGGCGCCCCGAGCACATCCGCGCGGCGATCGACGACAGCCTGCGCCGGCTCGGCACCGACCACGTCGACCTCTACCAGCTGCACCGGGTCGACCCCGAGGTGCCCATCGAGGAGTCCTGGGGCGCGATGGCGGAGGTCATCGCGGCGGGCAAGGCGCGGCAGATCGGTCTGTCCGAGGTGACGGTGGCCCAGATCGTGCGGGCCCAGGCGGTGCACCCGGTGGCGTCGGTGCAGTCCGAGCTGTCACTGTGGACCCGCGACCCGTTGACCGAGGTGCTGCCGTACTGCGCCGAGCAGGGCATCGCCTTCCTGCCGTTCTCCCCGCTGGGCCGGGGCTTCCTCGCCGGCCGGTTCACCTCGTTCGACGATCTGCCCACCGACGACTTCCGGCGTGGCCTGCCGCGCTTCCAGCAGGACGCGCTGCGCGCCAACCTCGCCATCGTCGGCCGGGTCCGCGAGATCGCCGACCGGGCCGCCGTCAGCCCCGCACAGGTCGCGCTCGCGTGGGTGGTCGCCCAGGGTGACCAGGTCATTCCGATCCCCGGCACCAAGACCCCGAAGTACCTGGTGGACAACTGCGCGGCGGGCGACGTGCGGCTCAGCGCCGAGAATCTGGCCGACCTCGACGCCCTGCCCGCGCCCGAGGGCGGTCGCTACTGACGCTCGACGCACCACCGCGACCGGCCCGGCGACCCGTACCAGCGGGTCAGCCGGGCCGGCGCACGGTGACCGGCGGACCGAAGCGCACCCCGACCCCGGGGGAATACAGCACGCTGACCGGCGGCCCGGTCGGCGCCGGCAGCCCCGCGGCGGCGATCAGCTCGTCGTCCAGGTGCAGCAGCTCGGCACGGTGCAGCGGCCAGCGCGGGTGCCAGTTCGGCAGGTGCCGCGTGCGCCCGTACGCCCGGGTGTGCAGCCCCCAGCGGGCGGTGACGAAGTGCTCCAGCGGGGTCGGGTCGGCGATCCGCTCCCCCACCCGGACCACCATGCGGCTCGTCGCGCCGGCCGGGCCCGGCCAGCGACGCCGGCACCGGTAGGTGAGCCGGTCGCCGTCGCGGTCCAACCGCATCGACGACCAGAGGTACGGCAGCCGCAGCGTCGCACGGGCGACGAGCACCGGCACCAGCCGGGACGCGTCGAGCGACCGGAACACCACGGCGCGCCGGCCGGTGCCGTCGACCGAGTAGAGCCGGACGTTGGTCTCCCAGAAGGTGCCGAAGTAGGGCACCCCCGGCCCGCGGCCGAGGCCCAGCCCGACCATCCGGAAGCCGATCAGCCCGACGTGACTGACCCCGTCCAGGGTGTCCGGGCGGGTCCCGGCCGGCAGCAGCGGCGCGACGAGGTCCGGTGCGACAGGCCAGTGCAGGAAGGTCAGATCCTGCCAACGCTGCCGCAGCATCGCCCAGGGGAACGCGCGCCGGGGCGCGGCGTCGACGGGCTCGATGTCCACACCCCCATCCTGCCCCGGCTCACGCGTGCGGACCGACCTGCACCGGGCCGATGGTCAGCGATGCTGTTCCTTCCAGGACCTGACCGACCCGCTCGACCTGCTCCTCCAACGCCCGCCGCCGACCGGCGCCGAGTGCCATCAACGGCTCGACCGTCACGTGGATCGTGCGACCGCAGCGACGCTGGTGCCACACCCCGGCGACCGTTCCGTCGACCAGCAGCACCGGGTAGTTGCCGGCCTGCCCACGGGCCAGCGCCCGGTCGGCGGCAGCCCCGGGGAAGAGCAGGTCACGCGGGTGGCAGCCGACCGTATACGCGTCGAAGTAGGGCAGCAGGCGCACCCCCGACGGCCCGTCGTCCGGGAAGTCGGTGTCGCCGGCCGCCACCCACGCCCGCGTGCCCTCCACCGTGACGGGTGCCAGGTCCAGCGACTCGAACAGCGTCGCCGCCCAGGTCGCGGGTACCGACAGCCACCGGGCGAACTGCGCCGGGGTGGCCGGCCCGTACGCGTACAGGTAGCTCCGGACGAGGGCGGCCAGCGCGGCCGTGCCGTCCATCGGCGCGAACCCGGGCAGCCAGCGGGTTGGGCTGGTGTGGGTGGTGGAGCGGCCCCGGTTCGGGCCGAAGCAGATCACGCCGCCCCGGGTGGCGGCCGTCATCGCGGAGATCCAGCGCGGCCATTTGTCCTGGAACGCGTCCATGACCCGCTCGCCGGCCCAGGGGCCGGTGCGGGCGACCACCTGCTCCGTCAGCTCGTCGGTGGTCAGCTCGGCCTCGGCCAGCGCGTCCGCGAGGGCCGCGAGGACCTGCTCGGTCTGCGCCGGGGTCAGCAGGTCGCGGCCCTGCTCCCACGACGGGACCGGCAGCGCGGAGAGCGCGCCCGTCCACATCGGCAGGTCGGCGGTGGCGAGCAGGTGCACGGTGCCGCGCGGCCCGCGGCTCTTGACCAGGATCCGGTCCGTCCACAGCGCCTGGCGCACCAGCGCACGGGTGGCGCCCGGGACCCGCAGCCCGACGGACAGTTCGGCGGCGGAGGCGACCTGGGCGTGCGCGCCGCACATCGCGGACACCACGGCGGCGACGGTGTCGGCCTCCGGGGCGGAACCCGTCGCGGTCGGCGCGGAGAGCCCGTGCCGGTCCATGCGCCGGGCGCACACCTGACCCCAGCTCAGGTTGATCACCGCAGGCTCCCGAAGAACGCGCGGATGTCCGCCGCGTGCGCCAGCGGCTCATCCATCGCCACGAAGTGGCTACCCGGGTTGCCCTCCGGCCAGTGGACGATCGCGTTGTCCCGCTCGGCGAGGCGCCGCATCAGCGCGGACCCTCCGCCGTACACGCCGGACGGCACCCGCCGCTGCCCCTTCGGCCAGGCGAAACCGCCGTCGTCCGCGATCGTGACGCGCTCGTACATCGGCCACGAGGACGATCCCGACGTGCCGGTGAACCAGTACAGGCTCACGTTGGTGAGCAGGTGGTCCCGGTCGATGGCCTGCTCCGGCGTCGGCACCGTCATGGTGAACTCCTTGAACTTGTGCATCATCCAGGCCAGCAGCCCGACCGGCGAGTCGTTCCAGGCGTACGAGAGGGTCATCGGCGCGGCCCGCAGCAGCGCGTGATGGTCCACGCCGCCGCTCATCCACTGCTGCATCTGCTCCCACTCGGCGCGTTCCGCCTCGGTCATGCCCGGCACGTCGGCGGCGGTCGGGAAGCCGAACCCTCCGTCGATGTGTACGCCCACCACCTGCTCGGGCGCCACGGTCGCCACCTCCGGCGCGACGTACGCGCCGAGGTCGCCGCCCTGGGTGCCGTACCGGTCGTAGCCGAGGCGACGCATCAGCTCGGCCCACATCCGGGCGACCCGGTTGACCGTGAACCCGGCCGGTGGCGCCTGCGAGAAGCCGTAGCCGGGCACCGACGGCACCACCACGTGAAGGGCCTGCCCGGGGTCCCCACCGTGGGCGCGCGGATTGGTCAGCGGGCCGATCAACTCGGTGAACTCGACCACCGAGTTCGGCCAGCCGTGCGTCAGCAGCAACGGCAGCGCGTCCGGCTCCGGCGAGCGTACGTGCAGCAGGTGCACCTCCAGCCCGTCGATCTCGGTGACGAACTGCGGGAACTCGTTCAACCGCGCCTCGTGCAGCCGCCAGTCGTAGCCGGTCGCCCAGTGGTCGGCCATCTCGCGCAGGTAGTCCACCGGCACTCCGCGCGTCCAGTCGGCGCCGGGCAACGAGCGGGGCCACCGGGTCCGCGAGAGCCGGTCACGCAGGTCGTCGAGCTCCGATTGCGGGATGTCGATGCGAAATGGCGTCATGTCGGCCACGCTACGACCTATATAGGTCAGGTCCTGTCACACATCGCTGGCATTCTGGAGCCATGTCCGACACCCCCGCCCGGCTGCTGAATCTGCTCTCTCTGCTGCAGACCCCGCGCGAGTGGCCCGGCAACGAGCTGGCCACCCGGCTCGGCGTCAGCCTGCGCACCGTCCGCCGGGACGTGGAACGGCTGCGCGACCTGGGCTATCCGGTGCGGGCGACGATGGGCGCGATCGGCGGATACCGCCTCGTCGCCGGCAAGGCGATGCCGCCGCTGCTGTTGGACGACGAGGAGGCGGTGGCGATCGCGGTCGGTCTTCGTACCGCCGCCGGTCATGCGGTGGCCGGGATCGAGGAGGCCTCGGTGCGAGCGCTGGCGAAGCTGGAACAGGTGCTGCCCGCCCGGCTGCGCCACCGGCTCGGCGCGCTGGGTGCCGCCACCGAACCGCTGCTCACCTGGGGCGGGCCGACGGTCGACCCCGAGCAGCTGACCGCGCTGGCCGCCGCCGTCACCAACCGCGAGCAGCTCCGGTTCACCTACCGGCGGCGCGACGGCGCGGCCGGCGAGCGGCTGGTCGAGCCCTACAAGCTGGTGTCGGCGGGCCGCCGGTGGTATCTGGTGGGATACGACAACGACCGGGGCGACTGGCGGATCTTCCGGGTGGACCGGATGGGCGAGCTGCGATCCACCCGGACCCGTGTCGCACCTCGTTCGCTGCCGGCCCCCGACGCAGCGGCGTTCGTGACGGAGAAGCTGCTCGAACTGACCCCGGTCTACCGGGCGGTGGTGACCCTGCACGCACCGGTGGAGCGGATGACCGGCCCGCTCGGTGGCGCCTCGGTCGACCTGGAGCCGATCGACGCCACCTCCTGCCGGTTGCGCAGTCACGCCGACACCCTGGAGTGGCTGGCGTGGCGCCTGCTGACCCTCGGCTGCGATTTCGAGGTGCACGAGCCGCCGGAGCTGATCGCGTACCTCCGCGAGATCGGCGCGCGGGCCACCCGGGCTGCCGGCCCGACAACCGGGTAGGCAGCGCGGGCGGTGGCACGACCGCCCGGCCTAGGCTCGAACGGCCGATGGCGTGGCCGAAACGACTGAAAGGCCACATAGTGGGGGGAAGCGGGCGTGACGCGTGGTGACGCGGAGCTGGTCCTGCTCGCGCAGGCGGGCGACGCGGCGGCGCTCGGTGTGCTGCTGGCCCGGCACGAGGCAGAGATGCGGGCGGTCGCGCTGAGCCTGCTCGGCTACGGTCCGGACGCCGAGGACGCGGTCCAGGACGCGATGGTGGTGGCGTTGCGCCGCATCGGCGAGGTTCGCGACCCGGCCTCGATCGGCCCGTGGCTGCGGGCCATCGTCCGTAACAACAGTCGGACGACCCTGCGCCGGCCCCGGCCCGTCCCGGTCGCCGAACCCGAGTGGTTCGCGCAGCCGGCCACCACCCCCACCCCCGAGGAGGCGCTGGACCGGGGCGCGCTGCGTGACTGGGTGTGGCACGCCATCGGGGCGCTGTCCGAGCCCGACCGGCTGGTGACCCTGCTGCGGTACTTCAGCGACGCCTCCTCGTACGAGCAGATCGCCGCCGTCTGCGGCGTGCCGGTCGGCACCGTCCGCAGCCGGCTCAGCCACGCCCGCCGCGCCCTCGCCGGCGGCCTGCGGGCGTCGGCGGCCGCGGCGCACGTCGACGTCACCGCGTCCAGCGACGCCCGGTGGCGCGAGGGCCGCGACATGATCACGACGGCGATGCGCGGTGACTTCGACCGGGTGGTGCGCGAGAGCTGGTGGCCGGACGCGGAGATGCTCGCGCCGGGTGGCCTGCGCGGCGGCACCGACCTGGCGGTCCAGGGCATGACGAAGGACCTGACGAACGGGGTACGACAGCGGCTGCGCAACGTCGTGGCCAGCGGTGACGTGCTGATCTGGGAAACCGACCTGATCAGCCCGCCCGACGACCCGGAGCACTGCCCGCCCGGGGCGCTGTGGATGCAGGTGCTGCGCGAGGGCCGGGTACGCCAACTCACCCTCTTCCACCCCGTCCCCGCGCTGGTCTGAAAAAACTTTCCCGACCGAGCGAACTTTCCCCTCGGCCCGCGCATCTGGTCCGCGTCATGCACCAGTTGCCGTGTCGGCGGACGCCGCGCGGGTCTCGGATCGGGAGATAGTTCATGGGTTCCACCCGCCACGACGTCAGCGCCCTCACACCCGGTGCCCACACGTTCACCGTCGACGGCGTTCGGCAGGTCTACCACGTCGCCGGCGCCGGCCCGGTGTGCGTGGCGCACTCCGGCGGCCCGGGCATCGAGTGGACGTACCTGCGGACGCCCAGCCTTGAGGCGCACTTCACCATGGTCTACGTCGAGCCGGTGGGCACGGGCGCGTCGGGACAGCTCGACAACCCCGACGATTACCGTCTCGACACGTATGTCCGGTTCCTGCACGCCGTCGTCGAGCACCTCGGCGAACCCAGGGTCTACCTCCTCGGGCACTCGCACGGCGGTTTCGTCGCCCAGCGGTACGCGCTCACCCACCAGGACCGGATCGCCGGCCTCGCACTGTACGACACCTCACCCGTCACCGGCGCCGAGTTCTGGGCCGAGGCCATGGCCAGCCTCGCCGCCTACCCGCAGCGGCACCCGGACCGGCCGGAGGCGACGGCGGTCCCGGCCGCCTTCGCGCAGATCGGCGGCGCGACGGACGACGAGTCGTTGGGGGCCGCGCTGCGCGCCGCCCTGCCGGTGTACTTCGCGGACTTCTGGGGTCGACGGGACGAGTTCGCCCCGTTTCAGACGGCCGTCCGGATCTGGTCGACGCCGGCCGACGCGCAGGACCCCACGCCCTTCGACGTGCGGGACAACCTCGGTGAGATCACCGTGCCCGTCGTGGTGATCGTCGGGACGTACGACTTCATCTGCGGCCCCCGCTGGGCCGAGCAGCTGCACGCGGGGCTTCCGGACTCGCGGCTGGTGACGCTGGAGCGAAGCGGGCACTTCGCGCACATCGAGCAGCCGGTGGAGTTCACCGACGCCGTGGCGGAGCTGCTGAAGCGGTGACCCACCCCGGCACAGCGCGTCCCGAGGTCGTTCGTCACAGCGGGCAGGCCTCGGCGTACAGGCGCGTTGCACGGTCATAGGCTGAGCACTTTGCTGCACCGTGACAAAGAGGAGACCGCCGTGAGCCAGACCGAACGGATGGATTCCGTCGACGAGTGGAACGTGGCCGAGGACGACGGGGTCCTGGACGCCTCCGACACCCTCGACGACGACCGGGTCGGCGACCCCCTCGACACCGGCATCATCGCCGAGGACCACTGGACGGCGGCGAACCGGTTCGGCACCACGCCGGCCGAGGAGCGGGCGGGCGAGTCTCTGGCGCAGCTCCTCGCCGAGGAGGAACCGGACACCGACCCGTACGCGGAGAGCGTCGACGACGAGGATGAGCTGACCCGGCGGGGATACGAGCGCGAGGCGCGGGCGGGGCGGCTCGTCGCCGACGACGAGGGGCTCAGCGAGGACGACGAGGCCGAGTCGGTGGCGTGGGACGTCGGGATCGATGGAGGCGCCGCCAGCGCCGAGGAGGCTGCGATCCACCTGGTCGAGGACCCGAACGGGCCCGGGGACGGCCCGCTTCGCTGAACGCCGCGCCGCCGCGCTCGGCACCACGAGGGGTGCCGAGCGCGGCGAGCGGGTCGCTCAGTGGATGACGACGGGGGCCTTGGCCAGCTCACCCTGGTCGTCGAGCGGCTGCGCCGGCTTCCGCCGGCGTGGCAGCAGGGCAGCCGGGATGAAGGTGAGCAGCACCAGCGCGAACGCCACCCAGAACGTGGTGGCGAACGACTTGGCGGCGAAGTCGAGCCCGCGCTCGATGAGCGACGGGTCCACCGGCGTCTGCTGGAGCAGCTCCGGCCGCTGCTGGGCGGCGATGGCCAGCCCGGCCTCGGTGACCGGCTTGCCGCTCGGGTCGACCAGGCCGGGGATCGGCCGGGAGCCGTTCAGCTCGTTGGTGAGGATCACCGACATCACCGCGGCGCCGATCGACCCGCCGATCTGCTGGAGGATGTTGACCAGCGTGGAGCCGCGCGCCACGTCGTGGGCCTGCAACGTCCGCAGCGCCGACGTCATGATCGGCATCATCGTGCCGCCCATGCCCAGGCCCATCACGAACAAGGACCCGCCGAGCAGCCAGTACGAGGTCTGCGGGTCGACCTGGGTGAAGCTGAAGAACCCGACGACGATGAGCGCCAGCGCGAACGGGACCGTGCGACCGATGGGCACCCGGTCGGCCAGCGTGCCGGCGATCGGCATGGTGATCATCGCGCCGATGCCCTGCGGCGCCATCAGCAGACCGGCGGCCAGCGTCGACTCGCCGCGCACCTGAAGGAAGTAGCTCGGGAACAGCAGGCCGGCGCCCATGAACGCGATGATGAACACGAACAGCGTCACCGAGGCGATGGTCAGGTTGCGGTTGGTGAACAGCCGCAGGTCGAGCAGCGGGTGCCGAGGCTTGAAGGAGTAGAGCACGAACGCCACCACCAGCGCGGCGCCGACCAGCATTGGCGCCCACACCTTGGTCTCGGCGAAGGTGCCCGTCTCCGGCAGTGACGAGACGCCGTAGAGGAACAGCGCGAGCCCCGGTGAGAGCATCAGCATGCCGATGAAGTCGAACGACTCCGACGGCTCGGGCGCGTCCTTCGGAAGCGCCATCTGCGCGTAGACCAGCGCGACCACGCCGATCGGCAGGTTGATCAGGAAGATCCAGTGCCAGCTCGCGGTGTCGATCAGCCAGCCACCCAGGATCGGGCCGCCGATCGGCCCGAGCAGCATCGGGACGCCGAGGACCGCCATCAACCGGCCGATCCGGTGCGGACCGGCGGCCCGGGTCATGATGGTCATGCCCAGCGGCATGAGCATGCCGCCGCCGAGGCCCTGCAGGACGCGGTAACCGATGAGCTCGCCGATCGTGTCGGCCGTGGCGCAGAGCCCGGACCCGATCGTGAACAGGGCCAGCGCCACCATGTAGAGGCGTTTGGTGCCGAACCGGTCGGCTGCCCACCCGCTCAGCGGGATCACCGTGGCCAGGGCGAGGGTGTAGGCGGTCATCGTCCACGCGACACGGGCGTAGGACGCGTCGAACTCGCTCTGGAACGTCGGCAGCGCGACGCTGACCACCGTCACGTCGAGGATCGACATGATCGCGCCGAGGACGACGACGCCCGCCACCTTGAGCACCGCGGCGTCGAGTTTGTCCGATGTCGCGACAGATTGCTGGGTCACAAACTCTCCTGAAGTCGGTTGAACCGGCGAATGGTGGGCGGTGGCGGCGGTGCCGCGCCTACCAGGCGCAGGACGCGACGTACCGAGGCGACGACGCGCGCAGGCAGACTATCTGTCCCCTGTGACGGTCCGCCGCCGGATTTCGTGACCGCGCGGCGGCGCATCCGTTCGGCCGTCCGATTGCAGCCGGTTGTCGGGGTGTCGATCAGCCAGCCGAAACGGCCGAGCCCGCCGTCGACGCGGTCCGCCCCGGCCGGCGCCGAGCGGGTCCCACAAGGGGCGGCCGGGGAGGTGGACCTTCAGGCGGTGGACACCGGCACCGCGGCGGTCAGCGCCCAGTCGTGCCCGATGTCGGCGGCCGCGCGCAACAACCGCGGCAGGTGGTCGTCGACCAGCGTCTCCAACGACGTCTCCGCGGCGTGCACGGTGACGTTGATCGCGGCGATGACCCGACCGTCGCCGTCGCGGACCCCGGTGGCGACGGACCGGATCCCCGGAGCGAGATCCTGGTCGGCGAGCGCCCAACCCTTCGCACGCACCTCGCGCAGCACGGCGTCCAACTCACCGGGCGAGGGCTGCCAGCGGGGCGTGATCCCGGAGCGGGTCGGCTCGGCGAGCACGGCGGCCAGCGTCTCCGGCGGCAGCCCCGCGAGCAGCACCTTGCCCATCGACGTCGCGGGGGCCGGGAAGCGGGTGCCGATGGTCACGGCGAGCGTGACGATCTTCGGTACGGCGACGCGGGCGACGTAGACGATGTCGCTGCCGTCGAGCTGGGCCATCGAGGTGGACTCGTTCGTCTGCGCGACGAGCTTCTCCATGTGCGGGCGGGCGACGTCCCACATGTTCAGCGCGTTGACGTACGCCATCCCCAGTTCCAGGACGCGCGGGGTGAGGGCGTGGCCACGGCCGACCGCGCGGACGTAGCCCAGCGACTCGAGTGTGATGAGGATGCGCCGGACCGTGGGCCGGGCCAGGCCGGTGGCGGCGGCGATCTCACTGAGCGTCATCGACGGGCAGGCCGGACGGAAGGAGCGCAGGACGTCGAGACCCCGGGCGAGAGCCTCGATGAAGTCGGGCCCGGCGCCCCTTCCGGTGTCACTCATGTCCTAATGCTTCCACTGCGCCGAGCCGGCGTCCCACTCGGTGTACTGGTACGGGTTCTCCAGGATCGCGGTCTCCGGGACGTCCGGGTTCATGCCCCGCAGCCACGCCTCCTCCCCCATGGTCTCGCGGAGGTGGTCGATCGTGGCCGCCACCCTGGCCCGCGCGGCGGCGAGGTCGACGTCGACCAGCCGGGCGTCCCGCTTCACGACCCGGCCGCCCACCAGCACGGTGTGCACGTCGCCGCGCTGGGCCTGGAAGACGACGTGACCGTGCGGGTTGAGGATCGGGAACATCACCGGCGAGGCGTCGTTCTTGATCAGGACGATGTCGGCCTGCCGGCCGGGGGTGAGGGCGCCGATCGTGGAGTCCATGCCGAGGGCGCGGGCGCCGCCCCGGGTGGCCCACTCGACGACCTGCTCGGCCCGCAGGTGGCAGTGGGTGATGGTGTCCTGCTTGGCGTGCGCCTCCAGGTGCTCGCGGGAGCGGTCGGCGCCGAGCGTGGTCCGCATCGCCGAGAAGAGATCGCCGCTCCACCAGACGCTGGTGTCCATGGAAAGCGACACCGGGATGTCGTGGTGGCGCAGTTGCCAGGTGGGCGGGTAACCCTGCCCGGCGCTCTGCTCACTCTCGGTGGAGACGGAGACGGAGCCGCCGGTGGCGGCGATCCGGTTGTACGAGTCGTGGGTGAGCGTCGCCGCGTGCACGTAGACGGTCGAGGGGTTCATGAAGCCGTGCTCGTGCATCAGCCGGATGCCGTCGTCGTTGGTGGCGCCCCAGACGCCGGCGTGGGTGGTCACCGCGGCACCCAGTTCCCGGGCCACCTCGAAGGCGGCGCGCTCGGGGAAGGCGGGATCGCCGGTGACGTCGAACGCCATCTGGAAACCGGCCAGCTTGCCGCCGTCGATCCGGCGCCGGTGGAAGTCGCGGAACTCCGGCGAGGTGGCCCACTCCCACGGGCCCTGCTGGATGTTGCCGTAGGCGAGCACGAACCGTCCGTCGACCGCCTCGAGGGCGTCGACGGCCGCGTCGGCGTGATCAGGTGTCTGGAGGCCGTGCGACCAGTCGACGGTGGTGGTGACGCCCGCGTCGACCGCTTCGATCGCGGCGAGCAGGTTGCCCGCGTACACGTCCTCGGGCCGGAACAGCTTGCCGGATTCCAGGTAGTACCAGACGAAGTACTGCGTCAGGGTCCAGTCGGCGCCGTACCCGCGCATGGCGGTCTGCCACATGTGCCGGTGGGTGTCGACCATTCCCGGCATGAGGATGCCGCCGGCGGCGTCGATCTCCAGGGCGTCGTCGGGAGCGGTGAGGCCGACGCCCACCTCCGCGATCCGGTCGCCGATGACCAGCACGTCGGCGCCCGGCAGCACCGTGTGTGCGTCGTCCATGGTGAGAACCAGGCCGTTGCGGAAGACCACCGGCCGGGAGGTTGCGCTCATCGCCACCCATTCCTTTCCGGGTACGAGGGGTTCCGGACCGTTGTCCGCTGTGCGGCCAGCCCCGAGTGGCGCCAGTGTGGTCCCGGTCACGAAGTCGTGTCAAGGACCCGTTTCGGTACGATGAGCTGACCGTTGACAGCTCCCAGCCGGTGACGCAAGCTATTTCTGCGGACAGGTGTCCGCAGAACGGGCGGAAACATGGTGCAGCATTCGACGGGGCCACTAGCCGGCCTGCTCGTCGCGGACTTCTCCCGGATCCTCGCCGGGCCGTACGCCACGATGCTCCTGGCCGACCTGGGCGCCCAGGTGATCAAGGTGGAGAGCCCCGGTGGCGACGACACCCGCACCTGGATGCCACCCACCCGCGACGGCGTCTCGACGTACTACCTCGGCATCAACCGCAACAAGCGGTCGATCGCCCTCGACCTGAAGAAGCCGGACGACCTGGCGGCCGCGCAGGAACTCGCCCGCCGCGCCGACGTGATGATCGAGAATTTCCGGCCCGGCGGCCTGGCCCGCTTCGGCCTGGACTACGACACCGTCACCGCCGGCAACGAGAAGGTCGTGTACGCGAGCATCAGCGGTTTCGGCACCGGCGCCGGAGCGGACTTCCCCGGCTACGACCTGATGGTGCAGGCGATCTCGGGCCTGATGAGTCTCACCGGCGACCCGGACGGCCCGCCGTACCGGGCCGGCATCTCCGTGTTCGACGTGATGGCCGGGCTGCACGCGAGCATCGGCATCCTCGCCGCGCTGCACCACCGTGGCGCGACCGGCAAGGGGCAGCACGTCGAGGTCAACCTGCTCAGCTCCGCGCTGTCCGGCCTGGTCAACCACTCCAGCGGCTACGTCGCCGATGGCACCGTCCCGTTCCGGATGGGCAACGCGCACCCGAGCCTCTTCCCGTACGAGCCGTTGCCCACGGCGGACGGCGAGCTGATCGTCATCGCCGGCAACGACGGGCAGTTCCGCAAGCTCTGCCAGGTACTCGACCTGCCCGACCTGCCCGACGACCCGCGCTTCGGGCGCAACCAGGATCGCACCGCCAACCGCGAACAGCTGCGACCCCTGCTCGTCGAACGACTCGCCAAGCGGACCAAGGACGAGTGGTTCCGCGACCTGCTCGCCGCGGGCGTACCGTGCGCACCGATCAACACCATCGACGGCGGCGTGGCGCTCGCCCAGGAGCTGGGGCTCGACCCGGTGGTGGCCGTCGGCGACGTGCCGGGGGTCCGCAACCCCATCACCTTCTCCGACACCCCCGCCCGGTACGAGCTGCCGCCGCCCGGGCTCGACGAACACGGCGAGGAGATCCGCGCGTGGCTGAAGAGCTGAGCTTCCCGACCGGGATCGGCACGTCCGACCCGACCACCATCTCGCTGCTCGGGCAGGACCTGGCCGCCGACCTGATGGGCCAGGTCGGCTTCGGCGAGCTGGCGTACTGGCTGGTCGCCGGCCGCCGGCCCACCCGGGGCGAGGTGCGGGTCTTCGAGGCGGTACTGGTGGCGCTCGCCGACCACGGCTTCACCCCGACGGCGATCGCCGCCCGACTCACCTACCTGTCCGCCCCGGAGTCGCTTCAGGGCGCGCTCGCCGCCGGCCTGCTCGGTGGCGGCTCGCGCTTCCTCGGCGTCACCGAGGACTGTGGACGCTTCCTCGCCGACACGCTCGCGCAGGCAGGAGAGGTGACCGATTACGACGCCGTGGCGCTCGACGCCGTCACCCGTGCCCGGCAGGAGCGCCGGCTGGTCCCGGGGCTCGGGCACCCCGTGCACAAGGAGCAGGACCCGCGCACCCCCGTCCTGATCCGGATCGCCACCGAGGAGGGTCTGCACGGCCCGCACCTGCGACTGTTCGAGGCAATCGGACGGGTCCACCCGCAGGTGCTCGGCCGGACCCTGCCGCTCAACGGCGCCGGGGTCTGCGGCGCGGCGCTCGCCGACCTCGGGCTCCCCGTCGAGATGTTGCGCGGGTTCGCCCTGCTGGCCCGCGCGGCCGGGCTGCTCGGGCACCTCGCTGAGGAGCGGCGCCGACCGCTCGGCATGGACATCTACCGCACCGTCGACCGCAACGCCGTGTACGAACCCTGATCCCCCTTTTCAGCCCCCGAGAGGAGTGGGAATGGCCTCCATCGTCGCGGTCATCGCCTCCACCCATCACCCCTTCTACTACCGCGCCAGCACGGCCACGGGCGAGGATCGGCCACCGTTCGCCGACGAGTGGACCAGCAAGATCCTGGCCTTCCGGGAGACGCTGACCCGGGCCCGGCCCGACGTGCTGGTGATGGTCGGCTCCGACCACTTCCACCAGCTCTGGCTGGACAACATGCCGCAGTTCCTGGTCGGCAAGGCGCCCTTCTACGACGCCAACTGGTACAACGAGGAGCGTGAGTTCGGCCTGCCCCGCATGCTGCTGAAGGGTCAGGAGGACCTGTCCGCGCATGTGCTGCGGGCGGGGCTCGACGCCGGCTTCGACCTCGCGTTCAGCAACGAGCTGCGCATCGACCACAGCATCACCTGCCCGATCATCACGCTGCGGCCCGAGGCCGACCTGCCGATCGTGCCGATCTACACGAACATCTTCGCGCCGCCGCTGCCGCAGCCGAAGCGCTTCGTCCAGCTCGGCGAGGCGATCCGGGAGATCGTCGAGTCGTGGCCGTCGCACCTGCGGGTCGCCGTCATCGGCACCGGCCACCTCTCGCTCGAGCTCGGTGGGCCCCGGCAGTTCGGCCCGCACGGCCCGGACCCGGAGTTCGACCAGCGGGCCGTCGAGTGGATCGCCAACGGCGACCTGGACGGGTGCCTGCGCGAGGTCACGCTGGACAGCCTGCACTCACCGGGCAACGCCACCCACGGCTTCATGGACTTCATGCTCATGATGGGCGTGGCCGGTGCCGGCGTGAAGGCCGACTACGTCGACACCCTCGACCTGTTCCACACCATGGAGGCGTACTTCACCTGGTACCCGAACGGAGCGCCGGCGGCATGAGCAAGTACCTGCTGAACAAGTTCCTCTACACCGTCGACCGCGATCCGGAGCTGGTCGAGCGCTACCGGAGCGAGCCGCGCGAGCTGGTCGCCTGGTGGGAGGCTGAACGCGCCAACGCGGTGCTCAACTGCCACGGCGGGGAGGCGAGCACCTGGCTGCGCTTCGACGACGTCGAGCGCGAGGCGCTGGCCGCCCACGACCACGTGAAGCTGTTCGAGCTGGGCGCCCACCCGTTCCTGACGCTGACCCTCTTCATCGCCGTCTTCGAGCGGGACAACACCGAGCCGCTGGAGTACCAGAAGTCCTACGGCGCGCGGCTGGCTCACTTCGCGATGCCCTACCCGGACATCGCGACGTGATCCGCGCGGCCCAGCTCACCGCCTGCGGCACTCCGCCGACGGTCTCCGAGCGGCCGGCCCCCGTGCCGGCCGACGGCGAGGTGGTGGTCACCGTCGAGGCGGTGCCGATCACCCCGCTCGACGTGCTCTGCGCCACCGGCACCAGCTACTTCGGCACGCCGGCGACGCCGTACGTGCCGGGCGTGCAGGGTGTCGGCCGGCTCGCCGACGGCACCCCCGTCTGGTTCGGGACCTCGGCCGGCATGCGGCCCGGAGTCGACGGCAGCATGGCGACCACGGTCGCGGTGCCCACCGCCGACGTGGTGGCGCTGCCGCCCGACGTACCGCTGACCCTGCTCGCCGCCCTGGGCCTCTCCGCGGTCGCCGCGCACGCGGCCCTGACCCGCGCCGGCGGCCTGGTGGCCGGCGAGCAGGTCATCGTGCTCGGCGCCGGCGGCGTGGTCGGCCAGGCGGCCGTGCAGCTGGCCCTGCTCGGCGGGGCGCGGCGTGTGATCGCGGTGGCCCGCTCCGCTTCGGCGCGGGCCCGCGCCGAGGAGCTCGGGGCGGCGGCCGCCCTCCCGCTGCTGCCGGATGACGACGTCGCGTCGATGGCCGACCGACTGCGCGACGCCGCCAACGGTCCGATCGATCTCGTCCTCGATCCGGTCTTCGGCGTTCCGGCCGCGGCGGCGCTGCGGGTGCTGCGCCCGGGTGGCCGCCTGGTCAACCTGGGCAGCGCCGCGGGCGCCACCGCGCCGATCGAGTCCGCCGTGTTGCGCAGTGGCTCCTTGCGCATGATCGGCTACACCAACAACGGGTTGTCGACCGAGCAGCGGGCGGCGTCGCTGGCCGTGGTGGCCGGGCACGCGGCCGCCGGTCGGCTCACCGTCGACCATGAGATCGTGCCGTTCGCCTCGGTCGCGGACGCCTGGTCCCGGCAGGACAACGGCACCGCGGCCGGCCGCGTCGTCCTCGCGCTCTGACCAGGCCCGGCCCCAGCCAGGGATCGCGAAACCCTGGATAGACCGCACCTGGTTGGGGCTCGGCGCCGGTGCCACGGTCGGTGCATGACACCTTCCACCCACACCGTCACCGGCCACTGGATCGGTGGCGAGATCGTCGCCGGCTCGGCCGGCACCCTTCCCGTCGTGAACCCGGCGACCGGTGACATCGTCGCCGAGACGCCGGCCGGCACCGCCGCCGACGTCGACCGGGCCGTCGCCACCGCCCGGGCGGCCTTCCCCGCCTGGGCGGCGACCACCCCGCAGCACCGGGCGGATGTGCTGCGCCGCCTCGGCGCGGGCCTCGCCGCCCGGCAGGAGGAGATCGCCGGGGCGATCACCGCCGAGATGGGCTCCCCGATCGGCATGTCCCGGACCGCCCAGGTCGCCTTCCCCGCCGCCGTGATCGAATCGGTCGCCGGCCTCGCCGACGACTTCGCCTGGACCGAGGAGGTCGGCAACTCGCTGATCGTCCGCGAGCCGATCGGCGTGGTCGGCGCGATCACGCCGTGGAACTTCCCGCTGCAGCAGATCGTCTCCAAGCTGGCGCCGGCGCTGCTCGCGGGAAACACGATGGTGTTCAAGCCGTCCGAGAACGCCCCGCTGACCGCGCGGATCCTCGCCGAGGTCGCCGCCGAGGCCGGCGTACCGGCGGGCGTGTTCAACGTGGTGTACGGCACCGGCGCGGTCGTCGGCGAGGCCATCTCCGCCCACCCGGACATCGACATGATCTCCTTCACCGGCTCCACCCGGGCCGGGCAGCGAATCGGGGCGGTGGCCGCGGCGACCGTGAAGCGGGTCGCGCTGGAGTTGGGCGGCAAGGGCGCGAACATCATCCTCGACGACGCCGACCTGCCGAAGGCGGTCACCGCCGGGGTGATGATGTCCTTCGCCAACGGCGGCCAGGTCTGCGGCGCATGGCCGCGGATGCTGGTGCCCGCCTCCCGGCAGGACGAGGTCGTGTCGCTCGCCGTCGAGGCGGCGAAGCAGTTCACCGTCGGCGACCCCGCCGACGAGGCGACCCGGATCGGCCCGATGGCCTCGGAGGCCCACCGGCAGAAGGTCGTCGGGTACATCGAGCGGGGGGTCGCCGACGGCGCCCGGCTCGTGTTCGGTGGCCCAGGTCGGCCGGAGGGCCTGGCGAAGGGCGCCTACGTGCAGCCGACGATCTTCGCGGACGTCGACCCGAACTCCGCGATCGCCCAGGAGGAGATCTTCGGCCCGGTGCTGACGATCATCCCGTACGCCGACGAGGATGAGGCCGTAACCATCGCCAACGGCACGCTGTACGGCCTGACCAGCGGCGTCTTCGGCGAGCCGGAGCACGCCCTCGCGGTCGCGAAGCGGCTGCACGTGGGCCAGGTCGACGTGAACGGCGGTCACTGGAACCCGCTCGCCCCCTTCGGCGGCTACAAGCGGTCCGGCAACGGCCGCGAGTTCGGCCGCTTCGGCCTGGAGGAGTTCCTGGAGACCAAGTCCATCCAGCGCTGATCGCGCCCGGCGTCCCGGCCCGCGCCGTCGGGCCGGGGCTGTCCCGCGCCGTCGGGGCCGGGCCGCCCGGTCCCGCCCTCCGCGCGCTTTTTGCTCTGCTTCAACCGGCGCAACACCGGTTGTCCGGATAGCGGACGTCTGGTGTTGCGTGGGGTGAAGCACAGCAAAGGACTGATGCAAGGCCGCCGCCCCCGGCATCCTCGGGGCGCCGGAGCGGAACACCCCGCCCCGGTTCGCCTGTTGCAGTCACTGTGCCGGTCCCCCACCGGCACCCACCGATCGAGGAGCCACCGTGGACCGCGCCCAACTCGCCAGCTTCCTGCGTACCCGACGCGAGGCGCTCCAGCCCGAGGAGTTGGGGCTGCCCCGGGGCCGGCGCCGGCGGACCGGAGGGCTACGACGCGAGGAAGTCGCCGCACTGAGCGGAATGTCCACCGACTACTACAGCCGGCTGGAGCAGCAGCGGGGGCCACACCCCTCGGAGCAGATGCTCGCCGCCCTTGCCCGTGGCCTGCGACTCTCCCTGGCCGAGCGGGACCACCTGTTCCAGCTCGCCGGTCACGCCGTCCCGCACCGTACGGTCCGGGCCGACCACGTCAACCCGGGCATGATGCGGATCCTCGACCGGCTGCACGACACCCCCGCCCAGGTGGTGAACCACCTCGGCGAGACCCTGGCGCAGACCGTGCCGGCGATCGCGCTGCTCGGCGACGAGACCCGGCACACCGGGCTGGCGCGCAGCCTGCACCACCGCTGGTTCACCGACCCGCAGACCCGGCAGCTACACCCGGCGGAGGACCACCAGACGCAGAGCCGGCTCCTCGTGGCGCACCTGCACGCGGCGTACACCCGCGACGGCCGGGGCTCGCGGGCGGCGACGATCGTCGACTCCCTGCTGGCCACGAGCCCGGAGTTCGCCCAGCTGTGGCGGGAGCACCCGGTGCAGGCCGGCTACTGCCCTCCGAAGCGCTTCGTCCACCCGGAGGTGGGGCCGCTGGAGCTGCACTGCCAGACGCTGGTGGATCCCGACCAGTCCCAGACGCTGCTGGTCTTCACCGCCGTGCCCGGGTCGGAGAGCGACGAGAAGCTGCGGCTGCTCACCGTCATCGGCGCCCAGCTCGTCTGACCCCGGTCAGCTCCGCAGGAACGCGAGCAGATCCTTGTTGACCTGGTCCTGGATCGTCGCCGTCATGCCGTGCGGTGCGCCCGGGTAGTAGATCTCCTTGGCATTCGCGACGAGCTTCGCGGTCTTGTGCGCCGAGTCCTTCACGGGCACGATCTGGTCGTCCTCGCCGTGCATCACCAGCGTCGGGATGTCGAACTTCGCCAGGTCGTCCCGGAAGTCCGTCTCGGAGAACGCCTTGATGCTCTCGTAGGCGTTCCACATGCCGGACTGCATGCTCCACAGCCAGAACTGGTCGAGGATCCCCTTCGACACCTTCGCACCCGGCCGGTTGGCGCCGTAGAACATCTGCGCCAGGTCCTGGTAGAACTGCGACCGGTCGGCGAAGAGCTGGGCCCGCAGGTCGTCGAAGACGCTGATCGGCAGCCCCTCCGGGTTGTCCGCGCTCTGCACCATGATCGGCGGTACGGCGGACATGAGCACGGCCTTGGCGACCCGCTCCGTCCCGTGCCGGCCGATGTAGCGGGCCACCTCTCCCCCGCCGGTGGAATGACCGACCAGGGTGGCGTCCCGCAGGTCCAGTGCCTCGATGACGGCGGCCAGGTCGTCGGCGTACCCGTTCATGTCGTTGCCGCTGCGGGCCTGGCTCGACCGGCCGTGCCCGCGACGGTCGTGCGCGACCACCCGGAACCCGTTCTGGACGAGGAAGAGCATCTGCCCGTCCCAGGCGTCGGCGCTCAACGGCCAGCCGTGGGAGAAGGTGACGACAGGCCCCTCGCCCCAGTCCTTGTAGTAGAGCTTGGTGCCGTCCTTGGCCTTGACGTAGCTCATGCCGATGCCTCCTGGTCGCGGGTCGGGAATCGGACGGACGGGCCACGGCGGGCACCCCGTGCCGGCGCCGTACCTGCGGACACCATTGAACGGGTCCGGGACGGTCCTCCCCCGATGCTAGGTGCGGCCGGCGGGCGGGACGGCCGCTTCGCCCGAACGCGGTCCGTGCCAGCGCTGCGCGGCCGGGTAGCGGGCCGGGCTGACGCCCAGGTGACGCCGGAAGTGGCGGGTCAGATGAGCCTGGTCGAAGAACCCCGCCGCGGCGGCGACCTCGGCGGGACGCCGCCCCTCGAGGAGCAGGCGACGCGCGAGCTCGACCCGGCGACCGGTCAGGTACGAGTGCGGCGGCAGCCCGTGCACGTGGGTGAACGCCCGGACCAGATGGGTCGGGTGGGCGTGCAGCAGGGCGGCGGCCTCCCGCAGCGGGACGCCCTCGACGGTGCGGGCGTCCAGCAGCTCACGCAGTTGGACGGCGAGGCCGCGCGCGGCCGGCTGGACGCTGGCTCGGGCCGGCTGCCTGAGCTGCTGGCGGAGCCGGTCCAGGATGAGCGCGAGCTGGCTGTCGGCCTCGAACTCGTCGCCGGGTACGGCGAGCACCTGATGCAGGTGGTGGATCCGGTGCCGCAGTCGCGGATCGGCCAGGTTCGGCTGGTCGACCGCGCGGCCGACCAGCTCCGCACCGAGCGTCGAGGTGTCGAGATACAGGACCCGCTTGCGGAAGCCGTGCGGCGTGGCGGCGCGGCCGTCGTGCGGTACGTACGGCGGCAGCAGGGTGACGGACGTCCGCAGCGCGCCGTGCCGGTGCCGGTCGAGGTCGAACCGGACCGCGCCATCGTCGACGATCAGCAGCGTCCACGCGTCGTGGGTGTGCGGCGGGTACGCGTGATCCACGAAGTGGGCGTGGAAGACCTCGGCGACCCCGGCTACCGAGGGTCGCCACGCGCTGACGTGCGAGCCCGCTGGCCGGGTGACCACGCTAAGAACGTACAAGACCTGCCGGTACCGGTTCGGGCAGGTTCGACGCCATGTCCGAACCGATCCGCTTTCCCACCAAGATTGCCGTGCTGCTCCGCAACGACCTGGCGGGCTGGCAACAGCTGAACGTCACCGCCTTCCTGATCAGCGGCGTCGCGAACGCCGAGCCGGAGTTGCTCGGCGAGGAGTACCGCGACGCGGACGGCACCACGTACCTGCCGATGTTCCGCCAGCCGGTGCTGGTCTTCGCTGGCGACCGGGCCGTGCTGGCCGGCGCGCACTCGCGTGCGCTCAGCCGTGGGTTACGCCTCTCGATCTTCACGCAGGAGCTGTTCGCCACCGGTAACGACCGGGACAACCGGGCCGCCGTGCGGGCGGCGGGTCGGGAGAAGATCGACCTCGTGGGGTTGGCGCTGCACGCCCCGCGCAACGTGGTGGACAAGGTGCTCAAGGGTGCCACCATGCATCCCTGACCGGGTCGCCGCGGGTCGGCGCCGGGCTTCCGGCGCCGACCCGCGGCGGTGCTCAGCCATCGGCCCCCAGCGCCACCACCGGGCTGACCCGCGACGCCCGCCGGGCCGGCAGTACCCCGGCCAACGCGGTCAGGACGATCAGCGCCACGAAGAGCCCGACCAGCGGCAGCACCGGCACGGTCAGCGGCGCGTTGATTCCGAGGGTCTGGACCGCCAACCAGGCGTACGGGACGCCGAGCAGCAGACCGATGGTCGCACCGATCACCCCGTAGAGGCCGGACTCGACGGTCAGCATCGTGCGCAGGCCGGGCCGGGACAGGCCGATCGCCCGAAGCAACCCGGACTCGCGTACCCGCTCCACCACCGAGAGCGCGGTCGTGGAGCCGACGCCGACGACCGCGATCAGCACGGTCAGGCCGACCAGGCCGACCGCGATCCAGACCAGGGTGCTCACCACCTCGTCGTTGCGGTCCCGTTCGTCGGCGAGCACCGCGAGGCCCACCCCCTCGCTGCCCCCGATCGCCTGCCGCAGCGCCCGCACGCCGGCGGTGCGGCCGTCCTCGCCGGAGCCGGCCGCGTCGGCCAGCAGACCGGTGTACGCCGTCGGCACGCCGAGCCGGTCCAGGTCAGCCCGGTCGGTGAGGATGCCCGCGTGCAGCGGGCCGTCGCCGGGCAGGACCGCGGCCACCCGCACGTCGACCCTGCGCGCGGCGATGGCGAGCGTGACGGCGTCGCCGGCCCGAAGACCGGCGTTCCCGGCGACCCAGCTGTTCAGCACGATCCGGCCGGGGCCGCGGTCGGCCAGCGTGCCCTCCGCCACGTCCAGATCGCCGGTGCTCGGCAACACCGCCAGGTCCAGGTCGTTCGTCGGGTACCCGAACTCGGCGTCGCCGAGCCTGTCGGCACCGCGCATCAGCGTGACGTCGTCGATGCGCCGGTAGGGCACCACTCGGGACAGCGCGCCCCGCGCTGCCTCGGCCCGGGTCACGACAGCGGCCGGCAGTGTCCCACCGTTGCTGGTGACCTCGAAGTCGCTCGGTGCCGAGAGCGCCATCTCGCGCTCGGCGAGCACCTGCAGCGACGCGCCGCCGATGACCACCCCGGAGATCAGGGTCACGCCGAGCGCGACCACGACGGAGACCGCTGCCGCCCGGCGCGGCGCCCCGCCGATCCCGCCGACCGACATCCGCCCGAGCGACCCGAGCTGGCGCAGCGGCCAACCCACCACGGCCAGCACCGGACGCACCAGCAGCGGCCCGAGCGCGACCAACGCGAAGAACGCCAGCGCACCGGACCCGACCAGCAGGAGCAGCGGCTCCGTCGGGTCGTACGACCGCTGCTCCGGCTCCGGCAACTGGCTGATCGTCGCGACAGCGGCCAGGGCCGCGCCGGCGACCAGGAGCAACCCGAACACCAGGCGCAGTACGCCGATGCCGCGCCGACCGGCGGTGGTGCTCGCCGTGCGCAGTGCCTCCAGGGGGGAGACGCGGGCGGCCGAGAGTGCCGGCGCCAGAACGGCCAGCACGGTGATCACGACGGCGCCGATCACCACCGCGACCGCCGCCGCCAGTGGCAGGCCCGGCGACGAGACCGCGTGGCCGGTGGAGCGCAGGACCGCCGGCAGCGCGTACCCGAGGGCGAGGGCGCTGGCGACGCCGACGACGCCGGCGACGAACCCGGTCAGGGCTCCCTCGGCGGTCAACGCCCCGACCAGGGTGCCCCGGTTCGCGCCGACCGCGCGCAGCAGCGCCAGCTGCCGCATCCGCTGGGCGAAGACGATGCGGAAGGTCGAGGTGACCACCAGCGCGGCCGCGACGACCGCGATCGAGACGAACATGCCGACCAGGATGAAGAGCCTCCCGATCTCCTGGGCCGCCGCGTCGGCCTCCGCCTGGCGTACCTCCGCGCCGGAGCGGACCGGCTGGCCTGCCGCGACCACCTCGGTCACCCGTTGACGGACGGCCTCCGACTCGCCCGGGGCCGCCCGCACATCGACGCGCTCCACGGTCGTCAGGTGCGCCCAGGAGATCACGAGACGGTCCGGGGCGTACGCGTCGGAGCCGGCGTCGACTGCGGTTTCGACCACGCCGGTCACGGTGAGCCGGGTCGGCGTGGTGAGTTCACCGGCCGTGCCGTTGGTCGTGCTGCCGACCCGGAGCCCGAGCCGCTCGGCGGTACGCGGGGTGATCGCGATCTCGCCGGGGCCCTCGGGATAGCTGCCCTCGACCACCTGGACCGTGGCCAGCGGGCCGGTGCCGGGGTCGGCCTGCAGGTTGAGGTATCCCTCGCCGAGGGAGACCCCGATCGCCACCCGGCCCACCGCCTCGGCCACACCGGGCACGGCGCGAACGTGCTGCAGGTCCGTCACGGTGGGTGGCGGCTGCTCGGAGTCGCCGATCACCAGGTCGGTGGCGGCCGGGGTGCCGCTGAGGTTGTCCCGCACGGTCCGTTCGGTGATCTGCTGCACCAGCACGGTGCCGAAGACGACGAACGACGCGACCAGGATCGCCAGCCCGGTCAGGACCAGCCGGCCGGGGCGCCGGGCCGCGGCGCTCGTCTGGGTACGCAGCACCGTCGCCCTCACGCGCCGGCCGCCAGATCACGCAGCGCGTCGGTGACCGACATCTGGTCCGGCTTGTCGATCTCCCCGGCGACCCGGCCGTCGGCGAGCAGCACCACCCGGTCGGCGTACGCGGCGGCGATCGGGTCGTGGGTGACCATGACGACGGTCTGGCCGAGGTCGCGTACCGAGTCGCGCAGGATGGTGAGCACCTCCGCGCCGGAGCGGGAGTCGAGGTTGCCGGTCGGCTCGTCGGCGAAGACCACCTCGGGGCGCGCCACCAGCGCCCGGGCCAGCGCGACCCGCTGCTGCTGGCCGCCGGAGAGCTCGCTGGGGCGGTGCCGGAGCCGCTGGCCGAGCCCCAGCACGCCGACCAGGTGTGCGAAGAGTTCCGCGTCGGGCTGCCGGCCGGCGAGATCCAGCGGCAGGGTGATGTTCTGCGCGGCGGTGAGCTGCGGCAGCAGGTTGAAGGACTGGAAGACGAACCCGATCCGCTCGCGGCGTACCCGGGTCAGTGTCCGGTCCGACTGGCCCGTCAGCTCCGTCCCGCCGAGCAGGACCCGGCCCGAGGTGGCCGTGTCGAGGCCGGCCAGGCAGTGCATCAGGGTCGACTTGCCGGACCCGGACGAGCCCATGATCGCGGTGAACTCGGCCCGGCTGAAGCCGACCGAGACCCCGTCCAGGGCCCGGACCGCGGTGTCCCCGCTGCCGTACACCTTCACCAGGTCGACCGCGGCGACCGCGGCGTGGCTGGTCTCCGGCGGGGCATGCGTCGTCATTGTTCCTCCAGTGGCTGCGATGTGACGTGGGAAGCGTCGCCGCCGCCGGACGGTGGGCGCATCGGCCCGGGGTGAGGTATCGACCGCGCCGGGTCTGTCTTTCGGCTGATCTGGCAGCCCCACCTGGCTGGCTACGCTGGGTCACCATGAGCACGCCGGACCTTCGACGTCTGTCGGTACGCCTGGCCCAGGCTGCCGGCCTGTTGGCCATTGGCCTGCTCACTCTCTTCGACCTGCGGTTCAGCGCGTCCGGGAGCATGAGCACGGGCGCTGTCCTGCTCCTGCTGGTGCGGCTGGGGCTGGCGGTGGCGACGGTGCCCCTCTGGCTGCCGGTGCACCGTCCGAATTCCCGCCGACTGCCGCTGGCCGCGCTGGCGCTCGCCACCGCCTCACTTGCCGTGACCGCGGGGATCCGGGTCGTCGCCCATAACAGCTACGTGCTCGGCGGCAGCTGGGGGCTCGCCGAGTCGGCCGGGCTGCTCGGGGTCGTTTTCGTGGTGACCCGCTGGGGCGCGCCCCGGCTCGCCCCGTGGGCGGCGGTGGCCGCCGGACTGGCCGTCGCCGCGGTGCCGCTGCGCACCGGCACCGACAGCCTGCTCGTGATCTTCGGTCTGCTTCAGGTGCTCGCCGCGGCCGGCGCCGCCGGGGTGGGGCTCTACCTGCGGATCATCGCCGCCGGTCGGGAGCGGGCGATCGCGCTGGTCCGGGCCGAGCAGCGCGCCGAGTTCGCCCGTGACCTGCACGACTTCATCGCCCACCACGTGACCGGCATCGTGGTGCAGGCGCAGGGTGCCCGGTTCGTCGCCGAGCAGGACCCGCAGCGGGTGATCGTCGCCCTGGAGCAGATCGAGCGGGCCGGCGCGGAGACGATGGCGTCGATGCGGCGGATGGTGGGGATCCTGCGCAACCCGGACGCCCCGCCGGACGCCCCGCTGGCCCCGCTGGCCGGTGTGGCGGACCTGGCGCCGCTGCTGACGGGGTTCAACGGCACGGCGAGCGCACCGGCCCGGCTACACGTCGACGGCGACCTGGACGGGCTGCCGGTGGAGGTCTCGACCTCGGCGTACCGGATGGTGATGGAGGGGCTGACCAACACCCGTCAGCACGCGCCGGACGCCCGGTCCGTGGACGTGGCGGTGCGACGTACCCCCGACTGGTTGCTGGTCCGGGTGGCCGACGACGGCGCGTCGGCGCGCACCACGCCGACCCGGGGACACGGCTTCGGCCTGATCGGCCTCACCGAACGGGTACGCGCCCTCGGCGGCACGATCTCCGCCGGGCCTGGCGTCACCGGCGGCTGGGTGCTCGATGCGGCGTTCCCGCTGCGCACGGCGGTGAGCCGATGATCCGGGTGCTGATCGCCGACGACCAGGCGATGGTCCGCACCGGCTTCGGCATGATCATCGGGGCACAGCCGGACATGGAGGTGATCGGCGAGGCCGCCGACGGGGTCGTCGCCGTCGAGCTGGCCCGGCGACTCCGCCCGGACGTGGTGCTGCTGGACATCCGGATGCCCCGCCTCGACGGCCTCGAAGCACTGCGGCTGCTGGCCGGGCCGGGCGTCGCCGACCCGGTCCGGGTGGTCGTGGTGACGACCTTCGACCTGGACGAGTACGTGCACACTGCGCTCTCCAACGGCGCCTGCGGTTTCCTGCTCAAGGACTCCGGCCCGGCGCTGCTGGTGGAAGCGGTCCGCGCGGCCGTCTCCGGTGACGCGCTGATCAGCCCGTCGATCACGGTACGACTGCTGGAGCACCTCAGCTCACCCGCTCCGGCGCGCGACGACGCCGGCCTGTCCCCGCGGGAACTCGACGTCGTGAAGCTCGTCGCCCGGGGCCTGACCAATGCCGAGATCGCCACGCAGCTCTTCATCGCCGTCGGCACGGTCAAGACCCACCTGGCCAGCGTGCAGATGAAGCTCAAGGCCCGCAACCGGGTCGAGATCGCCGCCTGGGCCTGGGAACGCCGCCTGCTCGGCTGATCGGGTCTGGCGCGGGTGCCGACATCTTGCGACGCTAACGGTTGTGTATGACTACGACCTGGTGGTGCTGGGCTCCGGACCCAGCGGGCAGAAGGCCGCGATCGCCGCCGCCAAGCTCGGCAGGCGGGTCGGCATCGTGGACCGCCGCGACATGATCGGTGGGGTGTGCATCAATACCGGCACCGTCCCGTCCAAGACTCTGCGCGAGGCTGTGCTCTATCTGACCGGGCTCAGCCAGCGGGACCTCTACGGCAGCAGCTACCGGGTCAAGGAGGAGATCACGGTCAGCGACCTGGCCGCCCGGACCCAGCACGTGATCACCCGGCAGACCGACGTCATCCGCAACCAGCTCGCCCGCAACCGGGTCGCGATGATCACCGGCACCGGCAGGTTCGCGGACGCGCACTCGATCTGGGTCGACGGCGGCTCCGGCCGCGAGTCCAGGGTGACGTTCGACAAAATCATCATCGCGGCGGGCACCCGCCCGGCCCGCCCGGACAGCGTCGACTTCGACGACCGGACCATCGTGGACTCCGACGGCGTCATCAACCTCCAGGCCGTACCCCGCAGCATGGTCGTGGTCGGCGCCGGTGTCATCGGAATGGAGTACGCGTCCATGTTCGCCGCCCTCGGCACCAAGGTGACCGTGGTGGAACGCCGGGACCGGATGCTCGAATTCTGCGACGAGGAGATCGTCGAGTCGCTCAAGTACCACCTGCGCGACCTGTCCGTGGCGTTCCGCTTCGGCGAGGAGGTCGCCGCCGTCGAGAAACACCAGACTGCGGCGCTGTGCATCCTGAAGAGCGGCAAGAAGATCGTCGCGGACACGGTCATGTACTCGGCCGGCCGGCAGGGCCAGACCGACGACCTCGCTCTGGAGGCAGCCGGGCTGGAGGCGGACCGGCGCGGCCGGATCAAGGTGGACGCCAACTACCGCACCTCGGTGGAGAACATCTACGCGGTGGGTGACGTGATCGGCTTCCCGGCCCTCGCGTCCACGTCGATGGAGCAGGGCCGGCTGGCCGCGCAGCACGCCTGCGGCGAGCCGATCCGGGAGATGCACGGCCTCCAGCCGATCGGCATCTACACGATTCCGGAGATCAGCTTCGTGGGGCAGACCGAGGCGCAGCTGACCGACACGTCGACGCCGTTCGAGGTGGGCATCGCGCGCTACCGCGAGCTGGCTCGCGGCCAGATCGTGGGTGACTCGTACGGGATGCTGAAGCTGCTCGTCTCACCTGACGACGGCCGGCTGCTCGGCGTGCACGTGTTCGGGACGGCCGCCACCGAGATCGTCCACATCGGGCAGGCCGTGATCGGCTGCGGCGGCACGATCGACTACCTGGTCGACGCGGTGTTCAACTACCCGACGCTGGCCGAGGCGTACAAGGTGGCCGCCCTGGACGCGTCCAACAAGATCCGCAACATCACCCGCATCGACGGCTGAACCCCTCCAGGTCGGGAGAAGGCATGGATGCAAGCTCAATCATCGCGGCTTGCGCGACGACGATCGCTATCGCTTCCCTGGTGGTGTCGATCGGGGAGATGAGGGCGACGCGGCGACACAACTGGCAGTCCGTCCGACCTTTGTTGGGCTTCGATTGCCTACGACACGATGGACAAACGGCAGGCATCAAAATCACCAATGCCGGCCTCGGGCCAGCCATCATCAAGACCACCATGCTGTTCCTTGACGGCGAAGCCGTCGGCCCATGGGAGAAGCACGTCGTCGACCCCCTGCGCGGCACCTTCCCGCTCTGGCCGCACTTCGTGTCACTCCGTCCCGGCAGGCACATCCCGGTCGGTCACGAGATGATGATCTTTGCTCTTGAGGCGTATGGCCCCACGCGAGACGCCGATTTCTGGACGGCGGTGACGCAGCGAATCACAATTCGGGTGCAGTATGAGTCGCTCTACGGCACGGAACACGAATCCTGGTTCGAGGGGTCGTGGGCCCACGGCGCCACTGAGATCACGCACACCGCATCACGGTCGGGAACGCCGGGAGTCGAGCACGGCAACCCTGCGTAGCCCGGCCGTACGTCGGTAGCTGGCGTCGAGTAACTCGTCGACTTCGTCCCAGTCGGTGTCTCCGGTCAGGTCTACCCCGATCCACCCGTAGGGACCCAGGTAGGCCGGCACGAAGCAGCGCTCCTCGTCCAACAGCGCCACTCGCTCGTCGGGATCAACCAGCACGAGCAACGAATGTTCATGCTGCCGATGGACCCCGTCGACTTTCACCGATCCCCCGTAGTAGGCGAAGACCTTGGTGGTGAAGAAGGCGGGATGGCCGTGGGAGATCTTCTCGGCCGCGTCGGGGAAGGCCAGGGCGAGCGCCCGCAGCCGGCTCAGGAGTGGGTCTGCCTCGTCAAACATCATGGGGTGCGGCATATCGGAAGGTAAACACACGGTGGACCGCAGTGGTGTCCTGCTGCCAGGGCTGCCTTGAAGATGAGTTTCCGGGATGGTGTCGTATCGAGGCGCAGCCGTTCGTGGAACCAGTGGTGCGGCGGCCGGCTGGGCCGACGGACACGAGGAGTCGGGAAAGGCCCTCGTCCGGGGACTGAGAGGAGACGACCATGACGGAGTACCTGATCACCTTCAACGACGAGTGGGTGCCCGACCACACGGCGGAGGAGATACGCGAGAAGGGCACGGCCTCCCGGGCCGTGATTGAGGAAATGCAGGCCGAGGGTGTCCTGATCTTCAGCAACGGCGGGCTCGACCGGTCCACCGCGGTGTGCAGTGTCGAGCGGGTTGACGGCAAGCCCGTCTTCACCGACGGCCCGTACGTCGAGACCAAGGAGCACCTCGGCGGCTTCGCCGTCGTGGACGTGCCCGACGACGCGGCGGCGCGATACTGGGCCGGCCGGCTCGCGACCGTGCTCGACTGGCCGCAGGAGGTGCACCGGTTCCGAGGTCCCGGGGAGGCCCGGCGTGACGGCTCCGGGAAGGAGTGAACGCGGCGCCCAGGCACCTGCTGTCCGAGAAATCCGTCCGAGCGCTGCCGGAGCCGTGACCGATCCCACCGTCGAGCAGGCGATCACCCGTGTCCACCACGAGGAGTGGGCGCGGGTGGTCGCCGGCCTCGCGCGCCGTTTCGGCGACCTCGACGTCGCCGAGGAAGCGACGGCTGAGGCGTTCGTAGCGGCGGCGGAGCGGTGGCCGCGTGACGGTGTACCGCCCAGTCCCGGCGGTTGGCTCGCCACCACCGCGATCCGCAAGGCGATCGATCGGCTCCGTCGCGAATCGCAGCGCGACGCCAAGCACGAGGCGGCCCGGATCGTTTACGACGACACCCCTCATGAGCCCACCGGCCCGGTCGAGGACGACCGGCTCAGACTGGTCTTCACCTGCTGCCACCCTGCGCTCGCGTTGGAGGCCCGGGTGGCGCTCACCCTGCGCCTGCTCGGCGGCCTCACCGTCCCCGAGATCGCCCGCGCCTTTCTGGTTCAGGAGACCACGATGGCGCGACGGATCACCCGCGCCAAGGCAAAGATCAAGGCGGCACACATTCCCTACCGGGTGCCCAGGGACGACGACATCCGCGAGCGGCTCGCCGGTGTGCTCGCGGTCGTCTACCTCGTCTTCAACGAGGGCTATCTCGCCACCGAGGGGGAAGAGCCGGTGCGCGTCGACCTCACCGACGAGGCGATCCGCCTTGGCCGCCTGCTCCGAACTCTCCTGCCGGACGACGGCGAGGTAGCCGGCCTGCTTGCCCTGATGCTCCTCACCGACGCCCGGCGGCCGGCGCGCGTGTCCCGCACCGGGGAACTGGTGACCCTCGACGAGCAGGATCGCGGCGCATGGGACCGCACCCTCATCGCCGAGGGCAGAGCCTTGATCCGCGAGCGGGTCGAGGCTGTGGCGGCCGGCGGTGACCCACCCGGGCGCTACCAACTGCAGGCCGCGATCAACGTGGTCCACATGGATGTCCCATCCGCCCGAGACACCGACTGGTCCACCATCGTCGCCCTCTACGGCCGCATGATGCTGCTCGACCCCTCGCCGATCGTGCGGCTCAACCGGGCGGTCGCGGTCGCCGAGGTCGACGGACCCGAGGTCGGGCTCGCCGAGATCGACCGTCTCGCCGAGATCCTCGACGGCTATCACGCCTTCCACGCCGCGCGCGCCGACCTGCTGCGGCGACTCGGGCGCGGCGGCGAGTCGCGGGCGGCGTACGACCGGGCCATCGGTCTCGCCGGCAACCCCGCCGAGCGGGCCTACCTCACCCGCCGCCGCGACCAACTCGCCAGCTGACCGACACGTGGAGCCAGCCCGTTCCAGCACCGGTTCGCGGGATGAGCGTGCGTCGTTGGTAGGGTCGCCGCGGCAGGAAGGTGGGCGTTGGGTGGGCCATTGGCGGCGGTTCGAGCGGGTCCAAGGCGGCGCCTGTGAGTTCTGGCAGATTCGTCAGGAAGGCATCCGCTGCTTCATAAGTTGGGGCCGTGACGGTAGCCGTCGTGGCGGGTCGACGACCGTGGCATTGCTGGATGAGCGTCACGCGAAGTCGCACGTCGAGAAGAAGATCAGGGGGCAGCTTCGCAAGGGCTTCCTCGAGGTAGCCGGCCTACCCGCACCGATCGGCGACCCGGACGCGCTCGTGGTAGGGACTATCGCCGACGCGGTAGCAAAGCGGGCTTACGGGCTTCCGCGACCGCAGTATCGGCCCGTGGAGGAATTCCGTGACGTGGTTTGCCACGCACAGATCTATCCGAAGTCTCCAGGTAAAGGGTTCTACCGCTACCTGATCTTGCGTGACCAGGGCCGCAGTGCTCTCGCGTTCAACGTCCACGAATCGTCGCATCGACCGGAGTCCGTCGCGGAGTTCCTGGAGACGGTCGTCACCGTTCGCGACCTTCCCTTCGATGGGCAATCGCACCACAAGATCGCCCTGTCGCGCCCGGCAGGGCCGTTCAGCCACGCGCTGCTGTGCTCGCCCGCGCTGGGCCAAGCCGCCGTCGCTCACCCGACGATCGCAGCCAAGGTGGCCACCGTCTTTCCGATCTACGACTGCGAGATCGGCGACGCCGATGCGGAGGCCTTCGTCGACGCCCGGATCCACGGGCACGGGGCGCTGCCCTACAGCGACTGGGCGCGTCGACCGCATCCGGTCGTCGACCTGCGCTTCGACATCCAAGGCCCCTACCCCGAGCGCGATCGCGCGTTCAAGGTGTACCCACGCCCCCGCCTGGACACCCTGCTGCCCAAGCTCGCGGCAGCCGCATCTGACAGCTGGCTGGAACTCCGGTCCTTCCGCGGCGAGGTCCGTCGGCTGACCCCAACCAATCTCGCTGCCCTCGGCGACCTGCACCAATTCCTGCTCGACTCCCACCCTGCGGTATAGCTGCTCGGCGGGATAAGCAACGCACTCATCTCGTCATATTGGTACGCCGCGGCTCGGAGACCAGCACCCTCGCGCGGTCCGGGTGCCCCGGTCTAACCCGGTCGTGGATCTCCATGCCGGCTGTTAGCGTCGCGGCATGTTCGCCACCGACCGGGTCCGACTGCGCCCGCCCACGCCCGACGACGCGCCGAACATGTTCCGCCTGTACGGTGATCCCGAGTTGCACCTGATCACAGACGGCGAGCCGTTCCTGCCGCGCCACGTCGGCCAGGTCCGGGCCCGGCTGGAGAAGCAGGTCACCGAGCCGCCCGACGGCCAGACCACGGTGTCGCTGCTGGCCGAAACCGTGGCCGACGGCACTTTCCTCGGTGGCAGCGTGCTGTGGGGGATCAACGCGTTCAATCAGTACGCCCACCTCGGCATCTCGCTGCTACCTGAGGCGCGTGGCCAGGGGTACGGGACCGAGGTGATCCGGCTGCTCTGCCGGTACGGCTTCCGCAACCGCAACCTACGCCGTCTGGAATTGGAGACGCTGGCCAGCAACACGGCCATGCGGCGGACCGCGGAGACGTGCGGCTTCACGCACGAAGGCACCCAGCGGGAGCGCGAGTACGACGGCGACGGCTTCGTAGACATGGTGATCTACGGTCTACTCCGACGCGACTGGACGCCGTAGCCGGCCGGTGCGGCGGCGTCCGGTCGTGATCGGACGGCTCAGGCGTCCGAGGCACGTCGGGACTGCCGTCCACCCGGGAGCGATTCGCATCTTCCTCGGGGCCCTGGCTACACCACATAGAGCACATTGCGCTCATCGACGCGCTCATGCGTCGGGCGCCACCACACGTCCATCCGCGGCGAGGCGACGTCCACCCGTTGCCGTGCCATGCGCACGGTCGCCGGTATGAGCTGTCACGCTGTACTGAGCGACCAGCGCCCGCCGTCGTCAGCGTCGAGGATGACGAAGCCGCGGCATGACAGTCCGTTTGCGCCGCGACCGAAGCCACTTCCGCATTGGGGCAATCCCGCTGGCTCGGGGAGTGGCGGGCGCGAAGGGGCTGTCAGACATAAGGTCGGCCCGACACGGCGACCTTCGCCAGACCAGGACGGGGCAGGACATGGACCAAGGCACCCGCGACGAGGTGCTCGGCCGCCTGGCTGAGGCAGTCGGGTCCGTCACAGCCGCACACCCGACGCGGGTTGCCATCGACGGACCGCCCGCCGCAGGCAAGACCACCCTCGCCGACGAGCTGGCCGTCGTCTTGCGCACACAGGGCCACGACGTCATCCGCGCGACGATCGACGATTTCCTCTTCCCCCGGACACAGCGCTATCCGCGCGGTGAGTACTCGGCCGAAGGCTGCTACTTCGACGCCCACGACTACGAGGCGCTGAACCGGGTTCTGCTCGATCCGCTCGGCCCGGGCGGAGATCGGCGTTTCCAATCCGCGGTCTACAACCACACGGCGGATACCGCGTTGTCCCCGCCGGTCACGACTGCGCCCGCCGACGCCGTGCTGGTCTTCGACGGCGTCTTCCTCATGCGCCCGGAACTGATTGATCGGTGGGACCTGCGCATCTTCGTGTCGACCGCGCTCGAGAAGACCGTGGATCGTGCCGTGACCCGAGAGCGCCGGGTGTCATCTCGGGCCGACGTCGAACGGCGCTGGCGCGAGCGATACATCCCCTCCCAACAGCTCTACTACGCTACGGTCCGCCCAACCGATCACGTCGACGTCATCGTGCACAACGACGAGCCCCAGCAGCCGGCCTGGGAAACCCGAACACACTGACCGCGCTCAGTTCGGCACGACCGGGTGCGGGCTTGGTGCAGTTATGGCGACGGCTGCGTAGCGTATGGTCTGCGGCCAATGTGGGTGCCGACCCTGACAGCTGCGAACTCGGTGGCGTGAACACTGGGCCAGGCGTGAGGATGCCTCCATGGCCTACAAAGCCGAATCACCGTGGGCGCGGGCTGGCACGTGCCGTTGCCTCCGTCGCAGCCGCGGACGGTTTGGCGAACCATCTGCTGCCGCAGTGGCGGGCTCGACCGGAACCGTCGCGCCGAGTGGCGCGGGCGCTGGGATTCCGCCAGCGCGTGCCCTCTGGCTGGAGCGAGCTTGTCCTATCCCTGTGCTCTAATCCCGTCATGCATGTCGTCGTCTGCGGCGCACTCGTGGAGAACGGCGCGGTCCTGCTGGTACACCGCAGCCCGACCCGCCGGGCATACCCGGATCTCTGGGATCTGCCCGGGGGGCACGTCGAAGCGGGTGAGTCGGAACTACAGGCCCTCGCGCGTGAGATGCACGAGGAGCTAGGGGTTCACATTGTGGCGGAGTCCTCGTCACGGTTGGGCGACCTGCATGCCGGCAGTGGCGAGGACGCCGTCCACGTGGGCGTCTGGCAAATCAGAGACTGGGTCGGCTCTCCCACCAACCGTGCACCTGAGGAGCATGACGACATCGCATGGGTCGGGATCGGCGAGCTGGGCGGCCTTCCCCTCGTGTTTGGCGCCCTGCCGGCATTGCTTCGTTCCCTGCCTGAGCCTGACCGGCTGCCTCGTCGCGACGAAGCACGGACAACCGCATCGCCGAGCGGCCCGTAGATCCATCGCTGCTCGGCACTTCCGTCCGGTTGAATCCCCTGCATCCGGTCATCGACAGATCCGGTTGTCGGCGCTAGCCCGCTTCGGCGACGGTCCGTGACGCGCTCCGGTGGCTGCCGGCGTGCGGAGGAAGAGCTCATCCCGAACGAACACGCGAGTCTCAATGCCGACACCGACGTGGGTCTACGGCCGTCCGGGCTGGGGGCGGCGTTCGGCGCGCGTCGCGCCCGAGACGGGGACGGGGACGTACGGTCACGGGCCCACATCTGGGGCAGCTCGACAGGCACGAACCAGCACAGCCCTGAGCGTCCCGCACGGCCGACCCGATCCAAGGTGCTGCCGCCGGGCGCAGCCAACCGCGGCACGGACGCCGCAGGCCAGGCACGCTGAAATGGCACGGCACACCGGTGCTGGGCGGACGGCACCGTACGCCTGCTCAACGGCCCGACCGACGAGCCAGCCCGGTCACCCGTTGGCGGGATGGTCCGTCGACCTGCTCGATGCCAGAATTCCCGCATGCGACGCGCCATCGTCGGGCGGGACGAGGTGTTCGACCAGGCCTGGCGCCTCCTGAGCCAGCCTGGGCCGGTGCTGTTGGAAGGGCCTGCCGGCATCGGCAAGACCGAGCTGTGGCGGGCGCTGGTCGCGCACGCGACGCAGGCCGGGTGGCTGGTGTTGAGCTGCGCGCCCACCGAGGCCGAATCCGAGTTCCCGTACGCGGCCCTGGCCGACCTGCTCCGCCCGCTCGCCGACCGGGTCGCCGAGCTGCCCCGGCCACAGCGGATCGCCGCCGAGGTGGTGCTCCTCTCCGGCGACGCCCACGAGGCGGTCGACGTACGGGTGGTCGGGGCGGCCACCCGCTCGTTGCTGGAGGCCGCGACGGCGGCGAGCACCCATCCGACGGTGCTCCTCGCGGTCGACGACGCGCCCTGGCTGGACCGGCCCAGCGAACGCGCGCTGCGGTACGCCCTGCGCCGGGTGACCGGCCTGGCGACCCTGCTGAGCCGCCGACGTGGCCAGGGCACACCCGACGACGTACCGCTCGGTCTCGATGCGGGTCACGTCGGCGGCCCGGTCGGACGGGTCGAGGTGCCTCCCCTGGACGTCGGCGCGCTACACCACGTCCTGCGCGGGCAGCTCGGGGTCACGCTCAGCCGGCCTATGCTCGTGCGGGTGGCACGGGAGGCCGAGGGCAATCCGCTGCTGGCCATCGAGGTGGTCCGCGCCGTGCAACGCCTCCCGCGCCAGCCCGCACCCGGCGACGACCTGCCGGTGGCCGCGTCCATGCACCACCTGCTCGCGGACGTCCTCGCCGGGCTGCCCCTGGCCAGCCGCACCGCGGTGCGGCTCGCCGCGCTGCTGACCGTGCCCACCCTGGCCGACCTGGCGGCGGCGGGGGTGTCCACCGCCGAGCTGGACGCGCCCGAGGAGGCCGGGCTGATCGTGGTGACGCCGAACGGCGTGCGGTTCACCCACCCGGTGTACGCGGCGGCCGTCCGGGCCAGTATCCCGCCCGGGGTCCGCCGCCGCCTGCACCGCCAGCTCGCCGACCTGCTCGCCGATCCGGACGAGCGGGCCCGGCACCTCGCGCTCTGCGCGACGGACCCGGACCCGGTGGTCGCGGACACCCTCGCCGCCGCGGCCGAACGCTGGCACAGCCGGGGCGCGCCCGACCTCGCCGCCGATCTGCACGACCGCGCGGGCCAACTCACCCCGGTCGACGACCGGCCACGCCTGGGCCGGCGGCGACTGGCCGCGGCCCGCTGCCGGTTCGACAGCGGCGACTTCCCGGCGGCCCGGGAGGCGGCCGAGGCGGTCGCGGCCGAGTTCACCGGCGAGGTACGGGCGGAGTCGCTCCTGCTGCGGGCCGTCGTCGCCTGGTCCGCCGGTGAGGCCAGCCGGGTCGCGGTGGACAACGGCACCCGGGCGTTGGCGGCGGCTCCGGCCGGCTCGGCCCTGGCCGGCCGCATCCATGCCCACCTTGCCGTCTTTCAGGACCACACCGAGTCGGCCCGGAAGCACGCCGAGGCGGCCGCCGCACTGCTGGACGGACGCGACGACGAACACGACCTGCTCGCCGCCGCCCTGGTCCTGCTCTTCTTCCAGGAGGTACGGCTCGGACGGCCACCGCGTACCGACCTGCTGGACCGGGCCCTCACCCTGGAGGGCGACGAACCGGCGTGGCTGGCGAGCACGGTGCCCGCGATCTGGTGGAAGTCGATCGACGACGCGCAGCGGGCCCGACTGCGGCTGCACCGGATGCTGGGCCGCGCCGAGGCGAGGGGCGACGAGCCGCTGCAACACGAGCTGCTCTCCCACCTCGGCGAGGCCGAGTTGCTGGCCGGGCGGTGGGAAGACGCCGAACGGCACATCAGCGCGGCCCGGGAGCTGGGTGACCAGCTCGGCACGGGCCTGGTCGGTGAGGCCTGGCTTGCCGCGCTGCTCGACGCGCACCGGGGCCGGCTGGCCGACGCGAGCCGGGTGGCCGAGTCCGGCCTGCGGCTCGCCGACGAACTGGACGACGACTGGTGCCGACGGATCCACCAGCAGTTGGCCGGATTCGTGGCGCTCTCCGCCGGCCGGATGGCGGAGGCGGCCGCCGCGTACACCGGCCTGGCCGCGACGATCGACGCGAACGGGCTGGTGGAGCCGCTGGCCATGCGGTTCGAGCCGGACTGGATCGAGGCGTGCGTCGGGGTGGGCGACCTCGACCTGGCGGCGACCGTGCTGGCCCGGCTGACCGCCCGACACCGTCGGTTGCCGCGTCCCTGGACGATGTTGGGCGCTGCTCGGGCCCGCGCGCTGCTGGACAGCGCCACCGGTGTCGACCCCGGCGCGGCGCTCGACGCGCTGACGGCGGCACGGGACGCCGTACCGCCGGAGGTGTTGCCGTTGGACCGCGCCCGCTGCCTGTTCGTGGCCGGCATCGTGCATCGCCGGGCCCGCCGCAAGCTGCCGGCCCGGCAGGCGCTGGAGGCGGCGGTCGCGGAGTTCACCGTGATCGGCGCGGCCGCGTTCGCGGATCGCGCCCGCGCCGAGTTGGCCCGCGTCGGTGGACGCCCGCCGACGCCCCGGCACCTCACCCCCACCGAGGAACGGGTGGCCCAGCTCGCCGCCCGCGGGCGGACCAACCGGGCCATCGCCGACGAGCTGTTCGTCAGCCCGAAGACCGTCGAGGCGAACCTCGCTCGGATCTACCGCAAGCTCGGCATCTCCACCCGGGCGGAGCTGGGTGCCGCGATGACCAGGGCCGACGCGCAAGCATAGGGAAACGCCCGATTGCTCGCCGCCCGCGGCGACCTAGCCTCGGGTTCATGGCCGGCTACCTGTTCGCACTCGAGCAGTACGACTGCTCCCCCAGCGCGGGCGGGACGGTGCCGGTGTTCGGCACCCCGGACTGCCGGCTGGTCGCGGCCATCCGGTTGCCGACCGACGACGTCGTGATCGCGCTGGTCGAGGGGCCCGACGCGGAGGTGGTGGCCGCGGCCGCCGCGGCCGCCGCCTGGCGGATCGACCGGCTGATCCCGGCCCAGTGGCTCTTTCAACCGGGCCTCACCAACCCGGAACTCCCCTGAGTGGCGAAGGAAGCATGACTGTGCGCCGTCTGATCGCACCCCTGTGGTGTTCACTGCTGCTCCTGCCGCTGGTCGCCTGCGGCCCCGACGACGCCGGCGGCGCGGACCCAGCCGGCCCGGTGGCCGGTGCCGAGCCGAGCATCGCCACCACGGTCGACGGCGACCCGCCGGCCGCCACGCCGGACGAGGAGTCGCCCGCCGCGTCCACCGTCGACGCCTGCGCCCTCGTGTCCAAGAAGGACGCCGAGGAGCTGGCCGGCACCCCGTTGGACGACCCACTGGAGAAGCCGGCGCCAGACCGGGACACCTGCACCTACACCGGTCCGGTCAGCGGCCCGACCGCTCAGGTCGAGGTGTTCGTCGGCCCCGGCGCGAAGAAGTTCCTCGACATCGAGCGCGAACTCGGGCACGAACTGACCCCGGTCAGCGGCGCGGGCGATGAGGCGTACGCCGAGGACGGCACGGTCTTCTTCAGCAAGGGCGGGGTGTGGGTCTCCATCCGGCTGGTCCGCACCGACGACCCGGCGAAGTACCGCACCGCCCTGGCAGCCGTGGCCCGTACGGCCGCCGGCCGGCTCTGAGCTCGCGAGGAGGCGACATGCTGGCAGCGGGGTCCCGGGGTCGCCGGGCCATGACAGCGCTGGTCGCGGTGACGCTGTTGCTTCTCGCGGCCTGCGACCGGGGTGGGGCGGGCCCGACGTCACCGGTTCCACCGGCCGGGGGCAGTGGCGCAGACCAGCGGTACGGGGCGGCGCCCGCGCCGGATCGACACGTGACCTACCAGCCCGACGTGGTGTTCGTTGGCGGCGGGGGCGGGTCGGTGCGCGGGCTCTCCGACGACGCACTCACCTGGCGCATCGACCCCGACGCCAGCGGCGCCGACCGGCTCGCCCGGGGGAAGATCATGTTCCTCACCGGGCGGTCGGTCGGGCGGGTGCTCGACGTCCGCCGCGACGGGAACGATCTGGCGGTGACCCTGGGGCCGGTGGACATCACCCAGGTGATCCGCGACGGCACCTTCGCCACCGACGGTCCGGTCTCCCTGGAGAATCCGATCCGCTACGACGCCGGCACGCCGTTCTGGGCCGAGTACGACGCCGAGGCCGGAGCCGGCAGCGGCGGCGGCGGATCGATGACGCCGGTCGTCGGCGTGCCCTTCGCCGTGGCACCGGCGACCGCGGCCGATGCACGAGGGATCGCCGGGTTTCCGGTCACCCCGATCTGCTGCGCGAACGGGGTCGGCGCACATTTCAGCTACAACGGCGGCGGGATCCGCATCACCGGTACGGTCACCCTGCTGATGAAGAGCCCGTCGGCCCGGTTCCACCTGGAGATCCGGGGTGGCACGGTCCGTCGGGCGGAACTGCGGATCGACGGCATGTCCGGGCTGCGGATCGAGATCGCAGGCGCCACCGACGCCGGGCACAACGTCAACAAGCGCATTCCGATCCCCCTGGACTTCAGCGTGCCGGTCGGTCAGATCCTCGGCGTTCCGTTCTCCATCACCGCCAACCAGCTCATCGGGGTGCAGACGGCGTTCAGTTCCAAGGACGGCAACATCAAGGCGGCCGGCGAGTGGTCGCTCGGCGGCTCAGTCGGGTTCGGCTACGCCGACGGCGCCTTCGGCGTCACGAAGCCGTGGAACCTCACCGTCCGCAACAGCATCACCGACTCGATCTACGGGCCATCAGTCGGCGTCAGCGGGATCATCGTCCACTACCAGGCCTTTTTCCGCGCCGGCCTGGGCGTCTTCGGGTTCACCGCCGGGCTGTACGCGACGGTCACCGCCTCGGTGGGGTTGACCGTCGGCTCCGCCCTGGGCGCGCCGATCGAGCTGTGCCGCAGCACCCAGCTCGGCGTGTTCCTGGAGTACGGCGTCGGCTACAGCATCCCAGCCGGCCTGGTGAAGGCGGTCAACACCTTCCTGAGGCTGTTCAACGCCGGCTCGATCGAGGAGAAGGCGGGTATCGGTCGGGTGGACAACGTGTTCAACAAGCTGGACGTCCAGCCGAACGTGAAGATCTGCCGAACCTGACCGCCCTGGCCGGTGTGGAGGATTCGGGGCCATCCTCCACACCGGCCGGTGTGCGTCAGCCCGCGGCGCAGGCCGGGGTCAGGCCGCCGGCGGTGCCGTTGGCCTGGAATCCGAACTCGGTGGACTGCCCGGCGCTGACCCGGCCGTTGTAGGCCACATTCGTCCAGCGCGTCGTTCCGGCGTCAGCGCTGCGGTTGGCGTTCCGGGCGTTGGTGACCGTCGCGCCCGACGGCAACGTGATCGTCACCGCCCAGGAGCTGATCGCCGCTGATCCGGCCGTCACCCGCACCGTCGCCACGAAGCCACCCGTCCACTGGTTCACCGCCACCGTCGCGGTGCAGCCACCGGGTCCCGGGGGCGGAGTCGTCGGGGGCGGAGTCGTCGGCGGCGGAGTGGTCGGCGGCGGGGTGGTCGGCGGCGGGTCGTCCCGTTGTTCAGCGCGGCGAGTACCGCGTCGTACGCCGGCTTCTTGGCGCCGCCGCTGGTGAACAGCAGCGGGGTCTGCGAGGCCCGCCACGAGTCGCTGTCCCGGATGCCCCAGACGGTGATGCCGTTACAGCGGGTCACGGCGAGGCAGTCCTGCACGACGCTGCGGTACGTGGCCGCCGACGCCCCCTCGATGTCCAGCTCGGTGATCTGCACATCGACGCCGAGCGCCGCGAAGCTGGACAGCGTGGTGCGGTAGTTGCCGGGGTACGGCGAGCCGCTGTTGAAGTGCGACTGGAGACCGACGCAGTCGATGGGTACGCCACGCTGCTTGAAGTCGCGCACCATCGTGTACACGGCCTGGGTCTTGGCGTGTGACCAGTCGTCGGTGTTGTAGTCGTTGTAGCAGAGCTTCGCGCCGGGGTCGGCCGCCCGGGCGGCCCGGAAGGCCGCCTCGATCCAGTCGTTGCCGGTCCGCTGGAGGTTGGAGTCCCGCCGGGCGCCGGAGCCACCGTCGGCGAACGCCTCGTTCACCACGTCCCACGCGACGACCTGTCCCCGGAAGTGCGTCGCCACCTGCGTGACGTGGTTGAGCATCGCCTGGCGCAGCGCGGTGCCGCTCATGTTCTGCATCCAGCCGGGCTGCTGCGAGTGCCAGGCCAGGGCGTGACCACGCACCTGCATCCCGCGGGTGCGCGCGTGGTTGACGATCTGGTCCGCCGCGCCGTAGCTGAACTGGCCCTGCTGCGGCTCGGTGGCGTCGATCTTCATCTCGTTCTCGGGCGTCACCGAGTTGAACTCGCGGTTCAGGATCGTCGTGTAGGCGCTGTCGTTCAGCTTGTTGGCGGCCACCGCGGCGCCGAAATACCGACCCTGCTCGGCGGCGGACGCACCGAGCGTGGTGCCGGCGGCGGCGGGAGCAGCCAGGACCATCGCCACGCCGGCGGCGAGGGCGCTCACCCCGGTCAGCGCGAGGGCGGCTCTCGATACCGCCTTCCATTGCGCGTTTCTCATCGTGCAACTCCAATCGATGGTGGTGGTGTCCCGAGGGGTCAGGCCACCGAGCAGGCGATGCCGTTCAGAGCGAAGGACGAGGGCTTACCGGTGCCGCCCTCGTGGGTGGCCTGAAAGCCGATGTCGACCGACGCGTTCGGGGCGATGGCGGCGTTGTAGGAGACGTTGCGGGCGGTCACCGCACCGCTCGTCATGGAGTACTGCGCGTTCCAGCCGTTGGTGATGCGCTGGCCGGTGGGCAGCGCGAACGTCAGGGCCCATCCGTTCACCGCCGTCGCACCGGTGTTGGTGATGGTCACGCTGGCGGTGAGGCCGGTGTTCCAGGCGTTGACCGCGTACCCGATCCGGCAACCACCGCCGGTCGGCGGCGGAGTGGTCGGGGGCGGGGTCGTCGGCGGCGGGGGGGTCGTCGGTGGCGGGGTGGTGGGCGGGGTGCCGGTGTCCAGCCCGAAGAAGCGGATCACCTGCGCCGCGTCGACCGGCAGGTTGTGCGAGACGCCCTGCATGCTGATCGCCTCGACCGGGGCCGTTCCGCCACTGCTCCCGTAGCGGGTGCGGGTGTAGCCGGACTGCGGCGAGTCGGTGTACGTCGGGGTCTGGCTCAGCCCGTGCACGTTGGTCCACTGTTTGACCTGCTCGCCGAAGTTCGGGTAGCGCAGCGTCTCGTCGTTGGTGCCGTGCCAGATCTGCATGCGTGGGCGACGACCCGTGTAACCGGGATAGGCCTCGCGGACCAGATCACCCCACTGCTGCGGGGTTCTGATGAGCTGTCCGTTCGCGCACTCGCTGTTCCACTCCGAGCCGCCCCCGGTGGCGAAGCAGCCGAACGGCACCCCGGCGAAGGACGCGCCGGCCGCGAACACGTCCGGGTAGTCGCCCAGCAGGACGTTCGTCATCATGGCCCCGGACGAGGTGCCGGTGGCGAAGATCCGCGCCGGGTCGGCGGCGTACCGCTGCCGTACGTAGTCGACCATCGACATGAGCCCGACGGGGTCGCTGCCGCCGCCCCGGCGCAGCGCCTGCGGTGAGGACACGTCCCAGCACAGGCTGCTGCGGGTCACCGACGGGTAGATCACGATGAACCCGTACCGGTCGGCGAGGGACGCGTACTGGGTGCCGGAGTGGTACGCCGGACCGGATCCGGTGCAGTAGTGCAGGGCGAGCAGGACCGCCGGCCGGGTGGCCACCCGGTCCGGGACGTACAGGTGCATCCGGAGATTGGTGGGGTTGGTGCCGAAGCCGGTCACCTGGGTCAGCGTCGCCGCCGACGCCGGCGCGGCGAACGTCAACGCGGCGGCGGCCAGTGTGACCACGGCCGTGACGACGCCGAGCGTTCTTGTTTTCAGTGTCATCGTTCGCGATTCCTCAGCAGAATGGCGCATGGAAGGGGAGTAAGTCGAGGACTGCCCTTCGCCCGACCCTGACCGCGGCTCGCGTGACCTTGTCAGCTTCAATCGAGAGAAGTCGATTGTCAAGACTTCCGGAAGCCTTTCGGTGGTCGGGGCCGGCTGTGACCTGTGCATCGACGGGCACCGACCGAACCATCGACGGACCTGCCCGGCGAGGTGTTATCGGGATGCTTCCGGAAGCCGCGGGGTCAGTGGATGCGACGCCCGCGCGCGTCCGGCACGCCGGACTTGCGGAAGAAGTAGGTGTTGATCTGATCCCGCCACTCGGTGGCGCTGCGCACCTGCTCGTCGAGGCGTTGCTCCACCCGCTCGTACACGGCGGGGTCGATCAACCCCTTCAACGTCCGCCACCGCCCCCGCATCGCCGCCACCTCCTCGACGCCCGCGAAGTGGGTGTCGTAGATGTGCTGGATGACCGTGGAACCGTTGTGCAGGAGGTGCCCGTACGGGACGTGGTGGAAGAAGAGCAGCAGCTCGTCCGGGCACCGCTCGGTCGACTCGAACACCTGGGGCCAGTACGGCGGGTACTGACCGGCGAAGCCGGTGCCCGACGCGCGGCTGCGGTCCACACCCACGCCATCGCGATCCGCGAAGTGGTACGTGCCCCACCGGGTGTACTCGTACCCGTCCACGTCGGGGCCGTAGTGGTCACCGGGATGAACCATGAAGCCGACGCCCAGCGGGGCGGTGTACCGCTCATAGGTACGCCAGGAGTCGTCCATGACCTCGTGCAGCGTCCGCCCGACCAGCTCCGGGTCGGCCATCGCGGACGGCGGGAAGGTCAGCGCGATCCACTCGTCGAGGACCGCCCGGGGATCCAGCCGGGGATCCCGGGCGAGCCGGCCGACGGTGTACAGGTTCGCCTGCGCCAGCGGGTGCCCGGTCCAGAAGAGGTCGTCGCCGACGTTGGCGACCGCGACCAGGCCACCACCCTCGCCCGCCTCCCCCGCGGCCACGTCGGCGACTGTCCGCCCGCCCGGACCCCACGGCGCGAACCGCAACACCTCGCTCCACCACGGGCCGAGGTGGCAGACGTGGCGCTGCTGGCCGGTGTACTCCTGGGTGACCTGCAACTCCACCGCCAGCCGGGTGGCCGGCATCGCGGCGAGCACCGGGGAGACCGGCTCGCGTGCCTGGAAGTCCACCGGACCGAACTTCACCTGCAGGACCACGTTGGCAGCGAACCGCCCGTCGAGCGGGACGAAGTGGTCGTACGCGGCACGCGCCCGGTCGGTGGACCGGTCCCGCCAATCCTGGTGATGGTTGTAGACGAACGCCCGCCAGTGCACCACTCCCCCGTGCGGGGCGAGGGCCTCGGCGAGCAGGTTCGCCCCGTCGGCGTGGTCGCGCCCGTAGGTGAACGGGCCGGGTTGCCCCTCGGAGTCGGCCTTCACCACGTAGCCGCCGAAGTCCGGGATGCGCTCGTACACCTGCCGTGTCGTCACGGCCCACCAGGCCCGTACCGCCTCGTCCCTCGGGTCGGCGTTCGCCAGGCCGCCCAGGACCACCGGCGCGGCGAAGGTGACCGACAGGTGCACCCGGATGCCGTACGGGCGCAGCACGTCCGCGATCTCAGCCACGTCGCCGAGCCGGTCGGTGAGCAGCCGCGCCTCGGTCCGGCCCACGTTGACGTTGTTCACCGAGATCGCGTTGATGCCGCAGGCGGCCAGCAGCCGCGCGTACTCCCGGACCCGGGCCAGGTCGCCGCGCGACCGTCCGCCCCGCCAGAAGATCGAGCCGCCGGCGTACCCCCGCTCCACCTGGCCCATCACCGGGTGCACGGCCACGTTGTCCCAGTGGTTCAGCATCCGCCGGCGCAGGGCGGGCCGGTGCCGTTCCGCCTGGCGGGTGGTGTCGAACGCCGCCGCGCCGAGCCGGACCAGGTGGAACAGCCCGTACAGCAGGCCGGCGGGCGCGTCGGCCAGCACGGCGGTCACGTCGCCCGCCCGGGCCAGCACGAACCCCTCGGCACCGAGCACCGCGTCGTTGCCCGCCTTCGCCAGCGCCGCCTCCCCCGCTGCCCGCGCCGCCTCCACCGCCGCGCTCGGCAACTCGTCGGCGCCGCGGAGCGCGAGCACCAGATCGACGTCCACGTCCCAGGGCGGGGAATGCCACATCCGCCCGCCGTACCGGGCGCAGGCGCGGGCGACCTCGTCGAGCACGGTGTCGACGAGCATCCCGTCGCCGTGCACCAGCACGCGGCGCGAGCCGAGCGCCCGGAACGCCTCCGGCGGGAGCCAGGCGGCGTGCACCCGCGCTTCGTCGGCGCTCACCGGTCCTCCCGCAGCACCACGACCCCGTACGCCGGCAGCCGCAGCGGCTGCCCGGTCTCCGCCCGGTCACCGGTGAGCAGGTCGACGCCGCCGGCCCGGGCGGTGACCTCGACCGGCTCGGTGCGGTGGTTGAGCAGGAACAGCAGCCGCGTCGGGCAGGGCGGTGGCACGGCCGAGCACCGGATCGAGCAGGCGTTGCAGGCCGGCGTACGGCAGCGCGGCCTCCTCGGCCAGGCCGGTCGCAGCCAGCACGGTGCAGTGCTCGGCGGACCGGTGGGCGTAGTCGACCAGCGCGGTGCGGCCCGACCCCGGCTCGCCGCGCAGCAGCAGGGCGCCACCGCCGTCGGTCACGCCGTCGAGCAGGTTCCGGACAGCCCGGCACTCGTCGTCCCGGCCGCGCAGCACGGTTATTTGCACTCTTAATGCAGTAACCATGCATTCAGTGTCACCTATTGGTAACCGGATGGAAAGAGGCGGGCGGTATCGTCCGGGGCCGGCGTCAGCCGGCCGTCACCTCGGCCAGCAGCGCGCCCACGGTGCGGGCCATCACCCCACGGGCCTGGTCCACGCCCAACCCCAGGCCGTCGCGCAGCATCGACCAGGCCGGCCACATGCTCGCCGCCACCAGCGCGTTCAGCAGCTGCTCCCGGCCCCGCCCGGCCTGCGCCAGCTCGGCGGCGAAGAGCTGCTCGACCTCGTCCCGGACCCGGTCGATGTGCTTGAGGCGGTTGCGGTGCAACTGGTCGGAGACCGGCTCGCGCATCTGCGCGGCCCGCGCCGAAGGCGCGATGAGCTGGAGCAGCCGGGCCCGTTGCCGGCAGTACGCGTCGACCCGCTTCGCCAGCGGCAGCCCGGCTGAGACCGGCCGGTAGGCCGCGTCCTGCTGGCGGAGCACCTCCGCGCCGCTCGCCTCGAAGAGCGTCTCCATGTCCTTGAAGTTGGTCCAGAGGGTCCGCAGCGAGATGCCGGCCCGCTCGGCGATGCGCTCCCCGGTCGGCCGGAAGTCCCCCTCGGAGATGAGCGCCAGGTGCGCCTCGACGATGGCCACACGGGTGCGCTCGGCCCGGGCGGTCCGCCCGTCGACCCGGCCCGCGACCTCGACCTCGCCCATCCGCCCCCGCCCCTTCACCGCCATGACGTCCCCCGACGCACCGCCGAGTCTAGACAGGCGGTGATCATCGGCACCCGGGCCGCCGTCATCCGGCGCGGCCGGTCAGCGTGACCCCGCCGTCGCAGACGATGGTCTGCCCGGTGATCCAGGCGGCGTCGGCGGAGGCCAGGAAGGCGACCGCGCCGGACACGTCCTGCGGCAGGCCGAGCCGCCCGAGCGGGTACCGTGCGGCGACCTCGTCCTCGCGGCCCTCGTACAGCGCGGCGGCGAAGCGGGTCTTCACCACCCCGGGGGCGACGGCGTTGACCCGGACGGTCGGCCCCAGCTCCGCGGCGAGGCTCGCGGTGAGGTGGTTGAGCGCCGCCTTGCTCACCCCGTAGAAGGCGATGCCGGGCGACGGACCGAGGCCGGCGATCGACGAGACGTTGACCACGCAGCCACCCCGGTCGGTCATGCCGGCGGCGCACACCTCCTGCACCCAGCCGAGCGCGGCGACCAGGTTGACGTCGAGGATCTTGCGCGCGGCCGCCAGGTCCAGCCCCAGCAGCGGGCCGTGCACCGGGTTGATGCCGGTGTTGTTGACCAGGAGGTCCACCGGCCCGAACGCCGCGGTGACCTCTCCCACCGCCGCGGCCCGGTGCGCGGCGTCGTCGGCCCGACCGGGCACGGCCACGGCGTACGCCGGGCCGCCGAGGGTGGCGACCGCGTCGGCCAGCGCCTCCGGCCGTCGGGCGGTCAGACCCACGCGCGCGCCCTCGGCCACCAGCCGTTGGGCGATGGCCAGGCCGATCCCTCGACTCGCACCGGTGACGATGGCGACCTGACCCACGAGCCGACCTGAATCTGCATTCACGGTGCAGATACTAGGAGCAGCGATCGGTGTCGGTCAACGTCGGGGCGGCAGCGTCGACTCTCGGGCAGCCCGCACTCGCCAACTGCCGGCCGGCGGCGATCAGATGCGGTCACGGCGTCCGGGCAGCCGGACGACCGGGCGTGGTCACGGCGGTGTGCCGCGCGACCACACCCGGTCGACTGCCGGGCGTACGGGTCGTCAGGAGACGGTCGGCACCCCGTTCGCCGGCGGCGCCACCGGGGTGGCGGTGTACTCCTTGACCGGCCCGTCCGCCTCGTCCGTCTCATACGCCGGCCCGAAGTAGCTCTGCACTCCCCCGCTCACCCGGCTCAGCCGCTGCCCGCCGTAACCGGAGTGGTCGGTCGCCGAGAAGCGCAGCGGCACCAGCCCGGGGCCCTGGAACCCGCCCTTCTGCACGGCCTCGAGCACCTTCTCCCGGGTGAGGTCCTTGCCCGCGGCCAACAGCGCCTGCACGAAGAGATAGCCGACCGACATGCCGTAAACGATGTTGCCGTCGAACGGCGCGTCCCCGTTGTGCGACTTGTTGATCCTCGTGTAGAGCTGGATCCACGGGTTCGCGGTGTCGTTCTGCATCGGCAGGTAGTTGGTGCCGACCACGCCCTCCAGCAGCGGCGCGGCGGCTCCGAGCTGCTTGGCCAGGGTCGGTTGATCGGCGCCGACGTTGGAGACCAGCCACTGCGTCTTGAAGCCCAGCCGCGCGGCGGTGCCGATGGAGAGCGCGGTGAAGCCGGGCACGGTGGCAAGCACGACGACCCGGCATCCGGCCGCCTTGAACGCGCCGATCTGCGGCGCCACGTTGGTGTTGCTGGTGACGTAGGTCTGCTTCACCGCCACGCCCCCAGCGCCGAGCACCTTCTCCACGCCGGCCAGGCTGTCGCGGCCGAAGTCGTCGTCCTGGCCGAGGAAGCAGAGTTTCTGGCCGGCCAGGTTCGCCTTGGCGTAGTTGGCGAGGATCTTGCCCTCGACCGTGTAGTCCGGGTTGAAGCCGAACGTGCCGGGATACTTGTCCGGCTGGTCCCAGCTGCGGCTGCCGGAGGCGACGAAGAGATCGGGCACCCGGTTGCTCTTGAGGAAGTCGAGCACGCCGGTGTGCGTCGGCGTGCCGAGGCCGTTGAGGATGGCGAAGACCTTGTCCTGCAGGACGAGCTGACGAACCACCTGCTGCGTGTTCGCCGGGTTGTAGCCGTCGTCCATGATCTTGTAGGTGATCTTTCGACCGTGCACGCCGCCGTTGGCGTTGACGTAGTCGAAGTACGCCTTCGTGGCCGGGGCGATCTTCGAGTACCCGGCCGAGGCCGGTCCGGTGAGCGGCATGTGGGTGCCAACGACGATCTCGGTGTCGGTGACGCCCGGCACCGGTCCCCCGCCGGGACCGGAACCGTCGTCGCCGCTGCAACCGACGGTGGTGATCAGCAAGGCGATGGTGCTGGCGATCGCAAGACCGCGTCGTGCCGTACGGTGCATGGGAAACACCGACCTTTCTCGGTCCGGTTCTCAATCGAACTTCGGTGGTGGTGGGGCGCCCGGCCGAGGCCGGACAGGGACAGCTCAGGAAGGCCGGGCCGGCCACCGGGCCAGCAGTGCCCGGCCGAGACGCGACAGCAGACCCTGCACGCCGCCGGGTGCGGCGATCATGACGACGATCAGGGTCACTCCGAAGATCGCCAGCGGGAGGTTGCCCTCCAGCCGCTGCGCCACCGCGGGCGAGAGTGTGAACAGCTCGGTCACGGAGTGGGTGAGATCGGGCAGGGCGACGAGCAGGACGGCGCCCCACAGTGCACCGGTGAGGCGGCCCAGACCGCCGATCACCACGGCCATCAGCAGGAAGAGCGACAGGGTCAGCGAGAACGCGCCGGGCGAGACGCTCTGCGCGAGCACCGCCAGCAGGGCACCGCCGAGGCCGGCGGTGGCGGCGCTGACCACGAACGCGAGGACCTGGGTGCGGGCCACGTGGATGCCGGCGAGACGGGCGGCCACCTCGTCGTCGCGGACCGCCCGGAAGGTGCGCCCGAAACGACTCCGGATGAGATTGGCCAGCAGCAACAGGGCCAGCAGGGTGGCCGCGCCGGCCAGCCAGAGCTGCCACCGCTCATAGGGGAAGAAGGGGCCGAGCGACACCGGCGGCGGCTCCACCGGCACCGACAGCCCCTGCTCACCGTTGAAGACGCCGTCGAAGGTGACGGCGAGCGCCGGGACGACGACGGCCACGGCGAGGGTGACCCCGGCCAGGTAGGGGCCGCGCAGCCGGGCCGCGGCGACGCCGACCACCGCGCCGACAACGACCGTGCTGAGGATCGCCGCACCGAGCGAGAGCGGCAGCAGCCAACCACCCGTCATCCCCCGATCGGCGAACGCGTTCTGGCAGAAGGCCACGGTGTACGCGCCGGTCGCCATCAACGCGCCGTGCCCGAGCGAGAGCTGGCCGTTGAGCCCGGTGAGGAGGGTCAGCCCGGCGGTGGCGCAGAGGTAGGCCGCCACGGTGGCGAGCTGGAAGTTGCGGAACGGCTCGACGGCGTAGCTGACCCCGACCAGCAGCAGCCCGGCGGCGAGCGTGAAGGCGAGGTGGCGCAGCAGGGTGGAGCCGCGTCGCCGGTCGACCGGACGCTCGCCGGCGTCGGCCAGCGCCCGCTTGCGCGGCAGGGCCGCCCGGGTGGCGCTCACACCCGCCTCGCCGCGACCGGGGCGAACAGCCCACCGGGCCGGACCAGCAGCACCGCCAGCAGCAGGACCAGCACCGCCAGCGGGGTGAGGTCGCTGCCGGCATAGCCGCTGACATAGGAGAGCAGCAGCCCCACCACGAGGCCGCCGACGACCGCCCCTGGTGGACTGTCCAGGCCGCCGACCACCGCCGCGGTGAACGCCGAGACGAAGACCAGGTCCATCGCGTGCGGGTGCAGCCCGAGCTCGGTGGGGATGACCAGCATCGCGGCCAGCGCGCCCACGCCGGAGGCGAGCGCCCAGCCGAGGGTCAGCATGCCGCCGACGTTGACCCCGAGCAGGCGGGAAACCTCGGGAGCGAAGGCCGCCGCGCGCATCCGCAGCCCGACCGGGGTCCGGGCGAACATCCAGGCCAGCGCGCAGACCACCACCCCGATCGTCGCGAAGACGAACAGGTCGTACGGCGAGAGCACGGCGACCCCGCCCAGGCTGAGAGCGGACCGGCTGAACGGCGCCTCGGCCGGCCGGAACTCACTGCCGTACACCATGCCCAGGACGGCCTGGATCAGCAGCACCAGCCCGAGCGCGACGATCACCGGGTTGAGCGGTGACGTGTGGTCGACGAAGCGCATCACGGCGCGGTCGACCAGCGCGCCGAGCAGCAGCCCGGCGACGATCGCGACCACGAAACCCAGCCAGTACGACCCGGTATGCGCGGACACGGTGTAGGCGACGTACGCGGCGGCGACGGCCATCGCCCCCTGGGCGAAGTTGACGACCCGCGCCGCCCGCCAGATGAGCACCAGGGCCAGCGCGAACGCGGCGTACACCGCGCCCCGGGACAGGCCGTCGACGGTGAGGAAGACGAAGCGGTCCAACAGTCCTCCCTCCTGGGGACGAGGTGATGGTCAGAAACCGAGGTACGCGTGCCGTAGGTCGGTGTCGTCGCGGAGCGTGGCGGCCGGGGCGGCGGTCACCACCCGGCCGAGGGACATCACCACGCCCTGGTCGGCGACGGCGAGCGCGCTGCGCACGTTCTGCTCGACCAGCAGCACGGTCAGGCCGGTCTGGTCGCGCAGTTGACGCAGCAGAGCCATCGTCCGGGCGACCACCCGAGGCGCCAGGCCGAGCGACGGCTCGTCGAGCAGCAGCAGGCTGGGCCGGCCGACCAGCGCCCGACCGAGCGCGAGCATCTGCCGTTCCCCACCGGAGAGCTGGTGGCCGAGGTGCCGACGGCGCCGGGCCAGCGGCTCGAAGAGCTGATAGACCTCGTCGAGAGCGCGGCCGGCGTCGGCCCGGTCGCGGCGCCACAGCCCGCCGAGCCGCAGGTTCTCGTCGACGGTGAGTTCGCTGATCACGCCCCGCCCCTCCGGCACGTGCGCCATGCCGCGCCGGGCGAGCTGCTCCACGGGCGTGCCGCGCAGGTCCTCCCCGGCGAGGACGACCTGCCCGGATGTCGGACGGATCATGCCGGAGAGCGCGCGCAGCAGGGTGGTCTTGCCGGCGCCGTTCGCCCCGACGACCGCGGCGATCGTGCCGGCCGGAACGGTGAGATCGACCGCCTGCAGCACGGGCGCGGCACCGTAGCCGGCCACCAACCCGCGCACCACGAGCAGGTCGGAGGCACTCCCCGCACCGTCTTTCGTTCGCGACTGCGGGGCTCGCAAACCCGGCTCACTCCTCGCGCTCACGTGGTGACCTCGTCGACGGCGGCTCCGAGATAGGCGTCGGTGACCGCCGGGTCGTCGCGGATCTCGTCGGGTGTGCCGGCGGCGATCACCCGGCCGAAGTCCAGCACCACGATCTCGTCGCAGACGGCCATCACCAGGTCCATGTGGTGCTCGACCAGCAGCACCGCGCAGGGGTCGGCGTCCCGCCGGGGCAGCTGCCGGACCAGCTCCGCCAGCTCGGTGATGTCGTCGGGCCCGAGGCCACCGGCGGGTTCGTCGAGCAGAAGCAGCCGGGGTCGGGCGGCGAGCGCGCGGGCCAGGGCGACCCGCTGGCGTACGGCGAAGGGCAGCGTGGTCGGCGCGGCGTCGGCGTGCCCGGCGATGCCCAGGCCGTCCAGGATGTCCAGGGCGTGCTGGCGCAGCCGCCGCTCGTCGCGGTCGCTGCTGGGCAGGCCGAGCAGCGCCGGGACGAAACCGGCCCGCGCGGTGTGCGAGGCGCCGGTCATCACGTTCTCCAGCACGGTGAGCCCGGCGAAGAGGCCGGTTCCCTGCAGGGTCCGGGCGATGCCGAGCCGGGTCAGCCGGTGCGGCCGTGGCCGCAGCGGTCGGCCGTCGAGGGTGAGCGATCCCGTCTCCGGCGCGACGAAGCCGCAGATCACGTTGAACAGCGTGGTCTTGCCGGCGCCGTTGGGCCCGATGACGCCCACCACCTGGTTGGGTGCCACCCGCAGCGAGACGTCGTCGAGGGCGGTGAGGCCGCCGAAACGTACGCCGATGTGGTGCAGTTCGAGACCGCGATCCATCACCCATCCCTCTGTTGTGGCGGGTGTTATTTACACTCGCAGTGTACGTTTCTCGGGTACCGCGTCAAGACCTTCAATGCCCCCTGTCGCCGGCACGCGGACGGGGCGGCCGCCACCGGCGACCGCCCCGGGATCGCGATCAGGAACTGGGGCAGGTGTTGCGGTACTCCTGGATCTGCGAGCCGCTCGGGCCGGGGCAGAGGAACTGCTCGTAGCGGGTGTCGTTGTCGACGAACCGCTTCAGCCAGGCGACCATCTGCCGTGCGGTCGGGGTGTTCACCGTCTGCGGGAAGAAGTGGCTCGCCCCGTTCAGCTCCAGGTACGCCTTCTCGGCGGACGCCGGGATGCTGTTGTAGAAGGGCTCCGAGTGCGACGAGACCGGCGCGACGGTGTCGCTCTCGCCGCCGATGATCAGCGTGGGCACCCGGAGCTCGGACCAGCTCTTGTCGGTGTTCCACGGCGAGCGGCACCGCGGCCTGCAGCGACGGCCGTGCCGACGCCGCCTCCAGGCTCCCGCCGCCGCCCATCGAGTGGCCGGCCACCGCGAGTCGACTGCTGTCGATCCGGGTACGCACCGAGCTGCGCTCGACCAGGTAGTCCAACGCGGCGAGCAGTTGCCGGCCGCGGCTGTCCGGCTGGTCCAGCCGGGTGTTGGTCTCGATGCCGATCACCACGAAGCCGTGCGAGGCGAGCCGTGGCCCGAGCCAGCTGATGCTGGACCACGCGGCGGTGAAGCCCGGCGAGATCGCGATGGCGCCGAAGGTGCCCTCGCTGGTGCTGGTCGGATAGTAGATGACGCCGCCGCCGAAGCCGGTCATGCTCAGCGAGGACACGTTCTGCGAGGACGTGGCGAACGGACCGCGGCTGGCCTCCAGGATCGCGGTGGTCGGGGCCGGGCCCCGCTCGTACGGGTTCTCCGCCGCCTGCACGGCGCCGGAGGGTCCGGCCAGGACGCCGCCGGCGACCAGGGCGGCGGCCAGCGCGAGCCGAACGGCTCGGACGGCCATGGAACGGGGACGGGTGGTGGTTGGTGACGACACGTCGGGCACTCCCTAGAGTCGAGGGATATCGACGTGCGTCAGTTTTGGCGTCACCACCCGGTCCCCGCATCGGTGAAATCACCAGTCCCGGCGGTGGGCCCGCCAGCGAGCCCGGCGCGACCACCGCGACGCCGTGCTCACCGTCGGCGTCCGCACCCGGGTGACCGGGGTGCGGACATTCGCGGCGTTTTGACCACCTGACCTGGGGCTTAACCGGACGCCGACGATCTTCTTCGCGGAGACCGAGCAGGTCGCCTTCCACCTCGGCCACCTCCCGCCGGGCATCGACGTCACGAACGACCCGCTGCTGCAGGGCCGGCTGTTCTCGTACGTCGACACGCAGCTCACCCGGCTGGGCGGGCCCAACTTCCCCCAGGTCCCGATCAATCGTCCGCACGCCGCGGTCAACGACATGTTGCGCGACGGCTTCCACCAGCACGCCGTCCACGCGGGGGTCGCGCCGTACCGGCCGAACTCACTCGACGGCGGCAACCCCTTCCCCGCGGGCGACGAGGACCACGCGTTCCTCGACGTGCCGGTGCGGGTCGCGGAGGCACCGAAGGTCCGCGCGAACCCCGTCTCGTTCGACGACCACTTCAGCCAGGCACGCCTGTTCTGGCTGAGCATGTCGCCGGTGGAGAAGGAGCACATCATCCGCGCCTACACCTTCGAGCTCGGCAAGTGCTACCACCAGGCGATCAAGGAACGTCAGCTCCGGTGCCTCGCCAACATCGATCCGGTGCTGTGCGCGCAGGTCGCCACCGGTCTGGGCCTGCCCGCGCCGGCGCCGACCGTGCCGCTCGCCGACGTCGCCCCGAGCCCCGCGCTGTCGCAGGTCGGCGGGGAGTGGCCGGCCGACGGCCGCACGATCGGAATCGTCGTCGACCCCGACACCGACCTCGACGGTGTCGACCAGGTATGCGAAGCCGTCTTCGCGGCCGGGATGGTGCCGCTCCTCGTCGCCCCGCACGGTGGCACGGTGGGTCACCTGCCCGTCCAGCGCACCTTCGCCACAGGTCGATCTGTCGAGTTCGACGCGCTCCTGCTGGCCGGCGCACCGGTGCCCGCCCCGGATGCGCTTCCCGCCCGCGACGAGAGGGCGGGTACGACGGACCGAGCCTCCGTGGACCCCCGCGTGCTGCTCCTCGTTCAGGAGTGCTGGCGGCACGCCAAGGCGGTCGGCGCCTGGGACGGCGGCGTCAGCGTGTTGGAGCAGGCGGGCGTGACCGGCACTCCCGGCGTCGTCTCGGCCGGCTCCGGAGTCGAGGCCCTGACCGCGGTGCAGCGGTTGATGGCTGCGCACCGGGTGTGGGAACGGTTCCCCGCCTCGGTCGCCTGACACGACAAAGCACTGCCGAGGGCTGTCCTCCGGTTCTCCAGGAGGTCAGCTCTCGGCAGCACGGTTCACCCGGCGTTGTCGGGGCTTCTGTTCACAGTGCCCGTGCCAGCGCAACGGCGTCAGCCGATGTCGGCCAGCCGGGGCAGCACCTCGTCGCCGAGCCGTTGGGCGAACTCCACCGGGTGGCGATCTGGCGTGACCTGCACCTCGCTGACGCCGAGCGCGGCGTACGAGGACACCTCGGCGAGGAACGCGTCGACGTCGGCCAGGGGCGGCCGGTGGGCGACGACCGTCTTCTCGATGGTGTCGTAGTCGCGGCCCTCCGCGGCGCAGTGCCCCCGCAGCACGTCCAGCTTCCGCGCCACGTCGTCGGCGCCGGCGGCCGTGCCGAACAGGTTGCAGGCGTCGGCGTACCGGGCGACCAGGAGCAGGGTCTTCTTCTCGCCGCCGCCGCCGATCATGATGGGCGGGTGCGGACGGCTCAACGGCTGCGGCGAGTTGATCGTCTCGGCGAGCTGGTAGTGCCGCCCCGCGAACGGCCCGTTGTCGTCACTCCACATCTGCTGGACGATGCGCAGCGTCTCCTCCAGCCGCTCGAACCGCTCGGCCACCGGCACCACGGGCACGCCCAACCCGCGCTGCTCCCGCTCGTACCAGGACGCGCCGATGCCCAGCCGGGCCCGGCCGCCGGAGAGCACGTCGAGCGTCGTCACGGTCTTGGCGAGCAGCCCCGGGTACCGGTACATCACGCCGGTGACCAGCACGCCCAGCGTCATCCGCTGGGTCTTGGCCGCGACGAAGCCCAGCGTGGTGTACGCCTCCAGCATCGGCTCCTCGGCCGGGGCCACGGCCTCCATCTGGAAGAAGTGGTCCATGACCGTGAAGGACGCGACGCCGGCCTGCTCGGCGGTGGTCGCCGCCTCGGTCAGGGTCGGTGCGATCGCCCCCGCCTCGGCCGGGGTCGAGTAACTCCAGTAGTGCAGTCCGAGTTTCATGCCTCGCGACACCTCCGGAACCAAGCCTAGTGGTCCTGGACGCCAGCGACGGGCCTGTTGATCGACAACGGCGGCGAGTCCGCCCCCGCGGGCAGCGGATCGCGACGGACGCCAGCGGCGGGTTCCATTACCGGTTCATGACAGTTCGCGGATCACTCCGGGATATCCGGCTGACACCTTCGGTCGGGTGATCCGACAGCCGACATCCACCGACGCCCGGCCCCCCGAGCACGAGCCCGACGTGACGCACGTCCGGTTCCGTCACCGGAGGCACCGGACGCTGTCCGGCCCCGCAGCGGGACGGCCACGCCGAGCGGAGTGGGCCGACGCCGCGAAGGGCGTCTGCATCATCCTGGTCGTCCTGTGGCACGTCGTCGTCAAGGACTACCTGCAGATCGACTGGCACATCGGCGTACCGGTGCCGGGCCTGTGGGGGGCGCTGGGTGAGCAGTTCCTGCCGCTGCGGATGCCGCTGTTCTTCACCATCTCCGGCGTCTTCGCGGCGAACGCCGTCCAGCGGCCCTGGCGGGTCGTCGCCCGCGGCCGGATCGCGGGGTTCCTCTACCTGTACGCCGTCTGGCTGCTGATCCACACCGCGGTCCTCGCCGCGGCCCCGGACTTCCCGACCGACCGGGCCACGTCCGCCCTCGGTCTGCTGGAACAGCTCACCATCACGCCCTCCAACCTCTGGTACCTGTACGCCCTGGCGCTCTACTTCACGCTCGCCAAGGCTGTTCGCCGGGTCTCCCGCGTGCTGGTTCTGGCGCCCGCCGCGGTGCTGTCCGCCGTCGCCGCCGCCGGGCTGCTCGACACGCCGGGCAACCGCGCCGGCCTGTACCAGAACCTGGTCTTCTTTCTCGCCGGCCTGTACCTGCGACCGCAGATCGAACGGTGGGCGGCCACCGCCACCGGGCGCCGACTCGCGGTGACCTCGGGCGCGTACGTCCTCGTGCTCGCCGCGATGGCGGCGGTCGGCGCGCAGCAGTGGTTCGGCGTGTGGCCGGTGGTCTCCGTCGTGGCGGTCGCCTTCGGCGTCACCGCCGCCGCCCGGCTGGGCCGCTGGCCGGCCGTCAGCAACCGGCTCGCCACCCTCGGCCGCATCACCCTGCCCATCTACGTCATCCACATGCCGGTGCTGGCGCTGCTGCACCGGCTGCTGCTCGGGCCGATCTCCGGGCTGGACCAGGTCGGTCAGGGACTGCTCGTGCTCGGGTACCCGGTCCTGCTGACCGGGCTCGTGATCGGCGTGAGCCTGGCCGTCCACCGGGGGCTCCTGGCGCTGCACGCACGCTGGCTGTTCGCCCTTCCCGGCGTCCGGCGGGTGGAGGCGGCCGGATGAGCGCCCTCGGCGAGGCGGTGGTCGACCTCGACGCGATCGCCAGCAACGTACGGATGCTCGCGTCGGTCACCGGCACCGAGCTGATGGCCGTGGTGAAGGCGGACGGGTTCGGCCATGGGGCGGTGCCGGTCGCGCGGGCCGCGCTGCGTGCCGGCGCGAGCTGGCTGGGTGTGACCTCGGCGTCCGAGGCGCTGGCGCTGCGGTCGGCGGGCATCACCGCGCCCACGCTGAGCTGGCTGCACCGCCCCGACGACGACTTCGACCGGTTGATCGCCGCCGGCGTCGACGTCGGCGTGTCGACCACGATCCACCTGCACGCTGTCGCCGACGCCGCCCACCGACTCGGCGTGCCGGCGACGGTGCAGCTCAAGGCGGACACCGGGCTGTCCCGCAACGGCGCCGCGGGCGACGACTGGCCCGAGCTGGTCGGCTGGGCCCGCAAGTACGAGGTGGAGGGCGGGGTTCGGGTGCGCGGCGTGTGGTCACACCTGACCGACGCCGACGTACCGGGCAGCCCCGGGCTCGCCCGGCAGGTGGCGGTCTTCGATGAGGCGCTACGGGTCGCCCGGTCCGCCGGCCTCGACCCGGACCTGGTGCACCTGGCGAACTCGGCCGCCGCGCTGGCGGCGCCCCGGACCCGCTTCGACCTCTGCCGGATCGGGCTCGCGCTGTACGGCGTGGATCCGTTCGGCGGGACCGGGCCGGGCCAGGTCGGACTACGCGCCGCCATGACGCTGCGCACGACCGTGGTCAACGTGAAGCGGGTACCGGCCGGCACCGCGGTCTCCTACGGACCCGAGTACGTGACCGGCGCGCCGACCACCCTGGCCCTGCTGCCGCTCGGCTACGCAGACGGCCTGACCCGGGCCGCCGAGGGCCGCGCCGAGGTGTGGCTTGCCGGCCGGCGTCGCCCGATCGTCGGTCGCATCGCGATGGACCAGTGCGTCATCGACGCCGGCGACCTTCCCGTGGCCATCGGGGACCCGGTCGTGGTGTTCGGCCCCGACCGGGGCGACCACGCCCCACCGACGGTCGCCGAGTGGGCGCGGTGGGCCGGCACGAACCCGCACGAGATCCTGACCGGTGTCGGGGCCCGGGTGGCCCGCGACCACCTCCACGAAAGGGCGGCAACGTCATGACGATCCGACTGGCAGTGCTCTACGGCGGACAGAGCGGCGAGCACGAGGTGTCCCGCCGCTCGGCGGAGAGCATCCTCGCCGGCCTGGACCGGGAGAGGTACCGGGTCACCGAGGTGCTCATCGGTCGGGACGGCGGATGGCACGTCGACGGCCGTCCGATGCCACTCCCCCTGGCGCTGCGCGTGTTGCGCGCCCAGGACGTGGTGTTCCCGGCCCTGCACGGCCCGTACGGCGAGGACGGCACCGTCGCGTCGCTGCTGGAATGGCTCGGGGTGCCGTACGTCGGCAACGGTGTCTTCGCCAGCGCGGCCGGCATGGACAAGGGCGTCACCAAGAGACTGCTCGCCGCGGAGGGCCTGCGGGTCAGCCCCGGGGTGACCCTGCGTCCCGGCGAGGAGCTGTCCCCGGCCGAGCAGCGGAGGCTGGGCCTGCCGGTGTTCGTCAAGCCCGCCCGGGCCGGCTCCAGCCTGGGCGTGGTCAGGGTGACCGACTGGGCGGGACTTCCCGCCGCGCTGCGGCAGGCGCGGGAGATCGACCCGAAGGTGCTCGTCGAGCAGGGGGCGCGCGGACGGGAGATCGACGTGGCCGTCCTGCAGCATCCCGACGGCCGGGTGCAGGCCGGTCCGCCCCTGGAGATACGGGTGACCGGTGCCGGCTTCTTCGACTACGACGCGAAGTACGACGGCGGGGCGGTCTTCCAGATCCCCGCCGCGCTCGACCCGGCCACCACCCAGGTGCTCCAGGACCGCGCGATCCGCGCCTTCCACGCCCTCGACTGCCGCGGGCTGCTCCGCGTCGACTTCTTCCTACCCACGCAGGGGTTCGCCGAGCCGATCGTGAACGAGGTGAACACCTTTCCCGGATTCACCACCGCCTCGCAGTTCCCCCAGATCTGGCAGCAGGCCGGGATCGGGTTCGCCACCCTGCTCGACATCCTGATCTCCGGCGCGCTGGCCAACCAGGCTCGGATCCGGTCCGGTGGGTTGCCCCGGCCGGCACGGGCGGTGGACCTGGTCTGAGCGGCCGTCGCCCCGGTCACTTGATCGGACAGGGCCGGGGCGGCCGGGCGCCGTCCGGCCCGGCGATGGTGACCGGGGAGAAGCTGTTTCCCTGGCCGGTGAGCGCCACGGCACCGGCCAGGGTGCAGATGATCTGGTCGGCCGCGGCCGCCGACAGCGGCAGCACGGCACCCGTCATCGTCACCGTGACGCCGGATCCGTCGGCGTTCGACGTCACCGGGGAGGCCGGGACCAGGCCGGCCGGCACCTCGCTGACGAGGCCCTGACTCCGTTCCGACTCGTCCGGACCCGCCGCCAGCATGCCGAGCGTCTTCTCGGGCGACGAGGAGATGCTCCCCTTGGTCTCCCGGATGACCAGCGCGGGTCGTCCGTGCGAGAGCAGGTAGAGGTCGACGCCCCCGGCTGCGCCGGTGGTCGCGGAGCGGCCGGTGATGACGTCGCTGGGCCGGACCCCGCAGCCCATCACCAGCAGCGTGAGCAGGAGCCCGCCGGCGAGCAACGCCCGGCCCGCCCGGCGGCCGGTCACCGTACGCCTCCGGCGTCCGCCGCGTCCGTGGCCACGCGCGGCAGCCGGAGCGTGAACACCGCGCCGCCCGTCGGACCGTTGCCCGCGACGAGACTTCCGGGCTGCCCGGCGTGCTGGTGCAGGCGCGCGTTCTCCCACGCGATGGCGAGGCCGAGGCCGCTGCCCTCCGAGCGGGTCCGGGCGGTGTCCGCCTTGTAGAAGCGGTCGAAGACGTGCGGCAGCACCTCCGGGTCCAGGCCCGGCCCCTGGTCGCGGACCTCGATCGTGATCCAGTCCGGCTCGGCGCGCAGGCGCACGGACACCGGCTCGGCGCCGTGCCGGAACGCGTTGCCGACCAGGTTGGCGACGATGACGTCCAGCCGGCGGGGGTCCAGGCGGGCGAAGACTCCGGACGGCAGCTCCGCCCGCACCCGATCGGCCCAGCGCCGGACCCGGAGGGTCGCGGTCACCGCCGCGGCCACGTCGATGTCGTCGAGGGCGAGCCGCGCGGTGCCGGAGTCGAACCTGCTGACCTCGATGAGGTCGTTGACCAGCTGGGTGAGGTTCTGCGTCTCCTGACTGACGAGCCGGGCGGCCCGGCCGGCATCCCCGGGCAGCCGGTCCGCCTCCTCGTCGAGCACGTCGGTGACCGCCGTCATCGCGGCCAGTGGCGTGCGGAGCTCGTGCGACACGTCGGCCACGAAGCGTCGGGCGTCGGCCTCCATCCGCCGCAGCTCACCGACCTGCCGCTCCAGCGTCCCCGCGGTGTCGTTGAAGGTCCGCGCCACGTCGGCCAACTCGTCGACGCCCCGCACCGCCAGCCGGGTGGTCAGGTCGCCCTCACCGAGCCGGCGCGCCGCCCGGCCCAGCTCGCGGACCGGGCGCAGCACCCCCCGGGCGGCCAGCAGGGCCAGCAGGACCGCGAGGACCAGCGAGAGTCCGCCGGTCAGCCACGCCAGGGTGGCGAGCCGGTCGATGCTCCGCTGTTCGGAGGCGAGGCTGCGCACCGAGTAGACCTCCACGCCGGACGGCACGGGCGTGCGGTCGGGCCGGTCGATCTTCAGCTGGGTCCCGATGAGCAGCACGGGTTCTCCGCCTCGCGAGACGCGTTGCCAGGCGATGACGCCATCCCCGACCGCCTGCCGCAGCTCCGGGGTGAGCGGCTCGGGCACCTGAGCGCCCTGCGCCCGCATGTCACCGTAGAGGACCACCGCGTACCCCTCCCGGTCGGAGAGGAGCTGGGCCATCGTGTCGAGTTCCCCCTGGGACGGCGGGAGTCGGCGTACCGGGTAGGCCTGCCTGAGCTGATCGGTCAGCGACGCCACCGCGGCGTCCTGCGCCTGCTGGAGGATGACCGTCCGGGCCTGGAAGTAGCTTCCGCTGGCCACCACCGCCGTGGTGGTCACGCCCAGCAACGCGAAGGCCAGCAGCAGCCGGACCCGCAGGCCCGACGCTCGGCCACCGGTCCAGCGCCACGGCGTCACAGCGGCCCGAACCGGTACCCGAAACCGCGGACCGTCTGGATGAAGACCGGCGCCGACGAGTCGTCCTCGATCTTGGCGCGCAGCCTCTGCACGCAGGCGTCCACCAGCCGCGAGTCGCCGAGGTAACCGTGCTCCCACACGGCCTCCAGCAGTTGCTGACGGCTCAGCACCTGGCCCGGAGTCTGCGCGAGCTCGAGCAGCAGGCGCAGCTCCGTCGGGGCGAGGCTGACCGGCAGCCCTTCCTTGCTGACCACGAGCGCGGCCCGGTCGATGGTGAGGGCACCGTGCTGTTCCAGGCCGGACCGCTCGCCGCCGGTGCGCCGCGACTCGCCAGCGGTCCGCCGCAGCACCGCCCGGATCCGCGCCTCGAGCACCCGGGCCTGCACGGGCTTGACCACGTAGTCGTCGGCGCCGGCTTCCAGCCCCGCCACCACGTCCATGTCGTCGTTGCGGGCGGTGAGCATGATGATCGGAAGGTCGCCGAGCTGCCGGATTCGGCGACAGACCTCGAACCCGTCCATTCCGGGCAGCATGAGATCGAGGACCACGACGTCAGACGAGGCCACCCGCAGCCGCGCCAACCCCTGCTCACCGGTGGCCACGGCGTCGACGGTGTGGCCCTGTCGGGTGAGCGCCAGTTGCAACCCGTCGCGCACCGTCTGGTGGTCTTCGATCAGCAGGACCTGGGACATGTCGTCAAGTATCCCATCATGAATATATTTAGCGTTCGGTCGATGGCCGGGCGGTAGCGTCTCACCCCTGCGGGGCCCCGCCGTCCCGGCTGGTCGCCGTCGCGCGCCGCTGGGCGCGCTGCCACAGGCGGGGCGGGACGACGAACTCCGCCGACCGCACCAGGAACACCACCGAGCCCACCGCCACCATCGTCGCCGCGGTCTCCGCCACGATGGCGACCAGCAGCCCGGACTGCACCGATGCGGCCAGACCGGGCAGCACCACCAGAAGCACCCAGAGCAGCACGGCCAGCCCCACCGCTCCCCCGACCAGCCCGCGCCCCACCGCGCCGCCCGGTTCGCGGCGCGGACCGGCGCCCGGACCGGCGTCACCGCGCCGACCCGCCAACGCCGCCGCGGCCAGGCAGAACAGCGTCACACCCAGCAGGACGCCACCGAGAGCGTCACTGAACCGGTGCCAGCCAGCGATCATGGTGGCCGAGGCGATCACCGAGACACCTGCCGCGCCCGGCACCGCCAGCCAGCCTCGGGCCCACCCGGGCACGACCAGCATGAACGCCAGCAGCAGGGCCGTCGCGGCCGAGACGTGACCACTGGGGAAGCTGTTGTGGGTGCTGGAGCTGACGATCTGGAAGTCCGGGCGGGCAAGGGCCGACTTCGCCGCGCCGGCCACCACCACCGCGCAGAGGACCATGCCGACGCCCACCACTCCCGCCAGCAGCCGTCGGCAGAGCACTCCCACCAGCAGCACCGTGCCGAGCATGGCGGCCAGCAGCGTCGGGCTGCCGAAGGTGGCCAGCACCGTCCGGGCCGGACCCACCAGGACGGTCTGCTGCTCGTAGCCCCCGCCCCGCTCGGCACGCGGCAGGAGCAGACCGTCCAGCCACTGACCGGGGTGGGTGCGCACGAACACGGCGTAGGTGAGGCCCAGGGCGAGCAGGTGGCCGACGGCCGCCCCGAGCAGCAGCCGGCCCAGCGGCGCGGCTGCGCGGACATGTGGCAGCGGTGGCGCCGGCCGCGGGGCGGGCGCCGACCGTCCGATGTATGACGATCCGAGGGACATACCGGCCATCGTCGTGCCGCCAGATCCGGACGCCGTCCGCGGATTGTCTTCGTTCTGTCACAGTTCCCGGCCCGGGCCGGCGGAGAACGGGTGGACCGCGCCGGGCACGCCGACCGGCCAGCGGACGCCGCAACGCGTCGATTTCCCAAATTCACCAGCAAACCCGGCCAAGTCATCTCGAATGACTTATGCAAAGCGTGAAGGGTCATTCATATGCTTGCATGCAACTATGTTTTACCCTGCCGAGACGCAATACCACTAAGGTCAGGACGCCGATCAAGCAATGTTTCGGTCGGCGGTGCGAAAACCATCCGGAGCACGTTGGGGAACCGGAAGGGGTTGGGGAAAATGCAGGGGATTCCGGTCGCCTCCCTGGTCATCGGCATCGCGTCCTCGCCGGCCGAGCGCAGGCAACTGGCCCGGCTGCTTGGCGGGAGTGACGCCTTCCTGATCGTCTCGAATGTCGATCAGGCGCGGGAGTTTCTCGGGGTGGTCGAGATGCCGGCCGCCGCCACGGTGATACCCACCGCCCAGAGCGTGGTGCCCGACGTGGCGCAGAGCCCGCAGGCGCCGCCACCGCCGGACCTGGCCGTCGATTCCGACCGCCGGGTGCTGCGGTGGCGCGACCGGGAGATCGACCTGACCCGGTTGGAGCATGACGTCCTGCTCTGCCTGGTCGACGCGCCCGGGCAGGTCTGGACCTACGAGCGACTGCATCTCGAGGTCTGGGGCAACCGGCACCTCGGCCGCGGCTCGGACATCCACTCCGTGATCCGCCGGGTACGCCGCAAACTCGTCCGGCTCAACGCCGCGGCGACGATCCACGCGGTCCGCGGCGTCGGCTTCCGGCTCGCCCCGGTCTGACCGCCGACGAACATGGTCCGGCCCGCCTGGTCAGCGACCAGGCGGGCCGGATCTGTCACTTACCGGTCAGGCGTTCAGCACCGGATCGGCGACAACCCGAAGTTCTCCACCGTGGGCGTGGTGGTGTCGATCCTCGTCTGACGGGTCTGCGGCTTCCAGCCGTCCTTGGCGACGATCATCGTGAGCGGGTTGTTGCGACGGTCCACCCAGTAGGCGTACTTGCCCTGGGTGTCGGTGGCGAAGGTCCACGACATGGCCCACGAGTCGACCTGGACCACCGCGCCGGCAATCGGCGAGGTCGCACCCTGGCAGCTGGTCCCGGTCACCGTGCCCATGAGCTTGCCCCAGGTCTTCGGAGGCGTCGCGGTCATGGTCACCGCCACCGGCGCCACCGTGTACGGCGTGTTCTCCTTGATGCCGACCGAGCCGGAGTAGGTGCCCGGCTGGTCCACGTTCGCCGTCATCCCGACGGTGACCGTGACCTTCTGACCCGGCGTCAGGGTGACCGCCGACTTGTCGATCGTCATCCAGCTGACATCGGCCGCCGCCTCGGCGCAGCCCTCGAAGCCCGGCAGCACCTCGCTGTCCGGCGCCGCGCTGAAGCTGCCGGACGAGCCACCGATCTTGTAGAAGCCGCACGCCGCGCCACCGCGGTACCGCGCGGTGTTGGAGTTCGGCAGGTTGGACCACGAGCTGGTGCCCGGGTCGTAGGCGAAGCCGGCGTTGCTGATGGCCCCACCCTGCGAACCGCCGACGACGAGGAGCTTGCCGCTGGCGACAGCGAACGAGCTGGCCCAGTTGTCGACCGGCGCGTCGGCGATGGCGGTCCAGGTGTTGGCACCCGGGTCGAAGGAGTAGCTGGCCTTCTGCGCGGCGGCCCCGTCGTTGCCGCCGGTGCAGTAGATGGTGCCGTCGATCCCGCCGCAGGAGGCGAAGGCCACCGACTTCGGGTAGTTCGCCATCGTCTCCCAGGTGTTGCTGCCCGGGTCGTACCGGACGACGGTGTTCGACATCGGCGTACAGGCCGCCGTGGTGCAGCCACCGATGGCGTACAGCTTGCCGTCGACGACAGCCTGCCCGGCGGCAGCTCTCGGCGCCGGGTTGTCGGCCAGATCCGTCCAGGTGTTGGCCGCCGGGTCGTACGACCAGGTGGCCGCGTCCGGGCCGCCGTCCGCCCAGCCGCCGGTCGCGATGATCTTTCCGTCCACGACGCCCACCGCCAGGGCGTTGCGGGCGCCGGGCAGATCGGCGATCGCCGTCCAGGTCTGGGCAACCGCGTCGTAGGCGTAGTTCTTCGTGGTCGAGCTGGACCCGTCACCACCGCCGATCGAGTAGACCTTGCCGTCCAGCGTCACCACCCGGTTGTCCATGATGTTGGCCGGGTAGTCGGTGATGTCCGTCCACGGTGCGGCCTGCGGGGTGACCGCGGCGGGGACCGCCATGGCCGCCTTGCCGGACGCCTTGGCGGCGAACGACGTCGGGACGGTGAGCCGCTGCTCCGGTGCGCCGGTGGCTCCGAGCACCTGCTGCCTGGTCATCCGGGACCCGTCCGCCCGGAGGAGTTCGAACCCGTTGTCGCGCTCACTGAACTCGACCTCGACCGGCGCCCCGCCGGTGTTGGTCACCGTGAACGTCTTGCTGGCCTTGCCGTTGGGCATCTGCACCGTCGCGCTCACCTGGTCCGGCGCCACCGACAGCCGGCCGGCCGCGAGCTGGAAGTTCGCGGCGGTCGCCCAGTCGGCCTGGACGTCGACCTGCTTGCTCTGGCTGACGTAGTTGCCGGCCTTCGCGGTGAACTTGTGCGTGTCGGTCAGGGTCGAGTAGAGCCAGTAGAAGCCGTCGGGCAGCCCTGGGTCGTCCGGGGTCGCCACGGTGACGGCACTCTCGGCGGGCCGGTCGGCACTGGTGACGGTGGCGCCGTTGACGTAGCTGCTGTCGTTCTTGTCACGGACGTGACCGACGACCAGACCGCCGTCGACCGGCACGCAGGTGACCTGGCTGCCGATCAGTACGTTGTCGACCTCCCACCACCACTCGTACGAGGCGTCGTAGTAGTGGAACCGCACCTGGACCTGCGCCTTACCGGCCGCCTGCGGGATCGGGATCTCGGTGACCTTCGGACCCCGGACGTCCGTCTCCTGCCGGAGCACGTTGGTCCAGGTGGCACCGCCGTCGATGCTCAGATCGACATCGCCGGTGTCGTCGGCCAGTTGGTTGAGGTCCTGGTTGAACCGGATGACCGGGGCCGTGACGTCGGTCAGGTTGACCACCGGGCTGACCAGGGAGGTGTCCTGGCTCCCGCCGGCGCCGTACGCGTCGCTGTCGACCACCGCGAAGTTGCCGGTGCCACCGGTCAGGTTGCCGCGGTTGCCGTCGTCGGTGAACTTCCAGACCTGGCCGTTGCCCTTGTTGTCCACCACGGACCAGCCGGCCGGCACGGTGGCGCCGTCGAAGGTCTCGTACTCACCGTCGGAACCGAACGTGTAGCCGGGCGCCGTCGTGCAGGTGTTGGTGTTCACCGGCACCGCGACGTTGGCGGTCACGTTGCGCGAGCCGACCACCACCTCCTTGGTGACGGTCTGGTAGCCCGGGTACTGCGACTCGTACGTCAGGGTGTAGGTCTGCCCGGCCGGCAGCTTGATGCTGTAGCGGCCGTTCGCCGGCGTGGTGTAGTCGTACACGCCCGACACGCCGGTCACGGTGACCTTGGCGTACAGCGGCCAGCCGTGTCCGGAACCGTCGGTGACCGCTCCGGTGACGTTGACGCTCGCCACCGCCGTCAGCGCGACGTTGAGCGTCGTGGTCGCGCCGTCGGTGACGGTCGCCGGCTTGGTCGTGCTGCCGTACCCGAACGCCGCCACGGCGACCTGGTAGTCACCGACCGGAAGCGTGGTCGAGTACTTGCCGTCGGCGCCGGTGGACACCTCGCGGCCGGTCGGTCCGGTGAGCGTCAGGGTGGCACCGGCGATCGGGCTGCCGGTGGCCGCGTCGGTGACCGTGCCGGCCAGGGTGCCGGTGTCGCCGGTCGGGGCGGCGTTGAGCAGGGCGAGGGCGTCCAGTCGGCCTTCGCCGTAGACGTTGTTGTCCGCCGGGGTGCCACCGCACTGGTCGTCGGCCTTGTCGATCGCGGCGCCGTTGAGCAGCGCACGGGTCGCGTTGATGTCACCGACCAGCGACGGGGCCGCCGAGTACAGCAGGGCGATCGCGCCCGCGAGGTGCGGAGCGGCCATCGACGTGCCACTGATGCTGCCGTAGGCGTTGCCCGGAATGCTCGACCGGACGTTCACGCCCGGCGCCGAGATGTTGGGCTTGATCTCGCCGTTCTGTCCGACACCCCGGCCCGAGAAGCCAGCGACGTTGTTGTTGATGTCGTACGCGCCGGTCGAGTAGTTGCTGACGAGGCTGCCCGGCGAACCACTGGTCTGGCACGCCGGTCCGCTGTTGCCGTTGGACCAGACCCCGAAGATCCCGGAGGCGGCCCAGGCCAGCGTCACGTCCTCCATGAAGGGCTCGTTGGACGGGTTCTGGCTGCCCCACGAGTTGTTGATGATGTTCGGTCGCTTGCTCGCGTCCGCGTTCTGGCCGTTGAGGTCCATCGGCTCGAGCATCCACTGACCCGACTCGATCAGCGCCGCGTCGCTGGGGCAGCAGCCGTTCGCCGCGATCCACTTGACCCCGGGAGCGACACCGATCTGGTTCGCGCCGTCGGAGCCGGCCATGGTGCCCATCGTGTGCGTACCGTGGCCATTGCTGTCACAGGGCGCGGTCGCGCACGTCCCGGCGGCGTTGAACCAGTTGTAGTTGTGGTCGAACGTGCCGTCGCCGTTGTTGCCGCGGTAGGAGCCGACCAACGCCGGGTGGTCGAACTGGACCCCGGTGTCGATGTTCGCGATGGTGATGCCCTCGCCCGTGACGCCGTACTGGCTCCAGACGTCGTCGGCGTTGATGTTCGCGATGCCCCACTCGAGGGCGTTCACGGTCTTCTCGTCGGTGCCCTTGGTGACCTCGGGCACCTTGTAGGCGACCGGGGCGTAGAGACCCTCCACCTCCGAGTGGGCGGCGAACTTCTGCACCATCGCCAGTGAGCCGCTGCTCACCTTGATGGCGTTGGTCGCCCAGAAGGTCTGGTACTTGGTGCCCGATCCGTCGAGTTCGGCCCGGATCTTGCCCTGGCTGTCGGCGGCCGTCTTGCGCAGTGCCTCCGCGACCGCCGTGCCGCGCTTGGACCAGTCCTTGATGGCGCTGGCCTTGCTCAAGTCCGCCCGGTCCTTGAACCGGATCCAGAAGTCCCCTGCACTCTTGGCCTGGAGCTGCTTCGCGAGCTCCGGTCGGATCTTGTCCCCCGGAGCGGCGCCGGCCCCCGTCCCGCCGGGCGCCGCCTGCGCGCCCGAGCCGATACTGGCCAGACATGTCGCGGCGAGGATCATCGCCGCACCAGCGCTCACCACTGATCTGGCTGTGCGCCTCCATTGTGGACGTCTGAACATCGGTGCTGCGTCCCTCAGAACAACCCAGGGTGAAAAATGGGCCATGGTGAGGGTGCGGGAGATCCGCCTCGATGGAACCGAGCGGACGAACCCTTCATGCCTCCCCATACACCGCGCGGGTCACGCCGGTTGCCCGAGTGGACACTATGATCGAGAAGAACGGACGATCAAGAACTTGCCGTGAGCAACTTGTCGCTAACGGTTGCCAGGCTGGCGGCACGCTTGCCCAACACTGTCAGGACCATGACGCGAGGTGGGCAGGATGATGCCCATGGATCCCGGGTGGGTGCTGTGGCCGAGGACGACGAGGCGGCGTTGGACGGGTCCGAGCCGGTCGACGAGCCGTTCCCGCTGCTGATCGCGGTGACCTCGTCGCCGACCGAGCGGATCCGGCTCGCGGAGCAGCTCGAGGGCATCGCACCGCTGCTGCTGGTGGCCGACCTCGACGAGCTGCGCCGGCTGATCGCGACTCCACAGCAGCCCGCCGGCACACCGCCCCCGCCAGCGCCCGCCGTCGCGGCCGGCTCCGCCCTGGTCATCGACTCGCACCGGTCCACCGCCCGCTGTCAGGACCGCGAGGTCGACCTGACCCGACTCGAACACGACCTGCTGATCTGCCTGACCACCGTGCCGATTCGGGTCTGGAGCTACGCCGAGCTACACCGGTCGGTCTGGCGCGACGAAGGGCGCGAGCGCAAGGCGGACGTACAGTCGCTGGTGAAGCGGTTACGACGCAAGCTGCACGAGCTCGGCACCGGCGCCACGATCGAGGCCGTACGCGGCGTCGGGCTGCGGCTGACCGATCGCCAGGAGCCGCGGATCGGACGGGCCTGACGCGGCTGCCTGATGTGGGCAGCGCCCCGGTGACCATCGGGTGTCGATCGGTCAGATCAGCCCGGCGCGGGTCCACAGCAGACGGCCCGGCCCGGCCACCAGACCCACGCCCGCGAGATGGGTGTGCACCCGCTCCGCCGACCAGCGCAGGGTGGCGCGCCAGTGCGGGTTGGCGCGCGCGGCGGCCCGGCCGACCGCCGGTGGGATGCCCACCGCCGCGTACGCGTCGGGATGGACCAGGCGGTTGGCGATCGTGCCGGCGGCACGACCGACCAGCAGGCGGGCGTACGCCATGCCCACCGGGCCGGTGGCCGCGACCGCGGCGGCCAGTTCCTCGCGGGCGAACCGGACGTGTCTCGCCTCCTCCACCACGTGGATGCGCGAGACCATCCGGATGAGCAGCTGGAGCGACTCGTCGGCCATGATCTCGCGCTGGAACGCGTCGAGGATCTCCTCCGCGATGAGGATCGCGGCGTACATCCGGGGGCCGCTGGCGGTGGCCTTGAGGAAGCGCCCGAGGTGATGGTCCACCGTGCTCGCCCGGTAGACCGGGCAGCCCATCGCCTCGATCAGCCGGCCGAACATGATGGAGTGCCGGCACTCGTCGGCGACCTCGGTCAGCGCGTACTGGGCCTGCCGGCTGGTCGGGTCGGCGCCGTAGTACTCCCGGATCAGCATCTGCATGAGGATCGTCTCGAACCACAGCCCGGCGCTGGCCGCGCTGGCCACCTCGTGCTTGGTCAGCTCGACGCGCTGCTCCTCGCTGAGCTGCTCCCACAGCGGCGTGCCGTAGAGGCTGCTGCGGTGCGGCGGGAGCCAGTAGGCGCCCGGAGTGTGCGGAGCGTCCCAGTCGATCTCGACGACCGGGTCGTAGCTGGTGCGGAGCGAGGACGTGAGCAGTCGCTCGGCGACCGCGGTGCGCTCCGATTCCGCCGGTGTCGCGTCCATGGCCCCTCCATATTGACGTGACGTCAGGTAACTGTTACGAGTAGTAGCATGCAATCGCCGCTCAAAGATGTCAATGGACCCAATCCGGCAGCCCCGGCCGCCGACGAGGGCCGGAAGGCGAAGGGCAACGGCCGCCGGGACCGGTGGGCCGACCATCGTGAGCAACGACGGCGGGAACTGATCGGGGCCGCCGTGCAGGCGTTGCTGCGGTACGGGCCGGAGGTCGACATGGACCAGGTGGCCGCCACCGCGGGCGTCAGCAAGCCGGTCCTCTACCGCTACTTCGCCGACAAGTCGCAGCTCTGGATCGCGGTGAGCGAGGTGGTGGCCGCCCGGATCATCGACACCGTGGCGCCCGCCGTGGAGCAGGTCCGTGAGCAACGCGGCCTGGTGCAGGCGACGATCGACGCGTACCTGGGGGTGATCGAGGCGCAGCCCACGCTCTACCGGTTCCTGATGCACCAGTCCGGCCATCCCGGCATCCACCAGGTCGTCGCCGGGACCAGCCAGCAGGTCGCCGCCGGATTGGCTCGCGTGATCGGCGACCGGCTGCGCGCGCTGGGGCTGGACGCCGGCCCCGCCGAGCCGTGGGCGTACGGCCTGGTGGGCTTCGTGCAGGCGGTCGGCGACTGGTGGACCACGCACGGACAGCCGATCAGCCGGGCGGCCCTCACCGACTACCTGACCGCTCTGCTGTGGAACGGGATCGAGGGCGTACGGGCCAGCGCCGACCTGCCCCGCGAACTCACCCGCGCCCACGAACGGATCACGCCATGAGCGAGCGTCAGCGAGCGAATCATCAGCACCGGGTGGCGGCGTGAGTTACCACGGCCCGGCGAGCCTCGCGGGCACCACCGTCCGGGTGCACCTCAGCGGGCGGTGGGAGCCGGTCGACGGCCGCTACCACTGGGGTGGACGAATCGAGCCCGACCCGCAGGTGGCGCAGCTGCTGCGCTCCGGCCGGCGTGACGTCGAGCTGCGCATCGCCGACCGGGTCCGGCCCACCCGGCTGGCCGAGGTCGACCCGTGGGGCGGCGTACGGATCACCGGCGTGGGCGATCCACCCTGGCCACCGGCAGCCGAACCGGTTCCGTGCCCGAGCTACCGGAGAAGTGATGGAGCCAGACCTCCGTGGAAGGGTAGTCATGACAGTTCACTTTCGCCGCGCGGGCAGCGGTGAACCGCTCGTGCTCATCCACGGCATCGGTCACCGCCACCAGGCCTGGGAGCCGGTTTTCGACCTGCTCACCGCCCACCACGAGGTGATCGCGCTCGACCTGCCCGGCTTCGGGAACTCTCCGGTGCCCGACGCGGGCATGCCCGCCGACATGGCGGCCACCGTCGCCGGGATACTGCCGATCCTGACCGGGTGGGGGCTGGAGCGCCCGCACGTGGCCGGCTACAGCCTCGGTGGGGCGATCGGCCTGGAACTCGCCGCGACCGGGGCGGTCGCCTCGGCCACCGCCTTCTCCCCCGCCGGGTTCTTCACCACCGCTGAGCGCCGGCGGGCACTGGCCATCCTCACGATGTTGCGGGCCAATTCGTACCTGCCCACCCCGATCATGCGGGTCGCGTTGCGGTCGGCGTACCTGCGGGCGATGTGCTTCGCGCCGCTGGTGGCCCGCCCACGGCTGCTGGACGCCGACCGCGCGCTGGGCGACGCGCTCGCCCTGCGGCGTGGGCTCGGCTTCAGCGCCGTGGCCCGGGCCGCCCGCGACTACCGCTTCGACGGTCTCCGGCTGGCCGACGCGGCGGTGCCGGTGACCATCGGCTGGGGTGACTGCGACCGCATCTTCGGCGTACACCAGGCCGAGCGTGCCCGGGCCGGCCTGCCGGCGGCCCGGGTGGTGACGATGCCCGGCTGCGGGCACGTACCGATGAGCGACGACCCGGATCTGGTCGCCGCGCTCATCCTGGAGACCACCGGCGCCGTGCCCCGCACCGGTCGAGCGGATCGGGCGGGTCACGAACATCACTTCACAGAATAAAAACTTGCACGGTACGCAACTTGCCTTCTAGCCTCCCCGGGTGACCGATACCGACCAGGCCGCCACCGGGCGTCGCGACCGCAAGAAGCGGCAGACGCGGGCCGCGCTGACCGCCGCCGCGCTGCGCCTGGTCGCCGAACGGGGCCTGGAGCACGTGACGGTCGAGGAGATCAGCGAAGCCGCCGACGTCTCCTCGCGCACCTTCTTCAACTACTTCACCTGCAAGGACGAGGCGCTCACCGACGACCCGGCGCTCGACGGCACACCGGTGGTGGCGCGACTGGCCGCCGCCCCACCGCACGTGCCCGCGTTGCAGGCCGTTCGACTCGCCCTCGACGAGGCGATCGACACGATGCAGGCCGACCGGGAGTTGTGGCGGCTGCGGCTGGCCGTCATCACACAGAACCCCGCGCTGGTGCCCCGGCTGATGACCGGGAACATCGAGACCGAGCGGGGCATGGTCACCGCCCTCGCCGCCCGCCTCGGCGTCGACCCCGAGCACGGCCACCCGGCGCTGGTCACCGCGGTGGCCGGTGCCACCTTCCGCACCGCGATGCTGCGCTGGGCCGCCGACGACAGCCGGCCCCTGCGCGACTTCGTGGACGAGGCGTTCGCCACGGTCGCCGCCGGCCTGCCGGATCCACCACACCAGTCCTGACCACCAGTCCCCCGGTGCATCAGGTTCCGGGGGCAGCCACTCCGATCAAGACCCCGAAAAGGGAGCGTCAATGACCACCACCGCCCCGCCCGCTGACGTTGCCGACGTCGGCACGCGCATGTCGCGTCGGGAGGTTCTCCAGGCCCTCTCCGGCCTGATGGTCGGCATGTTCGTGTCCATCCTCGCCTCCACGGTGGTGGCGAACGCCTTGCCGCGGATCATCGCCGACCTGAACGGCAGCCAGACCGTCTACACCTGGATCGTCACCAGCGAACTGCTCGCCATGACGGCGACGGTGCCGCTGTGGGGCAAGATGGCCGACCTCTACAGCAAGAAACTGCTGATCCAACTGTCGCTGGGGCTGTTCGTGGTGGGTTCGCTGATCGCGGGCTTCACGCCGAACGTCGAGGTGCTGCTGATCAGCCGGGTCGTGCAGGGCATCGGCGCCGGCGGCATGACGGCGCTGGCCACGATCGTCATGGCGGCGATGATCCCGCCGCGCGAGCTGGGCCGCTACGCCGGTATCTTCGGCGCGGTCTTCGGTGTCGGCACCATCGCCGGTCCGCTGATCGGCGGTCTGCTCGTCGACACGTCGTGGCTGGGCTGGCGGTGGTGCTTCCTGATCGGGGTCCCGTTCACCATCCTGTCCATCGTCCTGCTGCAGCGCACCCTGCACCTCCCGGTGGCTCGCCGCAAGTTCAAGATCGACTGGCTGGGCGCCGTCCTCATCACCGCGGGCGTGTGCACGCTGCTGATCTGGTCGTCCCTCGCCGGGAACAAGTTCCCCTGGGCATCGGGCTGGACGGCCGTCATGGTCCTGGGCGGTCTGGTCCTGCTGGCGCTGGCCGTTCTCGTCGAATCGCGGGCGGCGGAGCCGATCGTTCCGCTGGGCATCTTCCGCAATCGCACGGTCTCGCTGGCCACCGCCGCCAGCGTGCTAGTCGGTGTCGCGATGTTCGGTGGCACCGTCTTCCTGTCCCAGTACTTCCAGATCTCGCTGGGCAAGTCGCCGACCGTCGCGGGCCTGATGAGCCTTCCGATGATCTTCGGTTTGCTCGTCTCGTCGACGGTGGCCGGCCAGCTCATCACGAAGTTCGGCCGGTGGAAGGCCTACCTCGTGGCCGGCGCCGCCGTGATGACCGTCGGGATGCTGCTCCTGGGCACCATCGACGCCAACACCAGCGTCGTCGTCCTGTCGGTCTACATGGCCGTGCTGGGCATCGGCGTCGGCATGCTCATGCAGAACCTCGTGCTCGCCGCGCAGAACGACGTGCCCGCTCAGGAACTCGGCGCCACCACCTCCGTGCTGACGTTCTTCCGCAGCATGGGCGGCGCCATCGGGGTCAGCGCCCTGGGTGCCGTCCTGGCGAGCCGGGTTACCTCGCTGACGACCGAGCGACTCGGCCCGGCCGCGGCCGGTGGCGGCTCCGCCGAGGTGCCCGACCTGTCCACCCTGCCCGAGCCGGTGCTGCGCATCGTGCAGGACGTCTACGGCACCGCCACCGCCGACCTGTTCCTGATCGGCGCGCCGATCGCGCTGATCGCGCTGATCGTCGTGCTGTTCATCAAGGAAAAGCCCCTGCACACCCTCAGCGGGGACGAACGACGCGCCCAGGAGGAGGCGGCCGCAAACGCCGCGATTCACTGAGCCGTACTACAGCAGGCGGGGGCGGGCCGATCGGCCCGCCCCCGCACTGCGCCCACACCCCTGCCCCCCGCCGGACCGCTCGGGCCGGGCGCGAGGGCCGGGCCCGGGCGAGGGGATCAGGGCCGGGCGCGGCGGGCCGAGGGCCGGGCGCGGCGGGCCGGGGCGGGGGCCGGCACTCCCTCTGCCGCCTTTGCTCTGCTTCAACCCACGCAACAGTTTCGGGCCGTAAGTGTTGCGTCGGTTGGAGCAGAGCAAAGGGCGCGAGCTGACTACTGGCTCCTCCGCTCGCGAGCCGACGTCGCTGGCGAGCCGCGCGAGCGGACGTCGCCGCGCCCTGCCCCGCGGAGCCAGGTGGCCCGTGGCGCCAGGCGGCCCGCGGAGCCAGGTGGCAGCGGAGCGAGCCCCTCGGCCGCGTCGCTGGCCGTCGGTGCGGTGGCCGCGTTTTTCGGTAACGACGAGTTGCGAAGCGGTTGCCACGTAACGTGAAGTGCAGCCGGTCAACGGCTGACGCCAGACGTGCGCCGGGCCGCCACCGTGGCGGAGCCGCTCGGCCAACTGCCGTGAGTCCGGCGAGATTCCCGACCCGGCGGTGAGCCGGGTATGCGCGGATTCTGCCCAGTAGGCAATGCGACGGTGCGAGGCTCCGGAGAGCTCTGCGCCGCGCACCCGGCCTACTCAGCCGCAGGAGGTGCGGACGATGCCCATGCTCTCGTTACTCGATCCTCGGCACACGGTCGCTCCACCGGGATACAGCCGCTGGCTCATCCCGACCGCAGCGCTGGCCGTACATGTCTGCATCGGGCAGGTCTACGCGACGAGCGTCTACAAGAACTCCCTCATCGCGCACTTCGACACCAGCCAGACGGCGATCGGGGCGATCTTCAGCATCGCCATCGTCATGCTGGGTTCGTCCGCCGCTGTGGGCGGCAGGTGGGTGGAGCGCAACGGACCGCGCCGGGCGATGTTCGTCTCCGCCTGTTTCTGGGCCGCCGGGTTCCTGGTCGGTGCGCTCGGCATCGCGACCCAGCAACTGTGGCTCCTCTACCTCGGGTACGGCGTCATCGGCGGCATCGGGCTCGGCATCGGCTACATCTCGCCGGTCTCCACGCTGATCAAGTGGTTCCCGGACCGGCCCGGCCTCGCGACCGGGCTGGCAATCATGGGTTTCGGCGGCGGCGCCCTGGTCGCCGGCCCGCTCGCGCGCCAACTGCTCTCCCTGTACGACCCCGGCTACAACCCCGCCAATCCGGCTGCGGTGGCGTCCGGGCACGCCCTGGTGGCACTCTTCGTCACGTTCGCCATCGGATACTTCGTGATCATGATGTTCGGGCCGTTCAACGTCCGCGTTCCCGCGCCGGACTGGCGGCCCGCCGGGTTCGACCCCGCGCGCGTCGCCAGCAAGCCGCTGGTGACACGGGCGAGCGTGTCCGCGTCGAACGCCGTGCGCACCCGTACATTCTGGTTGCTGTGGATCGTGCTGTTCTGCAACGTCACCGCGGGCATCGGCATCCTGGAACAGGCCAGCCCGATGATCCAGGACTTCTTCCGGGAAAACGGGGTCAGCGAAGTCTCGGTGTCAGCGGCGGCCGGCTTCGTGGGAGTGCTGTCGTTGTTCAACATGGCCGGGCGGTTCGTCTGGTCGACGACGTCCGACCTCATCGGCCGCAAGCCCATTTACATGGTCTACCTCGGCGTCGGCATGGTGCTCTACGCGCTGCTCGCCGTGGCCGGCCACGCCGCGACGGCGGTCTTCGTGCTGATCGCCGCCGCGATCATCTCGTTCTACGGCGGCGGCTTCTCCACCGCCCCCGCGTACCTGCGGGACCTGTTCGGCACCTTCCAGGTCGGCGCCATCCACGGCCGGCTTCTGACCGCCTGGTCGGCGGCGGGCATCGCCGGGCCGCTGATCGTCAACGGGATCCTCGACGCGCAGGGCAAGCCCGGCACCCTCACCGCGTCGGCGTACCGGCCCGCGCTGTTCACCATGGTCGGCGTCCTCGCCATCGGTTTCATCGCCAACCTGCTGGTCCGTGCCGTGCCGAAACGGTTCCACGAGCCCGACCGGGGGCCAACCTCGCCCGTGGCGCGCGCCACCGTCACCGAGCCGGTAGCCCTCGGTCCGGAAAGCCAACCCTCGGTGCCGAAGCAGGTCGGCAACCAGACCGGTCGGCTCTGGCTGTCGTGGCTGCTCGTCACGGTGCTGCTCGGGTACGGCATCGTCCAGACCGCCATCACCGCCGCGAAGTTGTTCACCGGCTGACGTCATCCGCGCCCGGGGACAGGCTCGCGGAGCGTGCCTGTCCCCGGGCGGTCGAGCGGTGGCCTGCCGGCGCACCGCCGACGCGCCCCGGTCTCGGTTCGGCCACCGATGCGCTCAGTGAGCGCTAATCGCTAACGGCCGGCCGTCGACCCGTCCCGGCCGAGCCGCTCGCGTTGCGGCACGACCGTGTACTTCGGATCGCGCGCGGAAACCCTGCCGGCCTCGAAGACGCCGAACCGGGTGGCGACGGAGGATGCCACGAGGGCCGCGCCGGAGACCGCTGACAGGATTTTGCTGCGCCGGCTGACCAGTGCGGCGGCGGTGCCCACGGCGAGTAGCGCGCGGCCCGCCCGGACCATTCGGCCGCTGCGTCCGTGCGCATAGGGCTCGCCGGTCAGGCCCAGCCGCTCCAACCGGCGACCGCCGACAAGTTCGATGGTCGCGGCGGCCAGGGCGAGCCGCCGTAGCGGGGCGGTCTCCGCGGCCGGCGCCGCGATCAGGCCGACCCCGGACGCGGCGGCGAGAGCGCTGCCCGCGAAGACGAACGGCAACGAGGGGTACGCGTCGTGCCAGGCCGGCACGGCGGTGTCGGCGAGCAGTACCCCGGTGTACGTGGCCAGCGCCGGCGCGGTGGCCGCGGCTGCCAGGCCGGCGACGTCGCCGATGGGGGGCGCCAACCGGCGGGCGAGGCCGAGCGCACCGTGCTGCGGGAGCAGCGGCGCCAGTTCGGCGACCGCCGCCACGCCGGCCATCGGCCCGAATGCGGCGAGGATCCAGGTGCCGACCGACATCGGCGACGTCAGCTTGGCGACCCGGAGCATGTGGTGGAACCGGTCCGGCCGCCCGAGGTCGTGAACCAGCAGGTACGTGCTGGCGGCGACGCCGCCGAGGGCGGCCCAGCGGCCCACCGTACGCAGCCCGGGTCGCCCGGTCAGTTGGGCGCCAGCTCCGATCAGCGCACTTCCGGCGGCGAGGCCGCCGGTGAACAGGTAGCCAGCGATGTCGTGTTTCCACACGGGCGGCTTGAGGACCGGCCGGCCGTAGTAGGAGCTGAAGTCGGCCGGCGGCACGGTGAGCTGCTCGCCGCCGTGGCCCCGCCCTCGACCGGGCGGCATCGCGTCCGTCATGGCCGCCCGCCCAGGAACGCGACCGTCGCGGCGGCGGTCATGACCAGTGCGGCCAGGCCGGCGCGTTTCCACATGGCCGGCAGGTCGCGGGTCGTCACGATCGGGTCCGGTGGCAGCCCGTACACCTCCGGCTCATCCAACAACAGGAAGAACGCACCATCACCACCCACCCCGTCGTTCGGATCATGCCCATACAACCGCGCCTCCGGCACACCCTGCTCATGCAAAGTCGCCACCCGCGCCGCGGCCCGCTCCCGCAACTCGTCCAGAGGCCCGTACTGAATCGACTCCGTCGGACACGCCTGCGCACACGCCGGCGTCATCCCCGCACCAAGCCGGTCATAACACAACGTGCACTTCCACGCCCGACCATCATCCTTACGCTGATCGATCACCCCGTACGGGCACGCGGAAATGCAGTAACCACACCCATTGCAGATGTCCTCCTGCACCACCACCGTGCCGAACTCCGTACGGAACAACGAACCCGTCGGACACACATCCAGACACGCCGCATGCGTGCAGTGCTTGCACACATCCGACATCATCAACCACCGAAAATCCGTCCGCTGCTCCACACCCGTACCCCGACCCGGCGGCTGCGCCCCCGGCATCCCGAGGAACTCCGGCCCGCCCGACATCCGGGCCGCCGCTGCCGGCGAGCCGGGCGGCAGACCCGGAATCGTCCCGGTGTCGGTGCTGGTACGCGCGCCGACCGCCGCCGTCATCGGGCTGATCGACGGCCCGTCCGGATCCTGCTCGAACGCCGGTGTCGCCCAGCCGGCCGAACGGGGCTGCTCGACGAACGCGACGTGCCGCCACGAGTTCGCGGTCAAGGCCCCGGTGTTGTCGTACGACATGCCCAGCAGGTCGAGGCCGCTCTCCGGAACGAGGTTCCATTCCTTACAGGCCACCTCGCAGGCCTTGCAGCCGATGCAGACGCTGGTGTCGGTGAAGAAGCCCATCCGCGGCGGGGCATCGACGTAGCCGGCGTCCGGCGCCGGGTCGAGCGGGCCGTACAGGCTGTTGACATGGGGCATGGTCAGACCTCCGGGTCGCGGCCGCTGTCGGGGGCGTCGGTCGTGACCTGCGGTGGATAGTGCGGGCCGAGATCCCCGGACCGCCGCCGGTAGTCGACGAGGAGGTCCAACAGGTCCTGGCCTCTCGGGCGCCGACCGGGCCGGACGTCGCAGGTGCCGACCTTGCTCTCCTGGATCAGGACGTTGGGGTCGAGGCTGATCCCGAACAGGTCGTTCGCCGAGTCGCCGGTCACCAGGCCCTCGAAGCCGAAGTGGTACGGCAGCCAGAGCTGGTGGATGATGCGGCCGTCCACCCGCAGCGGCGTGAGCCGGTCGGTTACCAGCACCTTTGCCTCGATGGCGGCGCGGGTGCTGATCAGGTGGGCCCAGCCCAGGTGGTTCAGCCCGACCTCGGCGGCCAGCTCCGGGGACACCTCGACGAACATCTCCGGTTGCAGCTCGGCCAGCGGGCGGACCATGCGGCTCATCGCACCCGCGGTGTGGTGTTCGGTGAGTCGGCTGGCCGTGAACACGTACGGGAAGACCTGGCTGTGTGGCTCCGGCGGGCTCGGGTTGAGCGTGTTGATCGGGTGTGTGTAGACCTTGCGGGTCGGGTTGGCCTGCTGCCGGTAGAGCGGATTGCGCACCGGCGACTCGACCGGCTCGTAGTGCGTGGGCAACGGCCCGTCGAGTACGCCGGTGGGCGCGTACAGCCAGCCCTTGCCGTCGCTCTGGAGGACGAACGGGTCGTCGCCGGCGAGCCCCGCCACGCCCGAGGAGCCCGGGGGCGGCCGATAGGAAGGTGGTTTGGTCTTCTCGAAGTCCGGCACGTCGTAGCCGGTCCACTGGGCCTTCTCCGGGTCCCACCAGACGTACTTCTTGCGCTCGCTCCACGGCCTGCCGTCCGGGTCGGCGGACGCCCGGTTGTAGAGGATGCGCCGGTTCGCCGGCCAGGCCCAGCCCCACTCCGCGGCCACCCAGTCCTGCTCGTGGCGGGACTTGCGCCGGGCCGCCTGGTTCACCCCGTCCGCGTACACGCCCGTGTAGATCCAGCACCCACCGGCGGTGGAGCCATCGTCCTTCATCTCGGTGAACGTCGACAGCGGTCGTCCGCTGGCCACCTCGTAACCGTTGATCTCGTACAGCACCGCCTCGGCGCTCGGCTCGGCCGTCGGCCCGTGCGTGGGGTAGCGCCAGTTCAGGTCGAGCAGCGCCCGGTCGCGGGGTCGGGTCGACTTGGCCAACCGTTCCCGGATGATGCGGCCGAGGTGGTAGAAGAACCACAGCTCGGAACGGGCGTCGCCTGGCGGTTCGACGGCCTTCTCCCGCCACTGCAGCAACCGCTGCGTCTGGGTGAAGGTCCCCTCCTTCTCCACATGGGAGGCCGCGGGCAGGAAGAACACTTCGGTGCGGCACTCCTCTGGCACGATCTCGCCGGTCTCGATCTCCGGGGCGTGCTGCCAGAACGTGGCGCTCTCGATCATGAACAGATCCCGGACCACCAGCCAGTCCAGGTTCGCCATACCGAGGCGCTGCGCCCGCCCGTGCGCCGAACCGACCGCCGGGTTCTGCCCCAGCAGGAAGTACCCCTTGACCTTCCCGTCGATCATGTCCAGGACCTGCTGGTACGTGCCGTGATCGCCGGTCATCCGCGGCAGGTAGCCGTAGCAGTAGTCGTTCTCGGCGGTGGCCGCGTCCCCCCAGTACGCCTTGAGGAGGTTCACCCCGTAGGTGCGCGCGTTGCCCCAGAAGCCCTTCTGACCCGGGTGGCGGATGCTTTCCACCCACTCGTCCAGCGTCGGGTGGTCGGCGTGGTGCGGCATCGGCAGGTAACCCGGCAGCAGGTTGAACAGCGTCGGGATGTCCGTCGAGCCCTGGATGCTGGCATGCCCCCGCAGCGCCATCACCCCGCCGCCCGGGCGACCCATGTTGCCCAGGAGCAACTGAATGATCGCGCCCGTGCGGATGTACTGCACGCCCACGCTGTGCTGCGTCCAGCCCACCGAGTACACGAGCATGCCGGTGCGTTCCCGGCCCGAGTTCCGCGTCCAGGCCTGGGCCAGCTCGAGGAACTTCTCCTGGGAGATGCCGCAGACCTGCTCGACCATCTCCGGCGTGTAGCGGGCATAGTGCCGCTTGAGGATCTGGTAGACGCAGCGCGGGTGCTGCAACGTCTCGTCCCGCTCGGTCTGCCCATTCAGCGGCGCGCCGTGCGACTCGTGCTCCAGCCCGGCAGCGGTTTCCCGCTGTGTCTCGGTGTCCCGTGTCGCGGCGTTCTGCCCGTACCCCTCGTACCGCCAGCTCTTCTGGTCGTAGCTGGCGTTCTCCTCCTTGAAGCCGGAGAAGAGGCCGTGCAGATCCTCGGTGTCGAGGTACTCCTCGGTCACGATGGTGGCGGCGTTGGTGTAGGAGACGACGTACTCGCGGAAGTCGAGTTCGTTCTCCAGGATGTAGCGCACCACCCCGCCCAGCAGGGCGATGTCGGTGCCCGCCCGGATCGGCAGGTACGAGTCAGCCAGCGCGCTGGTCCGGGTGAACCGGGGATCGACGTGGAAGACCTTCGCACCCCGGCGCTTGGCCTCCATCACCCACTGGAAGCCCACCGGGTGCGCCTCGGCCATGTTCGAACCCTGAATGATGATCACGTCGGAGTTGGCCAGGTCCTGCTGGAACTGGGTGGCGCCGCCACGACCGAAGCTGGTCCCCAGACCGGGGACGGTGGCGGAGTGTCAAATACGGGCCTGGTTCTCGATCTGGAGCGCCCCCATCGCGGTGAACAACTTCTTGATGAGGTAGTTCTCCTCGTTGTCCAGCGTCGCCCCACCCAGACTGGAGATCCCCAGCGTCCGGTTGAGCGGCCGGCCCTCGCCGTCGACGTCCTCCCACGTCTCGTCCCGGGCGGCCAGCACCCGATCAGCGATCATGTTCATCGCCGTGTCGAGGTCGAGATCCTCCCACTCGGTGCCGTACGGCCGGCGGTAGCGGATCGTCGTCTGGCGCAACGGGCTGGTCACCAGGCTCTTGCTGGCTGAACCCTTCGGACAGAGCCGACCCTGGGAGATCGGGCTGTCCGGGTCGCCTTCGATCTGGGTGACCTGCCCGTCCTTGACGTACACCCGCTGCGCGCAGCCGACGGCGCAGTAGGGACAGACGGACTTGGCCACCGAGTCGGCGGTGTCGGTGCGGGCGGTGAGCGACAGGGAGCGGGCGGACTTGGCCGCGGCGCCCCGGCCCAGCGGGTCGGTGCCGGTGAGCTGACGGTAGAGCGGCCAGCTTTCGACCCAGCGGCGCACTCCCATCACTGCACCTTTCCGACGAAAGCGATAAAAAGTGAACAGACTGACAATAGATGAGCGGCCGACCGGCGCGCAGGGGATCCCGCAGCTGGGTCAGGGGCGGTGGATCGGGGTCTCAAGGTCGGTGAGCGGGCGACCCGAGCCACCCCAGGCCTGAGCGATGATCTCGGCGGCGATCGCCACGGCCGTCTCCTCCGGCGTGCGCGCGCCGAGGTCCAGCCCGATCGGCGAGGAGAGCCGGGCCAGGGCGGCGTCGCTCACGCCCGCCTCGCGCAGCCGTCGCAGCCGGTCCGAGTGCGTACGGCGGCTGCCCATCGCACCGATGTAGCGGGCTGGGGTGTGCAGGGCGACCTCGAGCAGCGGCACGTCGAACTTCGGGTCGTGGGTCAGGACGCAGAGCACCGTGCGGTCGTCGACCGTCGTCGACTCCAGGTACTTGTGCGGCCACTGGACGACGAGGTCGTCGACGTCCGGGAAGCGTGTGCGAGTGGCGAACACCGGGCGGGCGTCGCAGACCGTGACGTGGTAGCCGAGGAACCCGCCGATCCGGGCCATCGCGGCGGCGAAGTCGATCGCGCCGAAAATGATCATCCGGGGTGGGGGCACGTACGACTGGACGAACACGGACACGTCGTCGAGCCGCTCCTCCCCCCGCCGGCCCAGGTGGACCATGCCCGTTGCGCCCAGGGCAAGCATGCCGGCGGCGTGGCGGGCCGCCGCGTCGTCCAGCTCGGACGCGCCGAGGCTGCCCGCGACCCGGTCGGGCCAGACCACCAGCTGCGCGTTCTCGACCGATGCCGTGGCGACCGGCCGGCCGTCCCGGACCGCCGCGAACACCTCGTCGGGCTCGGTCATCGCGACATCCGGCTGGACCAGGATCTCGATCGTGCCGCCGCAGGTCAGGCCGACGTCGAACGCGTCGTCGTCGCTGACGCCATAGGTCTGGGTGCGGGCCTTGCCGGTCTCGACCGCAGCCCGGCAGAGCTCGTAGACGGCGCCCTCGACACACCCGCCCGAGATGCTGCCCAGGACCTCGCCGCCGGCGGAGACGGCCATGGCCGCGCCGGGCTGCCGGGGCGCCGACTGCCAGGTTCGGACGACGGTCGCGACGGCAAACGGAACACCAGCGGCGCGCCAGCCGGTCAGTCCGTCGACGATGTCCCTCATGACCGCACGATCCGCGAGCGTCGGCGGCACCGTCAACGGCGACCTAAGCAACTGCTTAGGTCGCCGTTGACTTCGGCCGGCGCCGGGATGAGATTCTCCGCAACCACGGAGGTGCGACATGCAGGTGCCGGCACCGTTCGAGTACGAGCGAGCCACCAGTGTGGACCATGCCATCGGCCTGCTGGAGCGGCTGGGCAGCACCGCACGGCTGATCGCCGGAGGGCACAGCCTGCTGCCGATGATGAAGCTCCGGCTGGCCAACTTCGACTATCTCATCGACATCAACGACCTGCACCCCGAGCTCGGCTACATCGAAACGGGCCCGAACGAGGTACGGATCGGCGCGCTCACCCGACATCGGGAGCTGCTCGAGTCCGCCCAACTGGCCGCGGCGTTCCCCATCTTCGCCGACGCCGAACGGGTGATCGCGGACCCGGTGGTGCGCAACCGGGGCACGCTGGGCGGCTCGCTCTGCCAGGCCGACCCGTCCGAGGACCTCTCGGCGGTCTGCACGACCCTGGACGCGCGGTGCGTGATCCGCGGCCCGGGTGGCGCAGAACGGGTCGTGTCCATGGAGGAGTTCCACGTCGGGCCGTACGAGACAGCAGTCGGGGACGACGAGATGCTGGTCGAGGTGCGGCTGCCGGTGCGGCCCGGATGCGGCAGCGCGTACCAGAAGGTTGAGCGCCGGGCCGGCGACTGGGCTGTCGTGTCGGCCGGCGCGGCGGTGTGGCTCGACGGCGGCGCGATCGTGGACGCCCGGGTCGGGCTCGCGGCGGTCGGCCCGAACACGACGGGCATCCCGGAGATCTCGGCGGCGCTGCGTGGGCGGGAGCCCTCCGAGAGCCTGTACGAGCAGGCCGGGGCGATCGCCGCGGCCAGCTGCGAGCCGGCGACCGACCAGCGCGGCAGCGCCGACTACAAGCGGCATCTGGCCGCCGAGCTGACCAGACGGACCCTGCGCCGGGCCGTCGAACGGGCGAGGAGTTGAGCATGCAGGTCACGATGACCGTCAACGACGTCGAGGTCACCCGGGAGATCGAGGCCCGGCTGCTGCTGGTGCACTTCCTGCGGGACGTGCTGGGCCTGACCGGCACGCACTGGGGCTGCGACACCAGCAACTGCGGCACCTGCGTGGTCTGGTTGGACGGCGAGCCGGTGAAGTCGTGCACGGTGCTCGCCGCGATGGCCGGCGGCCACCAGGTGCGTACCGTCGAGGGCCTCGCCAAGGGCGCCCAGCTCGACCCGATCCAAGAGGGTTTCATGCAGTGCCACGGCCTGCAGTGCGGCTTCTGCACACCAGGGATGATGATGACCGCCCGAGCGCTGCTCGACCGCAACCCCGACCCGAGCGAGTCGGAGATCCGGGAGGCGATCTCGGGTCAGATCTGCCGGTGCACGGGTTACGCGACCATCGTCCGCTCGGTCCGCTGGGCCGCCGTGGCCGAGGCGCAGGCCGCCGCCCAGGTCGCCGAGACCACCGAATCGAGTGCGGCCGGCGAGATCGCCGACGCCGGCCAGACCGCGGAGGCCGCCGCATGACCACCGTGCACGAGCGCGTGGACACGTTCCACGACAACGACCAGAAACCCGTCGGGTACGGCCGGATGCTGCGCAAGGAGGACCCCCGGTTCCTCCGCGGTCGCGGCCGGTACGTCGACGACGTCCAACTGCCCGGCATGCTGCACCTGGCGATTCTCCGGTCGCCGGTGGCGCACGCCCGGATCCTCAGCATCGACACGAGCGCCGCCGAGGCGTCGCCCGGGGTGATGGCGGTGGTGACCGGGGCGATGCTGGCACAGCAGGGCCTGGCCTGGATGCCGACCCTCTCCAACGACGTGCAGGCCGTGCTCGCCACCGACAAGGTGCGCTTCCAGGGCCAGGAGGTCGCGTTCGTCGTCGCCGAGGACCGCTACGCGGCGCGCGACGCTTTGGAGTTGATCGACGTCGAGTACGACGTCCTCGACCCGGTGATCGACGCCCGCCGGGCGTTGGAGCCGGACGCCCCGCTGATCCGCGACGACCTGGAAGGCAAGACGAACAACCACTGCTTCGACTGGGAGACCGGCGACGCGGCGGCCACCGAGGCGGTGTTCGCACGCGCGGACGTCGTGGTCAGCCAGGATCTCGTCTACCCCCGGGTGCACCCGGCGCCGATGGAGACGTGTGGGGCGGTCGCCGACTTCGACGCCGTCGAGGGCAAGCTGCGGCTCTGGTCCACCACCCAGGCGCCGCACGCGCACCGCACCCTCTACGCCATCGTCGCGGGCCTGCCCGAGCACAAGATCCAGGTGATCGCGCCGGACATCGGCGGCGGATTCGGCAACAAGGTCCCCATCTACCCCGGGTACGTCTGCGCGATCGTCGCCTCGATCGTCACGGGCAAACCGGTGAAGTGGATGGAGGACCGGTCGGAGAACCTGATCAGTACCGGCTTCGCCCGCGACTACATCATGCGCGGTGAGATCGCGGCGACCCGGGACGGCCGGATCCTCGGCATCCGGACCAACGTGCTGGCCGACCACGGCGCGTTCAACGGCACCGCCGCGCCGGTGAAGTACCCGGCCGGCTTCTTCGGAGTCTTCACCGGCAGCTACGACATCGAGGCCGCCTACTGCAGCATGACGGCGGTCTACACCAACAAGGCGCCCGGCGGCGTCGCGTACGCCTGCTCGTTCCGGATCACCGAGGCGGTCTACCTGGTCGAGCGGATCGTCGACTGTCTCGCCGACGAACTGGGCATGGACCCGGCCGAACTGCGGCTGAAGAACTTCATCCAGCCGGAGCAGTTCCCGTACACGACGAAGACCGGCTGGGTGTACGACTCCGGCAACTACGAGCCGACCATGCGGCTCGCGATGGACATGGCCGGCTACGCCGAGCTGCGCCGTGAGCAGGAGGAGAAGCGCGCCCGGGGCGAGCTGATGGGCATCGGCATCGCGTTCTTCACCGAGGCGGTCGGCGCCGGCCCCCGCAAGAACATGGACATTCTCGGGCTGGGCATGGCCGACGGCTGCGAGCTGCGCGTCCACCCGACCGGCAAGGCCGTGGTACGCCTGAGCGTGCAGTCCCAGGGCCAGGGGCACGAGACCACGTTCGCGCAGATCGTCGCCGAGGAGATCGGGATCCCGCCGGCCGACATCGAGGTGCTGCACGGCGACACCGACAACACCCCGTTCGGCCTCGGCACGTACGGCAGCCGCTCGACGCCCGTGTCCGGCGCGGCGGCCGCCCTGGTGGCGCGCAAGGTCCGCGACAAGGCCCGGATCATCGCCTCGGGCATGCTCGAGGTCTCGGTGGCGGACCTGGAGTGGGAGAAGGGCGCGTTCCACGTCAAGGGCGACCCGGGCACGTCCGTCACAATCCAGGACATCGCCATGCGCGCGCACGGCGCGGGTGACCTGCCCGAGGGCATCGAGGGCGGGCTGGAGGCGCAGATCTGCTACAACCCGTCGAACCTGACGTACCCGCACGGCGCGTACATCTGCGTGGTGGACATCGATCCCGGCACCGCGCAGGTGAAGGTGCGACGGTTCATCGCGGTGGACGACTGTGGCACCCGGATCAACCCGATGATCATCGAGGGGCAGGTGCACGGCGGGCTGACCGACGGGGTCGGCATGGCGCTGATGGAGATGATCGCGTTCGACGAGGACGGCAACTGCCTCGGCGCGTCGCTGATGGACTACCTGATCCCGACGTCACTGGAGGTGCCCGACTGGGAGACCGGCTTCACCGTCACCCCGTCGCCGCACCACCCGATCGGCGCGAAGGGCGTCGGCGAGTCGGCGACGGTCGGTTCTCCCCCGGCGATCGTCAACGCGGTCGTGGACGCCCTCAAGCCCTTCGGCGTACGGCACGCCGACATGCCGCTGACGCCGTCGCGGGTCTGGGACGCGATGCGCGGCCAGGCCCGGCCGCCGGTCTGAGGGGCCAGGATGACCACGATCGGGGACCGCGCCCGGGAGCTGACCACCTCCCGCGAGCCGTTCGTGCACGCCACCGTGGTCCGCGCGCAGGAGCCGACGTCGGCCCGGCCGGGCGACGCCGCGGTGATCCGGGCGGACGGCTCGATCGAGGGCTTCGTGGGCGGGGTGTGCGCCGAGAGTTCGGTGCGGGCCGCCGCGCTCGACGCCCTGCGCGACGGCGACGCCCTGCTGCTGCGGGTGCTGCCGGACGGCGCGGCCCCGTTCCCCGAGGCGCCGGGAGCGCGGGTGGTGGTGAACCCGTGCCACTCCGGTGGCGCCGTCGAGATCTTCCTTCGGCCGATGCTGCCGGCCCCAACGCTGCGGGTGGTCGGTGACACGCCGATCGCCGCCGCGGTGGCGACGTTGGCGGCGTTCCTGGACTTCGACGTCGTCACCTCCGACGACCACGCCGGCTGCACCGCCGTCGTGGTTGCCGGGCTGGGCAGGGGCGAGCAGGACGCGATCCGGGCCGCGCTGGACGCCGGCGTGCGGTTCATCGCGCTGGTCGCCAGCCACACACGCGGCGAGGTCGTGCTCGACGAGCTGGGGTTGACCGACCCCGAGCGGGCCCGCGTCCACTCGCCGGCCGGGCTGGACATCGGCGCGCGTACGCCGCCGGAGATCGCGCTGGCCATCATGTCCGAGGTGGTCCGAGCGATCCGGGTGCAGGGTCTGAGCCCGTCCTCCGGTACGCCGGCGGCGAGGCCACAGCAGGCCGTCGACCCGGTGTGCGGGATGACCGTGCTGGTCGGGCCGGAAACGCCGTACGCGCGAGTCGACGGGCAGGACGTCTGGTTCTGCTGCCCCGGCTGCCTCGCGCGTTACACGGCGGCGTAGCCCGTGTTCACGACCGGCCTGGTGCTCGCCGCCGGGGCGTCGGTCCGCCTGGGCGAGGCGAAGCAACTGCTCCCGTACCGGGGGCGAACGCTGCTCGACGCGACCCTTGACCTGGCCCGCTCGTGCGGCTTCGACCAACTGCTCGTGACCCTCGGCGGCGCGGCGAGCGGAATCCGCGACCGGGTGGACCTCACCGGGTGCCAGGTCGTCGAGAACCCGGCGTTCGGCAGCGGCTGCGGGTCGTCGGTCAGCACGGCCGCCCGCGCGGTGGACCCGCGCGCCGACGCGCTCGTGCTGCTCCTCGGCGACCAGCCCGGGGTACGCGCCGCCGACGTCCGTCGGGTCGCCGCGGCGGCCACCCCGCTAGCCGTGAGCCGGTACGCCGACGGGCTGGGCCATCCGTTCCGCTTCGACCGCGAGGTCCTTCCCGAGCTGTACGACCTGCACGGCGACCGGGCCGTGTGGAAGCTGCTGCAGTCCGGTCGCCACCCGGTGACCGAGGTACCCGTCGACGGGCCGGTGCCGATCGACGTGGACACCCGCGCGGACTACGAGCGGCTGCTGGCGGGAGAGCCGTGAAGGACGCGCTGACCGTCCGGCACCGCCTCGACGCCGTCGACTACCTGGTCGACGACGGCATGGCGATGGCCCTGTTCCTGGCGTTGCGGCTCGGCCGGCCGCTGCTGCTGGAGGGCGAACCCGGTGTCGGCAAGACCGCCGCCGCGAAGGCGCTGGCCCGGGCGCTGGAGACACCACTGATCCGGCTGCAGTGCTACGAGGGGCTGACCGCCGGCGAGGCGCTCTACGAGTGGAACTACCAGCGGCAACTGCTGGCGATCCGGCTCGCCGAGGCGCAGCACGCCCGGCTCACCGACGCGGACCTGTTCAGCGCCGAGTTCCTCCAGGAACGGCCGATCCTGCGGGCCGTACGCCATCAGGGACCGGTCCCGCCGGTCCTGCTGATCGACGAGATCGATCGCGCCGACGACGAGTTCGAGGCGCTGCTGTTCGAGTTCCTCGGCGAGGCCGGGGTGACGATCCCCGAACTCGGCACGTTCACCGCTCGTACGCCGCCCGTCGTGGTGCTCACCTCCAACCGCAGCCGGGAACTGCACGACGCGCTGCGTCGCCGCTGCCTGTACCACTGGATCGACTTCCCCGAACCGGACCGGGCCGTGGAGATCGTCCGCCGGGCCGTGCCGGGCGCGACCGAACCGCTGATCCGTACAGCGGTGCAGTTCATCGGCGACGTGCGGGGCCTGGGGTTGGAGAAGGCGCCAGGGATGGCGGAGACCATCGACTGGGTGTCCGCGCTGTCCGTGCTGGGCGCCGCCGACCTGGCCACCGCCGAGGTTTCCCGGACCATCGGCGCCATCGCCAAGACCGCTGACGACCGTGCCGTCGTCGCCGCCGCGCTCGGCCCCCACCAGGAGAGTCAGGTATGAAGATCACCAATGAGTTCGCGGTCGCCGTTCCAATCGAGCGGGCCTGGGCCGTGCTCACCGACCTCGAAGGGATCGCGCCGTGCCTGCCGGGCGCCCAACTGACCGGCGTCGACGGTGACATCTACCGCGGCAGGGTGAAGGTCAAGGTCGGGCCGGTCGTCTCGGAGTTCGCGGGCACCGCGCGGTTCGTCGAGAAGGACGAGGCGGCGTACCGCGGGGTGATCGACGCGAAGGGCCGCGACGCCCGGTCGACGGGGAACGCCTCAGCTCTGGTCACCGCCCACCTCCGGCCGGAGGGCGACCGGACGCTGGTCAGCGTGGACACCGACCTGAAGATCTCGGGGAAGCTGGCCCAGTTCGGCAGCGGCATGATCAAGGAGGTGTCCGGCAAGCTACTGGCCCAGTTCGTCAGCAACCTGGAAGCCACGCTGGCGGCCGAGGAGACGCCGACGGCCGCCGACGGCGCAGCGACCGTGCCGGCACCCCGACCCGAGTCCGAGCACGCCACGTCGACCGCGCAGCCCGAACCCGGCCCCCTCCCGGCCGCGTCCGCCGCAGCGGTCGCGGCCACACCCGTCACCGCCGCCGTCGCGCCCTCGCCGGTCGAGCCGTCGCCGGTCGAGCCGCCACCGCTGGAGCCGTCGGCTGCCGAGCCTTCGACCGGCACCCTGCGCGCCACGCCGGCCGCCGAACCGGAGGCACTCGACCTGCTCAGCATCGCGGGCGGTTCGATCACCAAGCGGCTCGTACCGGTGCTCGTCGGTCTCGTCGCGGTCGGCGCGGTGATCGCCTGGCTGGTCGCGCGCCGGTGAGTCCGGCCCTGCTGCGCGGGATCGACCGGGCCGCGTTCGCGGTGGCGTTCGCCGGCCGGCTGCGGCACGCCGGCGTCCCCGCCGGGCTCACCGACATCGACGACTTCGTCCGGGCGCTCGACGCCAGCCCACCCGACTCGATGTCCACGCTCTACTGGACCGCCCGAATCAGCCTGGTCCGGCGGCACGCCGACCTGGCCGCGTTCGACAGCGTCTTCGCAGCCGTCTTCGCGGACGCGCCACCGCTGCCACCACCGAACCGATCCGCCACGCCGGCGGGCGACCGCGACGACGTACACGTGCCGGTGCCCACCGGCGCTGCCGACGATGGTCCGGGCGGCGGACTGCCGTGGGCGACGCTGCCGCCGGCCGTCGCCGAGTCGGCGGAATGCGACACCGCGCTGCGGCTGCCCGAGCGACGCCCCAGCGCCCTCGCCGGGCTCGCCGACCGGCCGTTCGACGAACTCGACGCCGCGCAGGTCACGCAGCTCGGTGACGCCCTCCGCGCGGCCGTCGACGGCTGGCCGACCCGCCGCGCCCGGCGGCACGCCGTCAGCCCGACCGGACGGCGGATCGCGCTGCGGCCCACGATCACCCGGGCCCGCCGCACCGGGTGGGAACCCGTCCAGGTCGTCCGCGAGCGGCCGGTCCGGCGACCACGCCGGGTCGTGCTGCTCTGCGACGTCAGCGAGTCGATGCGGGCGCAGGCGACCGCGTACCTGCACCTGATGCGGGCGTTCGCGGTCGTCGCCGAGGCGGAGACGTTCGCGTTCGCGACGACGCTGACCCGGCTCACGGTGGTGCTGCGACACACCTCGGCCGCCGAGGCGGTCGCGCGAGCCAGCGCGGCCGTGACCGACCGGTACGGCGGCACCCGGATCGCCACGAACCTGCGCGCCCTGCTCAGCTCCCGGCACGCGGACGCCGTCCGCGGGGCCGTGCTGGTGATCGGCTCGGATGGCTGGGACAGCGACCCGCCCGACGAACTCGCCGCCGTGATGGCCCGACTGCGCCGCCGCGCATACCGGATCGTCTGGTTGAATCCGCGCGCCGGCGCCCCCGGCTTCGCTCCCCGGGCCGGCGGCATGGCCGCCGCGCTCCCCTACTGCGACCGGCTGCTGCCGGCCGGCACGTTCGGGGACCTGCTGCTCGCCGCCCGTCAGCTCCAGAGCGTCACGTGCACCGACGGCTTGAAGTGACCGATGCTGACGCCCGCGCCGCGCATCATCGCCTGAATCGCCCGAGGAGTCGACGAGAACCGCGACAGCTCGGCGGCCGCCGACAGGGGGCCCGGACCGGCCAGCACCTGCGAATGCCACACCGCCTCGACGGTGGCGTGTGGCCCCACCACCTGCTGGAGCTGGCCCTCGCGCACGTCCGGCGCGACGGTGAACGAGAGCGCCGGCGAGACGCCCCTGCCCCGCTTGGCCTCCCCCAGTGCCGCGGCGTGGCTCTGGAAGATCTGCTGCCGGTCGTCGGGCACGGCCAGCCGGCGCAGCATCATGGGGACCGCGCCCAGGTCGGCGGCCGCCGACGGGCCGAGCAGCCAGGTCTGCTCCCGCAACTGCCCCGGGGACGCCGGCACACCGGCCAGCGGATGATCCGGGCCGACCACAAGCACGAGCCGGTAGTTCATCATCGGCCGGCAGGCGATCGCCCCGTCGACGACCGGCGGCTGCGGCCCGACCGCGATGTCCGCGGCCCGGGTCAGCAACAGCGACTCGAACGAGCCCGGGTTGCGCACGCTCAGCTCCACATCGAGGTCGGCGGCCCGCTTCGCGAACAGCTCGATCAGCCCCGGCGCGGCGAACTCGGCGAACAGGCTGGACGCGGCCACCCGCAGCAACCGTCGACCGCGTTTCGCGGCGCTCACCTCGAGCATCGTCCGATCCTGCAGACCCAACAGCTCCGCCGCCCGACTGGCCAGCCGGAGCCCACCCGGGGTGAACGCGAGGCCCGCCGCCGTCTTGCTGAACAGCTTGTCCCCGAACTCCCTGCGCAACTGTGCGACGTGGAGCGACACGGCCGACTCGGACACCTCAAGCTCGGCGGCGGCCTGCTTGACGGACCCCAACCGGACCACGGCGACGTACGCGCGCAGCTGCGTCGGGGTCATCGGCGCCCCACCTCCCCGCCCGATCGCGTGGTTCGGCTCTCCGTCGAGACGAACCACGATCATCCCCCGCCGATGCACCTCGCCACCAGCTCCAGTTCACTTGGCCGCAGCCACGCCCGTGCCGGAGATGCATCAAACGAGACGCTGGATGCGCGCCTTCGGCCGCTCGTTTCTCCGGTGGGCGTGCTTGTGCTGGCGGACCTGCTCGTTCCAGACCTCCTGGTCGTAGTCCGGGTCGGGCGGGATCCACTTGTGCGACCCGTCGCTGTAGTGGAACTTCTCATCGCCTGCCCGCAGGATGCTCACCGCACCCATCCAAGAAACAGCCGGTGCAGCGCGCCGGCCGGTACCCAGGTCAGGTCCGCCGACGCGCGGACCAGTTGAGCACCCAGGTAGAGGGCAAGCGACACCGGCGCCTCCTCGAACTCCGCGCTCAGCTCCCGCCGTCGGATCCGGCACGGCCACGGCGCGTCGCACCCGCCACAGCTCCAGATCGGCAACACCGGGCCGTGCCTGGTCACCGCGAGCCTCCGAGCAGCGACGCTGTGAGCGACCGCGCCTGCCGCCTGATCGCCCACTCCACCTGCCAGAACGGGGACGGAGCCAACAGCGAGCACCACGTCCGGCATCTCGTGCACATCCCGTCGAGCCCGCGAAGATGCACGCTCTTGATGCGCTGTACCCGGTCGTCGTTCACTGCTCCTCCTCTCCCGCCAATGCCCCCGCCTGATCGGGATCCGGTGCCGGACTCGGCAGGGAAGGTCTCCGCCGCACCGGCAGACCCAGCGCCACTTACGCCACGACCACCCGGGCCGGTGCCGCCGTGCCAGGGTCATCGCGACTGCGATCAGGTACTGGTCGTAGGAGACTCGTCGCCACGGCGGTGAGCTGTCCCCCATCGCTGTCTCCCTTCGGCGGGCAGCACGACATGGCCGACACCCTCGGACGGGACCGGTTACGGAACGTTCGGTAACTACGACGCTACGATCACGACGGCGGCCGTTGAACTCACCACCAGTACGAGTGACCAGGCCAGACCCTGCTCACCGACGGTCGGTCGGAGGCAGAACGTCGACCACCGGTCAACGTAGGGGTGTCGGATGGCCAGTCAGGGGCGCTCGCGCTGTCATCGAGGTGGCGTGACCGGGTACCTGCTGAAACTGCTCCGTGAGTTCATCCCGCTGACTCAGGAGCAACTTGCGATCGAGCTGGGCGTAGACCGGGCCACGGTCCAGAGTTGGGAATCGGGACGCCGGCCCTTCACTGCGGTCGCATTCGGCCAAGCGATCGCTACCCGACAGAAGCTGGCGATGCTCGGCGCGAATGCCCTTCTGCTGGCCGCTCTCGACGACGCCGCAGAGGCGGACGTCACCCTCGCTGCGGTACTTGACGCAAAGGTCGAACGGACCGATGTCACCGAGCAGCCGTTGGGCTGGTCAGTGCTCACCCATCGTCTGACCGACCTGATCCTCTGGGCCGTCCTCGGACAACCACCCACGTTCCTGAAAAGGCTCGCGATCTACGACCCCCGCCGCGGACCCGTGTCCTCCGGCCCGCTGCTACTCGCCGACGAGCGGGCCGCGTTCTTCACACAACTCCACGTGCTCGCTGACCGCGCTGCCAGTCGACGGAACCCGGACGTCCTTCTGCACCGGCAAGCCTGCATCCTCGCCGGCACGGACCCCACCGGAGCATCCGCCCAATGGCTTGCACAGAACAGTGTCAGAAGCACCCATCGCGCAGCCGTCTTCCACACCTGGTCACCGCTGTGGACCGACGCCCGCTCCGTAGCGACCTCCCTCGCCAACCAGGGCGACCCGGAACCGCTCCGAGACTTCATCGCACGCGCCCACCCGGACGACGCCTGCGAGCGGGCCGCTCTCAACTACTCGGCCTACTGGGTCGGCGAAATCCCATACCGCCAGCGCGACGACTCCTTCATGCCCGCCGCCCACTCCGACTGGCGGGGCTCCCGCCTCCTCCGACACCCGTTCGAACGCCTCGACGGAGGGCATCCCTTCGTGGACCTCAACATCCACAACACGTGGGCCCTACTCACCGCACGACGCGGCCTCGCCCTCGACGACCCAACCATCGGAAACGCACTCGCCGACCGTAGCGCCAGTCTTCTCGACGGTGACGCGGTCTCAGAGCAGTCCCGGAGGAAACTGGCGTCTATCGTCTACAGCCTGCGCACCGACGGACTCACCGGCACAGGGACGGGCAGATGACTGACGACCACGACGCCGCAGGCGCGATGAGCTTCATCTTCGAAGCGGGCGTCCTCAAACGCGCCGCACGCACCGGATGGTGGTTCGCCGGCGTCAAGGACCCCGAGTCGATCGCCGACCACTCGTTCCGGACCGCTCTGATCGGGATCATGCTCGCTGCCATGGAAGGCGCCGACCCCGCCCGGGTGTCGATGATGTGCGTCCTGCATGACACCCAGGAGTCCCGGATCACCGACATCCCGCATATCGCCAAGCGCTACCTCACCGCCGTACCCAACACCGCCGTGACCGCCGACCAAGTCGCCGCCTGCCCACCAGCCGTCGCCGACGCCATCACCACTGCCGTCACCGAGTACGAGGCCGGCGAGAGCTTGGAAGCCGTCGTCGCCCGCGACGCCGACAAACTGGAATGCCTCGTGCAAGCCGTCGAGTACCGCCACCAAGGCATCGACAACGTCCAGCGCTGGATCGACAGTTCACGAGCGGCCCTCAAGACCGCCTCCGCGCACCGCCTCGCCGACGCCGCCCTCGCGGGACAGCCACTCGCCTGGCTCACCCCGCCGCCGTCGACAACTTAGGACATCGGCCGTACGGAATCGGCTTGCCTGCTCCGGGATGCTTGCCTACCGTCGTGGGGCACCTCCCGGTGCGCAGGCAACGGCTACTTCCTCTCTAAGAGGGGAGACGTGGGTTCGAATCCCACCGCCACTTTGGGTGGCGTCGACCAGCGGCCCAGGTCACCTTGGCCCGCAAGGGCCGGTCGCCGTCGCCGCTCCGATCTCGGGAGGTGCGCTCACGCCGCACGCCCGGTGCGACGGACACGGCTACTTCTGGTGAAGGCCCTGCAAGGGCCTCGCGGTTCGAACCCGCAAACGCCGTGTCCACTTATGATCTCAGGCGTGTGGCGTGACCACATCCCATCGCCTAAAGATCGCAAACTCCGTTGCCCGGCCAGCGCCGCCGCCGCTACGGTCGTGACCGCACTTCCCGGTGCATAGGCGACGGTTACATCTGGTGGGGGTTCACGCCCCGGCGAAGGACCGCCCGTCGTCGACCTCGATCTCGGGGGCGCGCGACCACGCCACACACCCGGTGCGCAGGCAACGGTTACTTCAGGGTTCCGCAGATGGGGGTTCGAGTCCCTCGCCGCCTTCGGGTGGATGGTTCAACGGACAGAACGGCGGACTAGTCCGTGGCCGATTCTGATCTCGGGTGTGCAGTGCGGTCGTGCCTTCCCGGCCGACCGACGTGGGGGACGTCATGGCCAAGTTCAACATCAAGCTGCGCAAGAGCCGACACCAGCCGACGACCGCCGAGGGCGCGCGGGGCTTCACCCGTGAGCCGCGCACCGAGCTGTTCCTGCTCGGTGTGTCGAACATGGTCGGCGAGGACACGTTCTACGAGGGCGCCACGGACCGGGACGCTCGCTTCCGGGACCTGGTCGCCGCCGTGGCCGTCGCCGATCCCGACTGGTTCTCCCGTTTCGTGCCGTGGCTCCGGTCCGGCGCGATGATGCGCTCGGCGTCCGTGGTGGCGGCTCTGGAGGGCGCTCGCGCCCAAGTTGCCGCAGAGATTCCGGGTTCGCGGGCGGTCGTGGACGCCGCGTTGCAGCGTGCGGACGAGCCGGGAGAGGCTCTAGCGTACTGGCTGGCTCGCCATGGCCGGGCTCTGCCGAAGCCGGTGAAGCGGGGCATCGCCGACGCGGCGGTCCGGCTGTACACCGAGCGGAGTCTGCTCAAGTACGACTCCGTCGGGAGCCAGGTGCGCTTCGGTGACGTCATCGACCTGACCCACCCCACCGCGAAGGACGAGCGGCAGGGTGACCTGTTCCGGCACGCGCTGGATCGACGTCACCGGCGTAACAACCCGCTGCCGGCGTCGCTGCGGATGCTGGCGGCGCGGGACGCGCTCATGGCGTTGCCGGTCGAGCAGCGCCGGGAGGTCACCGATCCAGCGGTGCTGGGCGCGGCCGGTATGACGTGGGAGGCCCTGGCCGGCTGGCGACAGGGCGCGATGGACGCCGCGGCGTGGGAGTCCGTCATCCCGACCATGGGCTACCTGGCGTTGCTGCGCAACCTGCGCAACTTCGACCAGGCCGGAGTCGGCGACGCCGTCGCGGAGACGGTGGCGGCCAAGCTCTCCGACCCGGGCGAGGTCGCCAGCTCGCAGGTGTTGCCGATGCGTTTCCTGTCGGCGTACAACGCGGCACCGAGCCTGCGGTGGGCGTACCCGCTGGAGAAGGCGTTGCAGCACGCCCAGGTGAACGTGCCGGCTCTGGACGGGCGGACCCTGATCCTCATCGACACGTCCGGTTCGATGCAGAGTTCGTTCAGCAAGGACGGCGCGCTGCGCTGCTGGGACGCCGCCACGGTGTTCGGCCTCGCGCTGGCCGCCCGGGGGCGGGCGGCGACGGTGGTGTCGTTCTCCAATGCCAGCCGGGTGTTCCCGGTGGTGGCGGGCGAGTCGGTACTGGCGGCGGTGCGCCGGTTCAAGGACGGCGGCTACTTCTACGGCATGGGAACGGACACCGAGAAGGCGGTACGCGGGCACTACGACGGGCACGACCGGGTGGTCATCCTCACCGACGAGCAGGCCCACTGGCACGGTGCGGCGGACGTCACCGCGGCGGTGCCCGCAGCGGTGCCGGTGTACACCTGGAACCTGGCTGGTTACCGGGTCGGGCACACGCCGACCGTTGGCAACCGACACACGTTCGGCGGTCTGTCCGACGCCGCGTTCGCGATGATCCCGCTCATCGAGGCCGGCTCCCGCAACCGGTGGCCCTTCTGATCCCCGCTGCGGGGCTGGAACTGCCCCGCGGCGGGGTCGGCCGCCGCTCGCCCCGTCGACCGTTCAGCGGCGGGATCGGCCTCGACGCACCGCCCAGATTCCAGCGACGATCGCCGCCGCCGTCGGCAGGAGGCAGCAGAGGGTCAGGATGGACAGGTGCCACGGCTTGATCGCTCCCACGGCTGTGAGGGTAGGCATCGTTGACCACCACCGCTGCCCCGGCAGGGCCGAGCATGCTGTCACCGGAGCCGGCAGGCCGCGAGCAGGGCTGCTCAGATGGTGTGCACCAGCCGGAAGCGCTGGGTCACCACCAGGGTGTCGTCGTCGACCGTGAAGCCCGGGTCGCCCAACTCCTCGCGCACCTCCGCGCTGTGCCAGAACGTCTCGTGCCCCGCTCGCCACTGCGCCACCGACTCGTCGCCCTCGCCCTCGTCCAAGGCGTGTTGCAGGTCGACGTCGGCGAGCCGGAGCACCCGCACCTCGGTCAGCTCGATCACCGCGACCCGTCGGTCGTCGGAGTCCACCACCGCAGATCGCTGGCCAGCCTCGGGCAGCGGCTCATTCGCGCGCTCGTATCCGACCAACAGGGCCGACGTCGAGGTCTTCGCGCCGGACAGGATCGCGGCCACCAGCTTGTCCCTCAGCGGCCCGGGGAACGCGAACTCGGCACGCGGCAGATCATCGACGACGCCCATGCGGGGAGGGTACGCGGAACAACGAGCCGCGAGTGACTCTCGCTTCATGCACACGCGCACGGCGGCGATCACCTACGATCTAGCCCCATGCGTCGAGTCGCGCCGATACTGGCATTTGTGCTTCTGCTGGCTCTGACCGCCTGCACCTCGGAGCCGGAGGAGATCGGACGCAGCACGTTGGCCGTCTTCCTGGACAACGACGTGACGGCAGCGAAGAAGGATGCTGTGGAGCAGCGTCTACGGTCGATGCCCAGTGTCGAGGACGTCGCCCTCGAAACCCGCGAGCAGGCGTACGAGAGCTTGAAGGAGTCGCTGAAGGACAGCCCTGACCTGCTGGCGGATCTGAGGCCGGAGATTTTGCCGGAGTCGTTTCGCGCCATCGTCACCGATGCCTCGCTCGCCGAGGCGGTCGAGCTGGTGATGGCTGAGGTTGACGGCGTCGAGGACGTGGCGCTCAGGATCGCAGAGACCGACGACCCTCTTCCGTCGCACATCGGGGTCATCGTCCGGCTGGAGTCGGGGGTGACCGGCGAGCAACGAGCCGCCGTGGAGAAAGCCGTCCGTGCGCTGCCGCACGCGGAGTCGGTTGCGTTCGAGGACCGCGACGCCGCGTACGAGCGCCTGCGCAAGCAATGCCGGGGCAAGGATGAGTTGGCCGCGCAGCTCGACCCACAGATGACGCGCGCGTCGTTACGCTTCCGGGCGCCCCTGGAACCGAAGGGACCGGGGCTGTCCGAGCTTCTGAAGCTCGACGGGGTCGATGTTGTGCGGCTGGTCCCGGTGACGATGGTGTAGGTGCGTTCTTCCCGCCGAATCGGGCCGGCCCTGCCGATCCTGTCGAGGGCTACCGCTGCCAGGTGTCGATGGTCTGGACGCTGTCGCGCACGACCCGGTTCATGATGGCGGGGTTGCCACTGGTGCCTTCCCAGCCCTGATCGTTGAGCACGGTCACGGTGCCGTCGACGCGTGCCACGGCGATCTGGCTGGACGCGGTGCCGCCGGTGCGTTCTCCGTTCATGCTCGTCTCGGCCCACGTTCTGGTCAGCAGCAACGCCTCGTCCCCGACGCCGGGCAGAGCTCGCCCCTCGACGTCGACGGCGTTTCCGGCCTCCTTGTAGGAGGGACACGCCTGCACGGCACTGCGGAGCCGTCGCATGTAGTCCGCGGAGCCGTCGCCGTCGAAGGTGAAGATCGTTTGATGGATCATGCCTTGCGGCACGTTACTGGCTGGTTCGTCGGGCGTCATGTAGGTGACGGTCATCGAGGCACTCGCGGTGACCTGTCGGCCTCCGGTGCCGAACTCGTTGCCGCACATCGTCGGCAGGGCGTCCGCGACGGGCGTCGCCCGTCGGGGGGACTTGCGCAGTTCGGGTGGCAGTTCGACGAAGGCCGACGTCGGGATCGTCACCCGGGTGCTCGCGCTCGGAGATGGTTGGTCGACCTGGTTCGTCGGTGCCGACGCGGTCGTCGGCGGTGCGGTCGACGAAGCCGGGTCGGGCTGGTCCTCGCGAACGGTGCAGGCGGTGGTGAGCGCGACGGCGCCGAGTATCGGCAGGGTCAGCGCGAGCATCCTTCGTGCTCGGGCGGTCGCCAGCGGTGTGTAGTGGCTCATTTTTCACCTCGTCGTCTCTGCTCGGGCATTCCCCGTGGTGAAGCCATCTTCAGGGGCAGCGCCCGACATGCCCGTCGTGCCACGCTGTTGCGGTGACCGCCTACTCGCGTGGGGCTGGGCGCGTCGCCGTGGCCGCGCTCGTCGCGGTGCTGCTCAGCTCCTGCGGAACAGGTCAGCGAGACGCTGGTGCCGTGCCGGCGCACGACGCGACCGCCGCAGCCGGGCCAGACGCCAGCGACGCACGGCAGGACGCGAACGACGCGCGCATCACCGTCAAGGCCTCCTACAAGGGGGCGGGGCAGAGGCTTCACAACGTCGGCCCGGACACCGTTCACGTTCTCAGCACCACAGGCAGCGCAGGGATCTGCCTCGACCGGCCGGGTCGAGTGACCATCAACGAGGTCGAGGCCGAGCCGTCCAAGGGCGAAATCCGGGTTGAAGCCTTCGCGCTCTCACCGTTGCGCAGTTCCGTCGACCGCAGTGCCACTCCTCTGTCTGGCGGTCCGGTTGTCCTCGACAGAGCCGCAGCTTGCGTCGCTGACGACCCGCAGGTCAGGAACGACCCCGAGGCCATGGCCGGGCTGTCGCTGCGGGTGCGAAAGGTCGGTCACCAGACGGCCATCGCCGACCAACTGGTCCTGCGCTACACGTCCGGGGGCCACCCCTACGAGTTCTCGCTGCGCTACAGCATCGCGCTCTGCGCACCGGATGACCCGACGACCCGCGAGTGCCAGCCCGTCGGCTGAATAGGCCGAGTGGTTCGCTGACCCGCCGACAAGGTCAGCTCGCGTCGGGCATCCACGGTCCGAGCACCGCGGGGTCGGCGACGGCCTTGTCCACCAGCGCACGCTCCTCGGTGGTCAGCGACAGCGCCCGGAGCCGGGTCCCCCAGTCCGGCACGCGCTCCGGCTCCCCCAGCGCCACCGACAGTTCGATCAGCCCAGCGAGCGCCAACCCCTGTTCGACGGCCGACGCGCTGTCGCCGTGCCGGCGCAGCCCCGAGTTGAGCGCCCGGTACGCCGCCCGGTCGTCGGACTTGAACTCGCGCAGGATCCGCGCGTTGTCGAGCACCCGGGACAACCCCTGCAACGTCTTCGACCCGCCGTACTCCAACTCCACGGGCTCGTCCCGCTGGATGAAGACGATGGTGTTGCCCGACGGGTCGACGATGCTGAACCGCGACGCGCCGGGCCGGTAGCGGGTCATCCGGGGCAGTCCCTTGGCGAGCACCTTGCCGTAGGTGCGGCGCATCGCCTCGGTGAACGACGCGTGGTACGGAGCGACCGCGTCGACCATCACCAGGCAGCCGCCGGTGTTCTCCGCCGACGGGTCCAACCCAAGTGGCGCGCGGCCGTAGTGCAGCTCGAACCCGCTCCACCGCAAGGCCAGGTAGACGTACGGCTTCGTCTGCTCGTAGGTCACCTCGAACCCCAGGGCACGCCAGAACGCCAGGGTCTCCTCGGGTGACACGCAGTGCAGCAGCGGCACCGTGGTCTCGTTCGGCTGGACACGGTCCTCGTTCGTCGTCATCGCCACTCCCGGTCCGGTCGACAGGCCGGCCATTCTGCCAGCGTCGGCGAAGGACCCCGACCAGGTTTCGTCTCCTACCCAGGGAGGAGGCGCCGCTCCGACCGGCGGCCGCAACCGGGGCTCGCGGTCGGACGCGATGGGCGGACGCGGTCGGAAGTATCTACAGGCATGACTACCGCGCTGCGCCGGGCGGCACACTGGCACCGCCCCCTGATGGTTTTCGTCTACGCGATGGCGGTGCTCACCGTCATCTCCGCGGTCGGCATCCTCGTCGACTCGCGCGTCCTCACCGGGTCGCCGATCTGGCTCAAGCCGTTCAAGTTCGCCGTGTCCTTCGTGGTGTACGGCACGACCCTCGCCTGGATGCTCTCCCTGCTGCCGCGCCGCAGCCGGGTCGCGGAGTGGGCGGGCACGGTCATCGTCTCGATGGCGGTGATCGAGATGGTGGTGATCGTCGGGCAGGTGCTCCGCGGCACGACCAGCCACTTCAACGGAACCAGCCCACTGAACGCCGCCCTCTTCACGGCGATGGGTGCGGCGATCATGGTCCTGTTCGCCGCACACTTCGTCATCGGGCTCGTGGTGCTGATCCGGCGGATCACCGATCGGGCCGCCGCCCGCGCCGTCGGGTGGGGGCTCGGCCTGTCGCTGCTGGGCATGCTCGCGGCGGTGCCGATGGTGCTGCCGATGCAGGATCCGGGGATCGACGGGGTCTCCGGGGCGCACGCGGTCGGCGTACTCGACGGCGGGCAGGGGCTGCCGCTGGTCGGGTGGAGCACCACCGGCGGGGATCTGCGGATAGGGCACTTCGTGGGGCTGCACGCGCTGCAGGCACTGCCGATCCTGGCGATCCTGCTGAGCCGGTTCCTCGGGACACGGTTGGACGAGCGCACCCGGGCACGGCTGGTGGTCGTGGCGGGCGCGGCGTACGGCGTACTCACGGTGTTGTTGACCTGGCAGGCCCTGCGCGGGCAGCCGCTGCTGCGCCCGGACGCGCTCACGCTGGCCGCCGTCGCGGCCCTGGTGGTCGCGACCGCGACCGCCACCGGCCTGGTGCTGGCTCGCCGGCGCAGCCCGGAACTGGCGCTGGCCGCATGACCGGGACCCTGTTCACCCTGACGTTCGCGGTGGCCGCGCCGTTCTGGGCGCTGATGATCCTGCTGCCCCGCTGGTCGTGGACCGTCCGGATCATCTCCTCGCCGCTGATCGTGCTGCCGGTCGTGGTGATCTACGCGCTGCTGGTGATCCCGGCGTTCGGTGACGTGCTGCCGGCCGTGGCGTCACCGACCCTGGACGGCGTGCGCGACCTGCTCGGCACCTCCGACGGCGCGGCGGCGGGGTGGGCGCACATGATCGCGTTTGATCTGTTCGTCGGGCGGTGGGCGTGGCTGGACAGCCGGGAACGGGGGGTACCGGCGCTGGTCATGGCTCCGGTGCTGGTGCTGACCATTCTGCTCGGACCGCTCGGCCTGGCCGCCTATCTCGCGGTTCGTACCCGGTGGGGGCGGACGGCGGACGTTCGTGCCCCCGAGCCGCAGCGCCTAGGCTGACCACCGTGAGGTGGGCGGGACGACTGTTTGGCACGCGCGACACGCTCGTGCGGATGGTGCTGCTCAACCTCAGCGGTGTGGGCTACCTGGTCGTCGGCACGCACGCCGCCCGGCCGCCGACGGCCACGCAGTGGGTCCTCGCGGTGGTCGCGTTCGCCCTCGGGCTGGTGTTCCACCGTCGGCCGCTGGTCAACCTGGTGGTGCAGGCCGGGCTGCTGGCGGTCGCGATCCCCCTGATCGACGACACCACGATCAACCAGGTGGGCGCCAGCTGGGCGTTGCTCGAGGTGACGATGCGGGCGCGTCGAGCGCGCCGCATCTGGCTCGCCGCCGTGCTGCTGGCCGTAGTCGATCTGACCGACTCGATCGGTGATCCGATCGGCCGGTTCGCCTCCGGTGTCTTCGGGCTGACTCTGGAGGTCGGCGTGCCGGTGCTGCTCGGCCTGGTCATCCGGACCAACCGGGAGCTCGGTCGGCAGGCCGTGGAGCGGGCGACGGCGGAGCAGCGCCGGCACGAGTCGGAGAGTCGCGCCGCGCGCGCCGACGAACGCAGCGCCATCGCCCGCGAGCTGCACGACGTCGTCGCGCATCACGTGGCGTCGATGGTCCTGCGGGTCGGTGTGGCCCGGCACGTGCTCACGGACCTGGATCCCCGGGTGGGCGAGGTGTTCGACGACGTGCACGGCACGGGGACCGCCGCGCTGGCCGAGATGCGCCGGCTGGTCACGGTCCTGCGCGACCCCGACGGGGTACGCGGTGACGCGGCGCTGACCGCGATCGAGCCGTCCGCGCTCCCGGCGGCACTCGGTGCTACGGTCGACCGGGCTCGCCAGGCGGGAATCACCGTGGAGGCCGACATCGACCCGGCGGTCGGCTCACTCGACGCGGTACGCGGCCTGGCCGTGCTGCGCCTGACCCAGGAGGCGCTGACCAACGTGGCCAGGCACGTCGGGACGTCCGCGTTGGCGCACCTCGTGGTCGCCGTCCGCGACGGGGCGGTGCACTGGGAGGTCTCGGACAACGGGCGCGGCGCGGTGCCGGTGGCGGTGCCGTCCGGAGGCGGGCACGGCATCACCGGCATGCGCGAGCGCGTCGAGGTCCTCGGCGGTCGGCTGGAGGCGGGCCGGACCGGCGCCGGATGGCGGGTGCGCACCGTCCTCCCGGCCGTGGCCTCCGCACCCGCCGCCGGGACGCCGGCCGTGTCGGTGCCCCGTGACCGCGAGGCACCCGCCGGGTCACCCGCGCCGGAGCCGGCGTGATCCGCGTCCTGCTGGTCGACGACCAGCACCTCATCCGGGCGGGTCTGCGCATGCTCTGCGACGCCCAACCCGACATCGAGGTGGTCGGCGAGGCCGACAACGGCCGCGACGCGATCCCGCTGGCCGCGCGGCTGATCCCCGACGTCGTCGTCATGGACCTGCGCATGCCCGGCGTCGACGGAATCACGGCGACCAGCCGCATCCTCGCCGAGCGCCCCGCCACCCGCGTCCTGGTGCTGACCACCTTCGGCGACGACGACCACCTCTATCCCGCCCTGACCGCCGGCGCCTGCGGATTCCTGCTCAAGGACGCACCACCCGCCGAGCTGGTGGACGGCATCCGCCGGGCCGCCGTGGGTGACAGCCCGTTCAGCCCCGAGGTGCTGCAACGCCTCGTCCAGCGCGCGGTGCACGCCCGCGCCGAGACGCCCCGGCCGGTGCAGGGCCTGACCGCCCGCGAGCAGGACGTGCTGAACCTGGTCGCCGAGGGTCTGTCCAACACCGAGATCGCCGACCGGCTGCACATCGGCGTGACCACGGTCAAGACGCACATCACCAACCTGATGACGAAGACCGACAGCCCCAACCGGGTACGCCTGGCCCTGTTCGCCCGCGGCGCCTGAGGGCGGGAAGAGACGCGACATCGGCGTGGTCGTGCCCCTTGACGTACCGCTGGGAGCGCTCCAAGATCGACTACAGCGGACCCGCGCGCACGGTGGGCCGCCCTAGTCGGGTCTGGTGGACAGTTGCTGAGCGCATTCGGTCTGACCGAGCTGGAGGAGACGGTCTACCTGGAGCTGGTTCGCGGCCGGGCGGGTACCGCGACCGAGCTGGCCCAACGCGTCGCGGTCACCGTGGCCGAGGCGGAGCAGGCGCTCGACGCGCTCGCCCGGGCCGGCCTGGTACGCCTGGTCGCCGGCCGCGCCGGCGCCGCTCCCCCCGATTTGGCCATCGAGTCGCTGCTCAATCAGCGGATGCGCGAACTTCAGGAGGCGCGCGTCGGCCTGTCGGAGTGGCTGCGGGAGCAACGCGCCGCGGACCCGATGGACCAGGGCGTCCAACTGGTGGTCGGCGTGCCCGCGATCATGCAGGCGTTCGACCAGTTCCTGCGCGGCGCCCAGGACGAGGTGCTCGGCTTCGACCGCCCGCCGTACGCAGCTGTGCTGCACGACAACCCGACCGAGGTGGAACTGCTCGACCGGGGCGTCCGCTTCCGCGTCGTCTACGACCGACACGGGCTGGAACGGCCGGGCGCCGCGGCCCACATCGGCCGGTTCGTCGCGGCCGGGGAGCAGGCACGGGTCGCCACGAACGTGCCGGCGAAGCTCGCCGTCGCCGACCGTCGGGTGGCGCTGCTCTCCTTCCCGACCCAGGACCAGAGCGTCGAACCCTGGGCGCTGGTGGTCCGCGGTGTCACCTGGGTCGAGGTGCTCGTGGCGCTGTTCACCGAGGTGTGGGACCGGGCCACGCCGCTGCGGCTCGCCCCCGCCACGGCCCTGATCGACGACGTCGACCGGCAGGGCGCACCCACCCCGACCGACCGGCAGATCCTGTCGTTGCTGATGACCGGCCTGCCCGACAAGGCGGTCGCCTCCCAGCTGGGCATCTCCCTGCGTACCGTGCAGCGGCGGCTGCGACAGTTGATGGACGCGACCGGCAGCGCCACCCGGATGCAGCTCGGGTGGTTCGTCGCCCGCAACGGCTGGCTCTGAGCCCGAGGCGGGGCCTGCCGACCCTGGAGGTGTCGGCAGGCCCCGGTCCTCACTTCGTGACCGTGACCGACACGGTGATCGGGGTCGCCGCCCCCTTCGCACCGTTGTTGGTCACCAGCAGCGTGGCGACGTGCGTACCCGGAGCCAGGCCGGTGGTGTCGACGGTGACGGTCAGGCCGACCTTCGCCCCCGGCTCCACCTGACCAGACCCGGCCGCGGACAGCCACGGCACGTCGCTGTACGCCGGAAGCGAACCGTCGACGTGGTAGACCTTGCTGCCGTACGGCCGGCCGGTCGCGTTACCGAGCACCCACAGGTCACCCCGCTCGTCCAGGTCGAGCCCGGCGCCGCTGAGCGGGTTCGGGTCCGGGTCGGGCAGCGAGGCGAGCGGCTGGCAGGTGGCCGGGTCGAGTGCCCAGATCGACTCCTTGGAATCCTGGTTGATGCCCCACAACACGTTGTGTTCCTCGTTGAGGGCCAGCCCGGTCATCCATGGGATGGGCGGGGTGCACTCGCCCAGCACCGACCCGGGCTGCGGGTGGGACAGGCCGGCGAGGTGCCGGATGACCCCGTCGCCGCTGAGGTAGAAGGTGTCGTCCGACGCGCGGTGGGCCAGCCCGTAGTAGAGCTTGCCGGCCCACGGCCCGGTGATGGTCTCCTTCACCTCCAAGGTGTCCGGGTCGAAGCACACGATCGGCAGGTCCCCGACGAACGACATCTTCGGCGCGCACATCAGGTCCCGGTTCGGCACGTACGCCATGTCCGACGGCCAGCCGCCGATCGGCAGCACGCCCTTGCCCAGCGAGCGGCCGTCGGTGGTGAAGCGCTGCAGCTGCCCGAACAGGTACGAGTTGGAGACGATCAACTCGCCGTTGCGGTACCCGACGCCGAACGCGTTGTAGAGCTCCTTCACCGGGAACGAGCTGAGCACTCGACCGGGGATGCCGGACGGCGGGGTGGGCGAGTTGATTTCCCGGGCCAACCAGGTGGCCGGCAGGTCACCCTGGTTGTTCAGGGTCACCGTCGCGGTCCGGGTCACCCCGGCCCGCGCGGTCAGCGCGACCGCGTTCCGGTTGGTCAGCAGCAGCGGCGTACGCAGTGCCAGGTCGCGCTTGACCACCTTGGCCTCCGCCACGGCGACCGACGTGCTCGGCAGGTCGTAGCCCGGTTGCAGGGCGGTCACGGTGACCGGTCCGACCGGCGCCTCCAACTGGTAGAAGCCGTCCGGGTCGGTGGTCGCGGTGATCGGCTGCGGCGCGTCCGGTGACTCGACCCGTACCGTCGCGCCGGCCAGCGGCTGGCGGTCGTTGGCGTCGCTCACCGTGCCCCGCAGCAGACCGCGGCCGGGAAGCCGGAAGGTGACCGCGCGTGCGGCGTCGAGCACCTGCTCGTCACGGGAGTACGTCAGCGCGTCCCGGCCGGTGGCGTCCTCGATGCCGACGGTCGCCGAACCGCCGGTCGCCGCCCCGGTGGCGCCGAGCTTGCGGTACTCGATGGTGACGTTGCCGTTCTCACCGAGACGCACCTGCACGTCGACCCGGGTCTTCGGCGCGCTCTTGAGCGCGGCCCGGGTCCAGCTGACCACGAACTGCCGGTTCATACCGGCCCCGGAGACCCGGGTGCGCACGGTCGAGGCGTGGTCCAGGACCAGGTCGTCCCAGAACGCGTAGACGGCCGGGGCGGAGACCGCCGGCGCGGGCAGCGGCCCGTTGTCGCCGACCGAGGTGGTCGCGTCCGCGCCGAAGGTCAGGTAGCCGTCGGTGTGCACGGTGATCCGGCGGTAGGTGCTGCCGTAGAACGTCATCGGGAACGGCAGGTCGAGGCCCCGGCTCGCGGTGTCGCCGGTGAGGGCGAGCACGCTGCCGCCATCGGTCCAACCGGCGGCGGCGGTCCCGGCCCGGTAACCGTGCCGGTCGGCCTTCGCGGCGAGCGCCACGTCCACCGTCTCCGGCCCGTCCACGGTCAACGCCACCGTCTTCGGTGCCAGCCACCGGCCGTACTCGACCAGCACGTCGTAGTCGGCCTCGGGCAGCAGCCCGCTGTAGCGGCCCTTGGCGTCGGTGACGAACGCCGGGAACGTCTCCCCGACGAGCGCCAGCCGGGCACCCACGACCGGCTCACCGGCCGGGTCGGTGACCCGGCCCTGGATGGGCTGCCAGGCGGCGGGCTCGGACAGGTCCAGCGTCGTGTTGGTCGTGCCGCTGGCCGGCACGGTGATCGTCTGCCGCACGGTCTTGCGCGCGAAGAACGACGCGGTCAGCGTGTACTCGCCGGCCGGGACACGACCCAGCTGGACGGTGCCGTGTGCGTCGGTGCGGGCGCCGCGGGTGACCAGCGCGGAGGTGAGGGTGATCCGCGCCCCGGACAGGGCGACCCCGCCCACCCTCGCGTGCACCACGACACCGCCGAGCTGCTCGGTCGAGGCCTGGGTCACCAGGTCGTACGCGTCGAGCCGGCCCTCGCCGTAGACGTTGTTGTCGGCGGGGGTTCCGCCGCACTGCAGGTCGTTGACGTCGTGTGCGGTGCGGTCCAGCAGCTCGCGGGTGGTCACCAGGTCACGGCGCAGGTTGGGCACCGCCGACCAGGCCAACGCGACCGCTCCCGCGACGTGCGGGGCGGCCATCGAGCTGCCGTCGCTCAGGCCCCAGTCGTTGCCCGGGATCGTGGAGAGGATGCCGACGCCGGGGGCGGTGATGTCGGGCCGGACCGTGCCGTCCGGGCCCGGCCCACGGCTGGAGAACGGGGCGATCGTGCCGCCGGCGTCGGTCGCGCCGACCGCGTACGCCAAGGGGTTGATCGCCGGATGGCCGGCCGTGCCGCACGGCTCGGGCATCTCTTCGGCCTCGTTGCCGACCGCGAACACCGGGAAGATGCCGGCGGCGACCCAGGAGTCGATGATCGTGTCGTAGAAGCTGGGGTCACCGTCGTGGCCGCCCCAGGAGTTGTTGATGATGTCCGGCGCGAGGTCGGGGCGGGGGTTCTCGCCGTTGTGGTCGGTGGGCGCGAGCATCCACTGGCCGGCGGCGAGCAGCGAGCTGTTGCTGCAGTAGTTGGCCTCGCAGCCCTTGGCCGCGATCCAGGTGGCGCCCGGGGCCACCCCCGTGATCCGGCCCTCGCCGTCGTCGCCGAGCATCGACCCGACGGTGTGGGTGCCGTGCCCGTAGTTGTCGCAGGGCGTCGAGGGCAGGCAGATCCCGGTCGGATCGAACCAGTTGTAGTCGGAGGTGAAGGTGCCGTCGTCGTTGTTGCCGCGGTACTGCCGGACCAGCGCCGGGTGGTCGTACTGCACGCCGGAGTCGATGCTGCCGACGACGACGCCCTCGCCGCGCGTGCCGTACTCGCGCCAGACCTTGTCGGCGCCGACCGCGCCCAGGTTCCACGGCAGTTGGGTGGTGTCGGCGGACGCTCCGGCGGTGCGGACCGGCTCCTCCAGTCGGGTCCCGCCGATCGCGGTGATCCGCTCGACGTCCGCCCGGCGGGCCACCTCGGTCAGCAGGTTCAGGTCACCGCTGACCTCGATGACGTTCGCGATCCAGTACGGGGTGAAGTCGGCGTGCCGGTCCCGCAGCAGTGAGCGGAGCCCGCGTTGGGTCTTCTCGGCGTGCGCCACCTTGGTCTCGTAGACCCGCTTGGTGCGAGCGACACGTCCGGCGCGGCCGCCGACGGACCGCTCGACACGGTCCAGGTCGCCCTGGTCCAGTTTGGCCTCGTCGGTCAGCTCGACGAAGAAGCTGGTGCTGGCGCCGGTGCGGGCCGGCCCGAGCACGCGCGGGTCCACCTTGCGCAGCGGGTCGACCGCGCCACCGGTGGGCGCGGGCGTGGGTGCGGCCACGGCGACGCCGGTGGGCAGGGTCAGCACGACGGCCAGAGCGGCGCCGATGGCGCTCATGGCCCGGGGTGCCCGGTGTCTGGATCTGAGCATGAAGACGTTCCTCCCTCGGGCGGTCGCCCGGGAAGGCCGACACCGCCGTCGCCGATTCTCAGCCGCGGAGCGCCCGGTGTAGCGGCATGATCGCTGGCGAAGCACGGACATGGCGGGTCTCCGCCATCGGGCGTTGGCCCCACCGACACCGGCGCGCCACTGCGAAGGGGTGGACGTTCAGTCCCGCAGCCGCGTGGACACGACGATGACGAGCACGAGCGGCACGATCAGCAGCGCCGGCGCGACCACCGGCAGGTGCAGGGCGACCAGGGCTCCGACCGCCGCGCCGGTGATCAGGGCCAGCAGGACCTGGGCCTTGGGCCGCAGGCTGTCCCACGGGCTGCGCGCCGCCACGCCGGCGATCAGGCTCGTCAGGGTCCCGGTCAGGTACGTGGAGGACAGGCCCGGCACGCCGAAGCGCTGAATCGCACTGCTCTGCACGCCCAGCGCCGCTGCCGACAGCAACAGGAGCGCGAGGTCCACGTGGTCGTCGTGGTGCGGGAGGTTGACCTCCCAGACGATGAGGAACACGACGAACACCAGGAGTTCCAGGACGAGCGCCCAGGTGACCCGCCGTGGCCAGACGGGGTCGTCCGGCTGGGCCGAGCCGACGAGGCGGGCGCCCGCGAGGACACCGACGATGAAGGCGACGATGGCGCACCCCGAGGTCAGGGCGAGCTCGGCGTCACCTCTACCGGCCGAGAGTCCGAGCAGGACCATGTTGCCGGTCATGACGCTGGAGAAGGCTCCGCCCAGGGAGAGGAAGCCGATGGCGTCGGCACTCCCGGTGAGGAAGGTGAGGACGACGACGAGGGCCTGCCGTCGCCGCAGGAGGCGCTGCCGTCCGTACGGGGTGCTGGAGGGGCGGGTGACGTGGGGCGCTGTGCTCGACACTGTCGGCTACCTCCAAAGATTGTTCTTCGTATACACTTTGCCCCGGATGATTCACGGAGAGGCGATCCAGGTGGCTGAAGATCTGCGGGACAAGCTCGGCACTCAACACCTGCCGCTACGCGACCAGGTCCTCACCGCCCTGCGGACCGCCATCATCGACGGCGACTACCTGCCCGGGGAGCGGCTGACCGAGGACCGGCTGGCCGAGGACTTCGGCGTCTCCCGCAACCCGGTCCGCGAGGCGCTGCGCGTCGCGGAGGCGGAGGGCTTCGTCGTGATCCTCCCCCGCCGCGGCGCGGTCGTCGCCTCCCCGAGCAGCGGCACCATCTCGGACATGTTCGTCGTCCGCGAGCGCCTGGAGGCACTGGCCGCCCGGCTGGCGGCCGAGCGGGCGACCAAGGCGGACGTGGCCGCCCTGCGGCTGCTGCTGGAGCAGGGCCGGGAGGCGACGGAGCGCCAGGACCTGCGCCGGGTCGCCGAGTTGAACAGCGCCCTGCACCTGCGGATCCTCCAGATCAGCGGCAACCCCTGGCTGTCGTCGATCGCCAAGGCGCTGTACCTCCATGTCCAGTGGGTCTTTCGGCTGGGGGCCGCGGAACGCGCACCACACTCGTGGGCCGAGCACATCCAGTTGGTCGACGCCATCGAGTCAGGCGACGGCGACCGCGCCGAGCGGGCCGCCCTCGCCCATCTCGACGCGGCGTCCGCGGCCGCCTACGAGAACGCCGAGGGCGGCTACGGCACCGGCACCCGCTAACGCCCGCACGCGTAGCCCTGCATGCCCCGCGGGTTCGCGCCGGCAGCGAGCACGCCGGTGGCCGGGTCGCGGGTCACCGCGCAGAGCCGACCGAGGCTCCACGCGTCGGAGAGCCGCACCTCGTGCCCGTACGCCCGCAGCGCCGCCAGCACGTCCTCGTCGACGCGGTCCTCCACCACCAGGACACCGGGCTCCATCGCGCGCGGGTAGAACGACCCCGGCAGGCTGACGGTGTGCCACGCGGGCGCGTCGATGGCCTCCTGAAGGGACTGACCGCCGGCGAGGTGACGCAGCAGGAACGGCAACTGCCACTGGTCCTGCTGATCGCCGCCGGGTGTGCCACAGGCCAGCACCGGCTCCCCGTCGCGGTGCACCATCGTCGGGCTCAACGTGGTACGCGGGCGCCGGCCCGGAGCGAGCGAGGAGGCGAGACCCTCCTCAAGCCAGAACATCTGCAACCGGCTGCCCAGCGGGAAGCCGAGGTCCGGAATGGTGGGCGAACTCTGCAACCAGCCACCACTCGGGGTAGCGGAGATCATGTTGCCCCAGCGGTCGACCACGTCCACGTGGCAGGTGTCGCCGCGGGTCACCCCGTCCGCCTGCACCGTCGGCTCCCCCGTCGTCGGGTCCGTCGAGTCGGCCCGGCGGACGACACCGGGTCGGACGTGCGCCGGGAGGTGCGGTTCCGCCCCGTCCGGCCGCCCCGGTCGCAGCTCCGCCGACGCTCGGGCGCCGATCAGGGCTGCCCGCTCACGCGCGTACTCCCGGGAGAGCAGCGCCTTGGCGGGCACGTCGGCGTCGTCGCCGTACCAGGCCTCGCGGTCGGCGAAGGCGAGCTTGAGCGCTTCGACCTGGGCGTGGATGCCGGCCGCGGTCGACGGGTCGTACGCGCCGGGGTCGTCGAGCGCGTCGAGGACGGACAGCGTCTCCAGCAGCACCGGGCCCTGACCCCAGAACCCGGTCTTCGCCACCGAGTAGCCGTGCCAGTCCAGGGTGGCCGGTTCCTCCCAGGTCGCCGAGAAGGCGGCCAGGTCGGCGCCGGTGACGAGCCCGGCGTGCGGGCTCCCGCTGGAGTCCTGGAACGGCTCCCTGCTGAACCGGTCGATCGCCTCGGCGACGAAACCCGTACTCCAGGCCCGCCGTGCGGCCTCGATCTGCGCCTCCCGGTCCGCGCCGGCGGCCTGCCCGGCCTGAACCAGTTTCTGCAGGGTGCGCGCGTAGGCCGGGTTGGCGAACAGCTCCCCCGCCGCCGGAGGCCGGCCATCGCGCAGCCAGAGCTGGGCGGAGGTGGGCCAGTGCTCCTCGAACAGTGACCGGACGGTGGCCACGGTGTCCCCGACCCGACCCAGCAGTGGGTGGCCCGCCCCGGCGTAGCCGATCGCCGGCTCCAGCACCTCGTCGAGGGAGAGCGTGCCGTGGTCGCGCAGCAGGAGGAGCCAGGCGTCCACGGCGCCGGGCACGGCCGCCGCGAGCGGGCCGGATCCGGGGATGAGGTCCATCCCGAGGTTCCGGAAGTGCGCGATGGTGGCCCCGGCCGGCGCCGGACCCTGCCCGCACAGCACCTTCGGGGTCGGGTCCTGGGCGGTCGCCACGATGGCCGGCACCTCGCCACCCGGCCCGTTGAGGTGTGGTTCGACGACGTGCAGGACGAACCCGGCGGTGACCGCGGCGTCGAAGGCGTTCCCGCCGCGTTCGAGGATCCCCATGGCCGCCTGGCTGGCGAGCCAGTGCGTCGAGGACACCATGCCGAAGGTTCCCTGCAGCGTCGGTCTGGTGGTGAACGTCATGACAACACCTCACTCGTATCTGCGGCCCGGACGTCGGGCCCACTGCCGTCCGGTTGGACCAGGTGGCACGCGGCCATGCCGTCGCCGATCCCCACCTGCGCCGGCACCTCCGTCGCGCACCGGTCGAACGCGAGCGGGCACCGGGTGCGGAACCGGCAGCCGGACGGCGGATCCAGGGCGGACGGAAGGTCGTCGCCGAGCAGCACCGGCTGGCGCTGCCGTTGACGGACCGGGTCGGCCACCGGCGCGGCCGACAGCAGCGCCTGCGTGTAGGGGTGGGCGGGCCGAGCGAAGATCCGCTCGCGCGAACCCTTCTCGACAAGCTGGCCCAGGTACATGACGGCGATGTCGTCCGCCAGGTACTCGACGGCGGACAGGTCGTGGGTGATGAAGAGGCAGGCGAACCCGATGTCGCGTTGCAGGTCGGCGAGGAGGTTGAGCACCGACGCCTGCACGGACACGTCGAGCGCGCTCGTCGGTTCGTCCGCGATGAGCAACCGGGGCTCGGAGATCAGGGCCCGCGCGATGCTGACCCGCTGGCGCTGCCCGCCGGAGAGCTCATGCGGATAGCGGCGCGCGACCTCGGCACGCAGACCCACCCGCTCGAGCTCCGTGGCGACCCGGGCCTCCCGGTCACGCCGCGGGATCCGCTTCCCGGACAGTCGCAACGGCTCCGCCACGACCTCGCCCACCAGCATGCGCGGGTCCAGTGAGGCGGCGGGGTCCTGGAAGACGATCGACACCTCACTGCGGTGCGGGCGTAGCTGTCCCCGGGACAGGTGCGTGACGTCCGTACCGGCGATCCGGACCACACCCGCGGTCGGTTCCACGAGCCGCACCACGCAGCGACCCACCGTCGATTTTCCGGAGCCGCTCTCCCCCACCAGGGCCGTGACCCGGCCCCTCGGAATCGTGAGGGACACGCCGTCCACGGCGCGTACCGGGCCGAAGTGCATCACCAGGTCCTCGATGACCAGGGCGTCCGGCTGGGCCGTCATCGGTTCGCCTCCTCGCGCTCGCGGGGCGTCGGGCAGGGGTGCCAGCAGGCCGCGAGGTGGTCCGTGCCGCCGGCCCCCGCCACCTCCAGGGGCGGCGCGGATTCGCGGCACCGCTCGTCGGCGGCGGGGCACCGGTCCGCGAAGGTACACGCGTCCGGCTGGACCGACAGGACGGGCACCAGACCGGGGATCTCCTGCAACCGGTCGGTGCCCGCGTGCCTCCCCGGCGTCGGTGACGCCGACAGGAGCCCGGCGGTGTACCGGTGGTACGGGTGCGCGAACAGGTCGGTGACCGGTGCCCGCTCCACCACCCGCCCGGCGTACATGACGACGACGCGGTCCGCGATGTCGGCGATCACGCCGAGGTCGTGCGTGATGACCAGGATGCTCGTGCCGAGCCGGTCGCGCAGGTCCCGGAGCACCTGCAGGATGCCGGCCTGGACCGTGACGTCCAGCGCGGTGGTCGGTTCGTCGGCCACCAGCACCTTGGGGCCGCAGGCCACCGCCATCGCGATCATCACGCGCTGGCGCATGCCTCCCGAGAGCTGATGCGGATAGTTGTCGACGCGTTTCGCGGCGGACGGGATCCCGACGAGCGTCAACAGCTCGACCGCGCGAGCCCGGGCGGCTCGTCGGGACATCCGTTCGTGGATCTGGAGCACCTCGCCGATCTGCCGCCCGACGGTGAGCACGGGATTGAGCGACGTCATGGGCTCCTGGAAGATGTAGGCGATCTCCTTGCCGCGTACGCGGCGGAGCGCCGACTCCCGGGTGCCGACGAGCTCGGTGCCGTTCAGCCGCACCGACCCGGAGATCCGGGCGCTGCCGGGGAGCAGTCCCGCGATGCTCATCGCGGTGACGCTCTTTCCGCATCCCGACTCGCCCACCATCCCGACGATCTCTCCGGGTGCGAGATCCAGGCTGACCCCGTCGACCGCCGAGACGGTCCCGGTCTCGGTGGGGAACGAGACCGAGAGGTCGCGTACCGCCAGGACGGGTGTGGCGACCGCGGCGGCGGGTCCCGCCCGTTCGGCTGTGGTCATCCCCGGTCTCCCTTCGGGTCGAGGGCGTCCCGGAGGGCGTCGCCGAAGACGTTGAACGCGAGCGCCAGCCCCATGATGACGACTCCGGGAAGGACCGCCGCCCACGGGGCTCGGGCGGCGAACTGCTGGGCGGTGGCCAGCATCGTGCCCAGGCTGGGGGCCGGGGGTTGGATGCCGAGGCCGAGGAACGAGAGCACCGCCTCGCCGAGGATCGCGGCCGGGATCGCGACCGTCGCCTGCACCAGGATCACCGATGTCGCGTTCGGCAGGATGTGCCGGGCCAGCACCCACAGGTCGCTCGCGCCGTCCACGACGGCGGCGGCGACGAAGTCCAGCGACTTGAGCCGCAACGTGTCCGAGCGCACCACCCGGATCACGCCGGGGATCTGGGCGATGCCGATGGCCACGGCGGCGTTGCCGAGGCTGGCGCCCCGGATGGCCGCCAACCCGACCGCCATGATCAGGAACGGGAACGCGAGCAGCAGGTCGGTGAAGCGCGAGATGACGGCGTCCCAGGCCCGGAAGTAGCCGGCCGCTAGCCCGAGCGGAACACCGATGACCAGGGAGGTGGCCACCGCCAGGAGCCCCACCTGGAGCGACGCCCGCGCCCCGAGCATGATCCGGGACAGCACGTCCCGCCCGAGGTCGTCGGTGCCGAGCAGGTGGCCGGGGCTGCCGGGGGGTGCGAACGTGCGGGCGAAGTCGGTCTGGTCGACGGAGTACGGCGCGATCCAGGGCGAGAGCAGCGCGATGACGGCTGCCAGCGCGAGCACGACGAAACTCACGACGGCGAGCGGGTTGCGTCGCAACCGCCGCAGAACGCGCGTACGTCGGCTGATGCTGACGGAACCGGTCTCCGCCATGGGAACGGTGAGGACGGTCATGCCGGATCTCCCGTCACCCTGATTCGTGGGTCGATGACCGAGTACAGCAGGTCAACGAAGAAGTTGATCACGATGTACGCCGTCGCGGTCAGCAGGACGACGGCCTGGATCACCGGGTAGTCCCGCTGGAACACCGCGTCGATGGTCATCTTGCCGAAGCCCGGCAGCCCGAAGATCTGTTCGGTGACCACCGCGCCCGAGATCAGGCCCCCGAGTTGGAGGCCCACCACGGTCACCACCACGATGAGGCTGTTCCGCAGGGCGTGCTGGGTGATGACGGCTCGCGGCCGCAGGCCCTTCGCCTTCGCTGTCCGTACGTAGTCGGAGGAGAGCGAGTCCAGCATCGCCGACCGGGTCTGCCGCATGATGATGGCGGCGAGGCCGGTCCCGAGGATCACCGCCGGCAGGACGATGTGGTGCAGGTTGTCCAGCGGGTCCTCCAGGATCGGCACGAAGCCGGAGGCGGGGAACAGCCCCGTCGCCACGGAGAGGTACAGGATCGCGAGCAGCCCGAGCCAGAAGTGCGGCACCGACAGGCCGATCAGGGCCATGCCGTTGGCCACCCACTCCGCCGGGCGCCCGCGGCGTACCGCCGCGAGCACCCCGGCGCCGACGCCGAGCGCCGTGGCGAGAAGAATCGCCAGGACGGAGAGTTCAACGGTCACCGGCAGGGCGGTCGTGAGCATCGACGAGACCGGCGTACCGGTCCGGATCGACACCCCGAAGTCGCCCTGCACCATGCGTTCCACGTACTGCGCGAACTGCAGTGGCAGCGGCTGATCGAGCCCGTAGTGCCGACGGATGGCCTCCAGCGCCTCCGGCGAACGGTCCTCCCCGGCCAACGCGAGGGCCGGATCACCGGGGAGCGCCCGTACGCCGAAGAACACCACGATCGTCGACAACAGCAGGGTCAGCGCCGACTGCCAGGCGCGGGTGAGGAGATACCGGGCCACGGAGACCTACTTGGCGAAACCGGCGAAGGCCGCGCGGATCACGCCGTCCGGGAAGACCTGCAGGCCCTGGATCTGCTTGCTGACGGCGGTGAGGTTCCGCTGCCGGTAGAGGTAGATCAGCGCGTCGTCCTGCTGGAGCAGCGTGACCACCTGCCCGTACAGCTTCTTGCGCTCCTCGATGTCACCGGACTGGCGGGCCTGGGTCAGCAGGGCGTCGAGCTGGGGGTTGCTGTAGCCGGCGACGTTCTGGCTCGCGCCGGTGCCGACGAAGTTCGTGATGTTGGCGTCCGGGTCGATCCGCCCGCTCCAGCCGAGCTGCAGCAGCTCGAAGTTGCCGCGGTCCTGCTCGTCGAGGAGCGAGGAGTACTCCACCGGGTTGATCTTCAGATCGAACCCGCCGTCCTTGAGCATGGACTGGAGCGCCTGCGCGAGCCGCAGCGTGTCGGGCGTGTTCGACGCGAGGAGCGTGACGGTGTACGGGGTCTGCACGCCCGCCTCGGCGAGGAGCTGCTTGGCCTTGGCGGGGTCGTGCGCCGGGCAGGTCTGCGCCTCGGGCGACGAGAACGGGCTGGCGGGAGAGATGGGTGAGCAGGCGGCGGTGTGGATGCCGTTGAAGACCGCGTCGACCAGGGCCTTGCGGTCGATCGCGTGCTCGAAGGCCTGCCGGACCTTGGCGTTCTGGGCGATAGGACGGTTGATCGGCTTGGGCGGGGTGCGGACCCCGTCGACGTTGCCGATGTTGATGGTGAGGCCCTGGTAGCCGAGGGACTGCGACTGCAGGACGGAGACCGCCGAGTCCTGCCGCAGGGAGGCGACGTCCTGGGTGGAGACGCTGTCGGCGACCTGGGCGTCGCCGGAGCGCAGGTTGGCCGCGCGGATGCTGGCGTCGCTGAGGATGCGCCACGAGATGGCGTCGAGGTGGACCTTGTCGGCCTCGTAGTAGTTCGGGTCCTTCACGACGTCGATGGAGTTCTGCGGCACCCGCTTGGCGAACTTGAACGGGCCGACGCAGACCGGCGCCGAGGCGAAGTCGTCTCCGAGGCCCTGCAACGCCTTGGCGCTCATGATCATGCCGGCGCGGTCGGCGAGGGCGCCGAGCAGGGGCGCGAACGGCTGCTTGAGCCGGAGGACGACGGTCTGCGCGTCGGGGGTGTCGACGCCGTCGATGGGACCGAGTTCGCTCTTGCGCGCCGACCGGTCGTGGGTCAGGTGTCGCTGGATGGTGGCCTTGACCGCGGCGGAGTCGAACGGCGTCCCGTCCGCGAAGCGGGCGCCCTGGCGCAGCGGGATGGTGACCGTCTTGCCGTCGCTGCTCGTGGTGGGCAGGGCGGTCGCGAGCTGCGGTACGACCTGCGCCTGTTCGTTCACGTCGTAGAGCTTCTGGCACATCGCCTGGAAGACGTAGCGGGAGTAGAGGCTGCGCGACAGTGTCGGGTCCAGCGCGTCGGGTTCTGCCGAGAGGGCGATGACCAGCTTGCCGCCCTGCTTCACGGCAGCGGGGTCTGCCGGCGTACCGAAGGAATCCTGGCCTGCCGACTGGTTGTCGCCGGACTGGTTGTCATCCCCGCCGTTCGACACCGGTGAGCAGGCAACGACCGCGCAGGCAACAGCGACCGCCGCCACCGCGGCGCGGAGTGAACGGCGCCGGGGCAGGCTTGTTTCGCTGAGGGAGAGGTTCGTCATGGGGAGCTCCTCGAGTGGACGATTCGGGGAGCGTATGTTGTATACGATGTTCCACGCAAGACCTCCGGGGATGCCTCTCGCCGGGGTTCACGGCTGGCGGGGTCGGCCATGCAGGGCGGCCCGCAGCGCCGGCCCGAAGACGCGCCGGACGTCGGCCGGGGACAGCACACCGATCGAACGGATCGGGTTCAGGTACCGCGTGAAGATCAGCCCACCCAGCACGCCGACCGCCGCGGTGGCGCGTCGCGTCGCGTCGGGCCCGCCGAGAAATTCAGCGACGCGGAGGCGCAGCTCACCGTCCAGGTAGTCGCGCAGGGCGCGCATCGTGTCGTCGTCCTGCACCGCCATCCGGTTCTCGTCGGGCGATGCGGCGTCCCACAGGCCGGTGACCGAGTCGAGCAGGCGGTCGGCCAGGCCGGCCCGGTCACCCCGCAGAGCCTGGTCGAGCGCGGTGGGATCGACGCACAGCAGGGTCAGCGACTGGCTGAAGAGGCCCTGCTTGGAGCCGAAGTGGTAGCTGATGAGCGCCGAGTCGACGCCCGCCGCGGCGGCGACCGCCCGGACCGTCGTACCCGGATAGCCGTGCTTCAGGAACAGCTCGCGGGCGACCTCGGCGATGCGGGCCTTGGTATCCGGGTTGCCGCGGGGTCGACCCCGGGTTTTATTCAACACAGTTGAATAATGCTCCTCCCCGCTGGCACGGTCAACGCCATCAACCCCGCAACGAGGAGCGAGCACATGCGCACCGTCGTCTTCGGCGCCACCGGACCCACCGGCCGCCACATCACCGAGCAGGCCCTGGCCGCGGGCCACGAGGTCGTCGCCGTCACCCGCCGCCCACACACCGTCCAGCCGCGCACCGGCCTCACCGTGGTCGGCGCCGACGTCGCGGACCCGGACGCCGTCCACCGGGCCGTCGCCGGCAGCGACGCGGTCCTGTCCAGCCTGGGTGTCCCGCTCACCCCGAAGCCGATCACCGTGTACTCGCGGGGCAACGCGAACATCCTGGCCGCGATGCACCGACACGGTGTGAAGCGCCTTGTCACGGTCAGCTCCAGCGTCATGGATCCAACCTGGCGGCCGACCGGCGAGTTCTTCTTCAACAACGTGCTGGATCCGCTGTTCAACCGCAGGGTGGGCCGCACCGCGCACGACGACATGCGCCGCATGGAGTCCCTCGTACGCGACAGCGACCTGGACTGGACCATCGCCCGGCCTTCCGGGCTGTTCGACCACCCGGCCGTCACGCGTTACCAGGTGGCGGAGAACGTCGCGGACGGCCTGTTCACGGCACGCGCCGATCTGGCGGCGAGCATGGTGGCGCAGTTGACCGACGACCGGTTCGTCCGCCGGGCGATGGCGGTGATCACCACCGAGACCCGGCCGAGTATCGCCGGTCTGATCTGGCGCGAGGCCGTGCTGAGGAAGAAGTGACGCGCCGGTCCGTTCGTCCGTGCGGTGGACGCGCGACGATCTCGCCAACGTGCGCTATACCGCACAGGTAGATCTATGCCTGTGCGGTATAGCGCCCACAACACCGACCGGGCTGGCCGCGGCCCGCTTTCAATGCGGCACGAGTCGGCCAAGTCGCGGTGGGAAGCGGGCCCCCGGGCCGCCTCCCACCGCGTACTCCTAGTGGCCGGCCGAGTTGTACGCCTGAGCCGTCACCTTGACCTGACGGGCGAGACCGGACCGCGCGGGCCAGGAGATCTGCACCTGACGGGTCTCTCCCGGCAGGAGCCAGAAGTAGTTGTCGTCGTAGCGGGCCGGAAGAACCCGCTTGCCGTGCTGGTCACGCACGGCGAGCCGGACCAGGGCGGCGACCGTGCGGCCCTGGTTGCGGACCGTCGTGGTGACGGTGGACCGGCCGTCGACGACGCGTACGACGCCGGTCGACGTCGACAGTCGGGCCGTGGGCAGATCGTTGAGCGCCCGCATCTGCTCGGCCTCGTCGTACCGCCAGTAGGTGTTCTCCGCGAGCAGCCGGTCGCGGCCGTCCCGCAGCTCCAGCCGGACCAGGTGCAGCCCGCCACCGTCCGGCGTGGCGAGCGGGAAGACCGCCGACGTGGACGACCGGGCGACGTCCACCCGTTGACGCTGGGGCGTGCCCAGTGACCGGCCGTTCAGGTCGTAGCGCCGGGCGGTGACGGTGGCATCGTTGACCGCGGTGGTGGTGTGGTTGACCACCCGCACCTGCCAGGTGCCGGGGTCGGCCTGGACGTGCAGCGGCTCGCAGCCCTTGCGGGCTCCGTAGTAGGCGCCGTTCACGTCGAGGTCGTAGTCGTAGGTCTGCCAGACCGTGCTGTGCCACGCCGGGTGCGACATCCACAGCAGCAGGCCGGTGGCGTCCTGCCAGAGGTTGGCGTTCCACGTCCGCGGCGTCCGGCGTGAGTGGGAGCGATCCCAACTCAGGGGCAGATGCCACGCCGGGAGGCTCGGTCCGCATGCCCAAGATCGTAGAGCGCGTGGGGGCGGCGGTCCACAAGGCCGAACGGGACGAGCCGCCGTGCGCAGGTGTCGGTCAGCTCGCTGATCCGCCCTCGCTGCGGCGCCGGCGATCCCGCCGGCGGTACTCGGGGCGAAGCTTGGCGCTCGCGAACGCCGCCTCCACCGCCGCGGAGAGCGCGGTGATGTCGTACGCGCCGTGGTGGCGCCGGCCGTTGATGAAGAAGGTCGGGGTGCCGGTGACGCCGCTGATGTCGGCGGACTCGATGTCGGCGGCAATTCGGTCGACGCTCTTCAACTTGACCATGTGCTCCCGGAACTGGTCGAGGTCCAGGCCGATCTGTTCGGCATAGCCGAGCACATCGGTGGGATTGAGGGCGTCCTGGTGCGCGAGAAGCAGGTCGTGCATCTCCCAGAACGCGCCCTGCTCACTCGCCGCCTCGGCGGTCTCGGCGGCGAGTTGGGCATGCGGGTGGACGTCGGTCAGCGGCAGGTGCCGCCAGACGTACCGGATGTTGGCGAAGTCGGCCAGCAGTTCCCGGACCACCGGCTCGGCCTGCCCGCAGTAGGGGCATTCAAAGTCGCCGTACTCCACGACCGTCACCGGTGCTTCGCGCGGCCCGCGCACGTGGTCGCGCTCCAGATCGACCGGAGGCATCAGGTCGACGATGGCCTCGGCGACGCCCAGCAGCGCGCGGGCACGCCGCGCCGGCGGGAGCCGGGCAGCAGAGCGGAACACCAGCCAGGTGATGACGGACGAGCCAACCGTCGCGACGAGGATGCCGAGCTTCGCCTCCTCCAGAGCCGGGCCGTGCAGCGCGTGGGTGGCAATCAGGAGAGCGACGGTGAACCCGATGCCGGACACCGTGCCGACCCCGGCGACGGCGACCCAGCCGACCGGTGGCCGGAACCGGTTGCCGCTCAGCCGCGCCACCAACCACGAGGTGACCACGATCCCGGCCGGCTTGCCGACGACGTACGCCGCCACGACGCCGAGCGTGACCGGGGAGGCCACGGCCCTGCCCAGCAGTTCGCCGTCGATCATGATCCCGACGTTCGCCAGCGCGAAGAGCGGCACGACCACGTAGCTCGCCCACGGGTGGTAGAGGATCTGCAGCCGCTCGTTCGGCGACAACGCAGAGGTGAGCCCGGCCCGGGCCGAACGGGCGAGCTGCGGGGTGGGCTGTTCCCGGAAGAGGCGGAACTGGTCGCTCGCCCGCTGCAGTTCGCTGCGACCGGGGGCGTAGGCGTAGGACAGCAGCCCCATCACCAGGCCCACCACGACCGGATCGACACCGGACTCCGAGACCGCGAGCCAGGCCGCCACCCCCAGCAGCGCGTAGACCGGCCCGAACCGCACGCCCGAGGCCTGGACGACCAGGACGAGGCCGAAGATCCCCGCCGCGGCGAGCAGCGCCGTCGCCGAAGGATGTTTCGGGTAGGCGACCGCCAGCACCGCGATCGCTACCAGGTCGTCGATGACGGAGACCGTCAGCAGGAAACCCCGCAACCGATCCGAGAAGCGCGGCCCGAAGACGGCCAGCGCGCCGAGTGCGAGCGCCGTGTCCGTGGCCATCACCGCGCCCCAGCCCGCGGCGGTGGTGCGCCCGGCATTGATCACGAGATAGATCACGATCGGCACGAGCATGCCGCCGAGCCCGGCCAGCAGCGGCAACGCCAGCCGGCGCCGCTCCCGCAGCTCGCCGATGTCGAACTCGCGGCGCAGCTCCAGCCCGGCGACCAGGAAGAAGAACGTCATGAGTCCGCTGTTGACCCAGGTACGCAGGTCGTGGGACACGTGCCAGTCGCCGAGCTGGACGGAGAGGGACGTGCTCCAGAGCGACTCGTAGGACGACATGTGGATGTTGGCCCACAGGAGCGCCACCACCGCAGCGACCAGCACCACTCGTGCGCCGCCGGTCTCGGTGTGCAGGAACGCGCGCAGTGGCGAGTTGAACCGGCCGACCCAGGCGGTCCGGGTGGACCATCGTCGGTGCCGGTCGTCGCTCGTCACGGGACAATCCTCGTCGACCTGATCGCCCCGTGGTTCGGATTCGGACACGCGGCGACCGCCGGTCAGGGTGACGTGACCGCCGCAGTAGCCTGCCGATCATGGCGGACTGGAAGATCCGGCCGGCTTCGGCGGCGGACGTCGACGCGGTGGCTGAGTTGCGGGCCGTGGTGCTGCGGGCGGATCTGGAGCGGCTCGGGCGGTACGACGAACAGCGGGTGCGGCAGCGACTGCGGGACGGGTTCACGCCGGCGCACACCTGGGTGATCGAGGTGGGCGGCGCGTTCGGCGGCTGCGTGTCGCTGCGACCGGCCGAGGACGCCCACTGGCTGGAGCACTTCTACCTGGCCCCGCACCTGCAGGGCAGCGGCATCGGTTCGGCGGTGCTGCGCGGGCTGCTGGAGCGGTGCGACCGCGATGGAACCCTGGTCCGGCTCAACGTGCTGCAGGGCAGTCCGGCGCGGCGGCTGTACGAGCGGCACGGATTCAGACTCGAGACCGAGGATCCGGTGGACGTGTTCATGGTGCGCGAGGTCGGTGGATAGGGAAACGCCCGATTCCCCACCCGGGAATCTGGCATAGCGTCGATCCGGTCCGCCACGAATGAACACTTGTTGCAGCAGCGGCATGATCGGAGAAGTCACGAATGAACAGGGTGCGGCTCCTCGCGTTGGCCTGCCTGTCGGCCATGACGCTCACCGCCTGCGGAGGCGGCACCGCCAGTACCACCGGCTCGTCGCCGTCCGGCCCGAGCGCCGAGCCGAGCGCCGCAGCGGCCGCGTCCGCCACCACCGGCACGGGCTCCGGGTCGGGTGGGGTCACGGCGAGCGCCCTCTGTGACTACCTGCGGGTTGAGCTGCCGGCGTTGCGCAAGGCACCCGGCGAGATCGAGGTGATGGGGCGGCTCGCCACGGGACTCAGCGGATGGTACGACGAGCGGGGCGGAGTACCCGACGGCAGCGAGATCGACAAGCTCAGCCGGGAGCAGTGCGCGGACGTCCGCACCGAGGTGCTCAAGCTGGCCGGGGTGCAGAGCTTCCTCCAGATCTAGCGACGTGGGCACCGACGTGAGAGCGGCGTTACAGCGGATCTGCCGGCACACCGGGAGCGCCCCGACGTAGCGTGAGATCGTGCCGACGAAAGACGTACTCACCAAGGCTGACCTCGCCGAACTTCGCCGCTCGGCGCTCGGGATGGCCGACCCGCTCGGTGTCGCCGCCGACCTGTCCGACGCGGTGCGACAGGACCGGCTGGAGGACCCGGACGACGCCGGCGACGCGCTGACCCTGGCCGCCGAGATCGCCGAGATCCGGGGGAAGTCAGATGCCGCGCTCCGGTACGCGGAGCGGGCCCTAAAGGTGTACCCGTCCGGGGACGACCCCCGGGCCGGGTTCGCCCGGGCGTTGCGGGCCCGGACCCTGTTCCAGGCCGCCGGCCGGGAGGACGAGGCGATGGCGGAGCTGACCGCCCTTCGCCCGCTCCTGCTCGTCCAGCCCGACGCCCCCGCCTACGTGAGCGCGGCGCTGGACTCCGGTGGTCGTTCGGCGATCGCCGAGACGTGGCTGAGCGAGGCGGTGGACACGCTGCTCGGCGAGCGCGCCACCGCCGCCGGAGGGGCGGCGCAGGCCATCACCGCCGTCGAGCCCCCGGTCGAGGTCGGCCCCCCGGAAGCGCCCGGTGTCCTCTTCTTCCTGCTGCAACAGCGACACCGGGTACGCCGGAATCTCAACCTGCCGCACGACCGGCACGACGATCTGGCGGACCGGCTGGAGACCCAGCTCGTCCGTCGGGCGGCGCAGCGCGAGGGCGGCCAGCAGGACCTGATCTTCTGGCCCCGCCCCGAGTTCGACCGCCTGCTGGCCGAACACCCCGACCTGACCGAGGCGTACGGGCCGGACTGGGACGCGCACCGGGCCCGACTGGAGAAGGAGCTGGTCCGGCTGGCGAACGCGGGCGGGACCGGTCTGGGCGTGCTCAGCGCGACGGTGGCCGGCCTGGACGCCCATGCCAGCCGACGGAACGGCGATCCGGCCGACCCGCAGATCCGGGCCGGCTACGCGGGCGAGCTCGCGGCTCGACCGAGTGTGCGGATTCCCTGGCCACCGGAGCGCAACGACGCGTGTTGGTGCGGCTCGGGTCTGAAGTACAAGAAGGACTGCCTGCCACGCTCCCGGAGCTGAACGGGGCAGCTATCGAGCCGGGGTGTGCCGCTGGTAGTGGCGGGCGACGCGGGCACGGTTGCCGCAGGAGGGCTTGCACCATTCCTGACGCGGGTGGTCCTTGACGAAGTAGCGTACGCAGCGTGGCGCGGGGCAGGCGCGCAACAGGTCGCGGGTCGGACCGGCGATGAACTCGATGGCGGCACGTGCCAGCCCCGCGGTGATCGCCAGCCGCGTGTCAGCCGCCTCGCCGTGCCAGGCGAGGGACGGCGTGTCCTCCTCCGCCCAGGTCAGCACCGGCCGGACCGGCAACGCCCCAGCGGCCTGGTTGAGCCGGGCGACCGCCTCCTGTGGAGAGAGCAGCGAGGCGGAGTCGGCCCGGCTCGGCGGGCCTGGGCGGACCGCCACCGCGAAGAGGGTTCGCGCGGCGCGGCGCACCGCGACCACGTCGAGCCGGGTCCGCTCGTCGACCACGCCGCCAGGAATCTCGAACCCGCCTACGTACTCCCGCAGTGGCTCGGCCTGCTCTCGGAGCCAGGCGGTCAAGCCGGCGAGGTCGGCGAGGTCATCGGCGACGCCGCCGTTGCCGTCATGTCGAATCGTGCTGACCAGGGCGAGCGCGAGCTGGGCTGACATCGGACCCCTCCTGTTCCGGCTTGTGTGGCCGACGCCGGCCAGTGTAGCTTCCCTAATGCCTTTTCCGTAGATAACCATTAGGGGCCGTCGTGTTGGTCATCGCGCACCTCAGTGACACTCACATCGACAGCCACCCCCGATCGGCCGAGCGGACCGCCCGGGTGATGGACCACCTGCACGCCCTGCCACGACCGGTCGACGCGATCCTGATCACCGGGGACATCGCCGACCATGGCGAGGTGGCCGAATACGAGACCGCCGCCAAGCTCTTCGACTCCCCGCTGCCGGTCATGATCTGTCCCGGCAACCACGATGTGCGCGACGCGTACCGCAAGGGTCTACTCGGCGACGACCGTGGCGGCACCGGCCCGATCAACACCCGGTACGACGTGGCCGGTGCGGTCTTCCTCCTTGCCGACTCCTCCGTGCCCGGCGAGGACGACGGCCACCTGGACGAGGAGACCGTGACGTGGCTCGCCGACGAACTGGGTTCGGTGCCGGCCGAGACGCCGACGTTCATCGCCCTCCATCACCCGCCGGTCGTGCTGCACCACCCGGTCATCGACCCCATGCGACTGCTGCCCGCCGACCCCCTGGCCGACCTGGTCACCGCCCACCCGCAGGTCGTCGCCGTGCTGACCGGGCATTTCCACACCGCCGCCGCGAGCACCTTCGCCGGCCGCCCACTGCGAATCGCGCCGGGGGTGGTCTCCACCCTTCGGATGCCCTGGGAGGGCGAGGGACGGTTGACCACCCAGGCCCAGCCACCCGGCGTCGCATTCCACGTGTACGACGACACCGGCCTGCTCACGACCCACTACCGGGTCGTGGTATGAGCACGCATGGGGTCGCCGTGCTCGGCTTTCTGGTCGCCGTCGCGCCGATCACCACCACGCCGGGAGCGAGCCTGACGCTGGTCGTCTCGCGCGTGGCCACCGGCGGGCGGTGGCAGGGGTGGTGGGTGATCCTCGGTACGGTCACCGGGCTGTACGTGCACGCCACCCTGGCCGCCGTCGGCCTGGCCGCGCTGGTGCTTCGCTCGTCGCAGGCGTTCTGGGTCGTCAAGCTGGTGGGTGCCGCCTACCTGGTCGGGCTCGGGCTCTGGCTTCTCTGGTCCGCGACCTACCGCCGCACAGCGGCCAGGTCAGGGGCGTCGGGCGTGGCCGCGGCGGAGGAGACGCCGACGACCACGGGCCGGCCCGCTCCGGTCCGCATCCGGAGGCTTCCGTGGCGCGTCCACCACCCCTACCTCCAGGGGCTGCTGAGCAACGTCCTGAATCCCAAGGCGGCCGCCATCTACCTCACCCTCGCGCCGCAGTTCCTCGAACCGGGCCGACCGGTGCTGGTGCCGATGTTGCTTCTCGCCACGGCGCACGCCGCGCTGCACAGCTGCTGGCTCGCGGGATGGACCGCCGTCTCCGGTGCCGCCGCCCGGCTGCTCCGCACGGCCAGCGTTCGACGCATGCTCGATCGGCTGACCGGCGTGATCCTGCTCGGCCTCGGTGTGCGGTCCGTGGTGGCCTGAGCCCGAGTGCCCGCCCGGGTGCGCGCCGCCCGCGGCGGCCACGACGGTGGCTGGCCGGCCGGGCCGTTATCGGAGGATCTCGGCCAGCTCGGACAGGTCGGCAATCTCGTACGCGACCGGGGCATCGCGCGGCGCGGTCTGCCCCCGGTGGTTGACCCAGACGGCCCGGATGCCCGCCGCGTGCGCCCCACCCACGTCGGCGGTGAGCGAGTCACCGACATGCAGCACCTCGTGCGCCTCCAACCCGAGGGCGGCGAGCGCCCGATCGAACATGGCCCGGTCCGGCTTGTACGCGCCGGTGGCCTCGCTGGTCACCACGGCCGTGGAGGCCAGGCCGTGGTGAGCCATCGCGGCACGCACGTCGTCCGTGTCCACATCGGACACCAGGCAGATCGGCACGGTGACGCGGGACAGGAACTCACGGGTGCCGGGCCGCAGCGGTGGCGAGCGCCAGTACCTGAACTGCGCCGCGCACAGGGCGGCCGGGTCAGCCGCGCGGCCGGCGTCGGCCATCACCGAAGCCAGACTCGTCATCGCGCTGTCCCGCAACGAGCGGAACCGCGCTCGCACATTGGGGGCTGACACACCCCGCGCGTACCGATAGCGTCCTTCCCTGGACGATCACGGTCCGCCCGCCACCGCCGGAGGAGACGCCGATGTTCGAGGAGTTCATGGGCATCCCCGCCCACCCTCTCGTGTTGCACGCCGCGGTCGTGTTCGTGCCGCTGCTGGCCCTCCTGACCGTGGCGTATGCGCTCGTCGCGCCTGTCCGGCCACACACCCGCTGGGTGCTGGGGCTGCTCGCGCTGGGCGCGCCGCTCGCCGCGCTGCTCGCGAAGCTCTCCGGTGACGCCTTCTTCGCCCGCATGCGGTCCGCCAACCGGGTCACCCCCGAGTTCGTGCCGAAGATCGAGGCCCACCAGCAGTTCGGCGACATCACGCTCTGGGCCACCATCGGGCTGGCGATCATTGCGCTGGCACTGGTTCGGTTCGTCCCGCCCCGAGCCGAGGCGAGCGAGACCGGAGGCGGTGGCACGGGTCGGGCGCTGACCCTGGCGTTGCAGGTGCTGTCGCTGGTGGCCGCGGGCGTCGCCCTGTACTACGTGATCCGCACCGGCGACTCCGGCGCGAAGGTGGTATGGACGGGTCAATGACCTGACCAGGCGGTGCGGGGTCAGCGTCGGCTGGCCCGGTCGATGCCCTGGTGCACCCGCGCGGTGCGGTCGATCAGCTCGCGCAGCGCGCTCTCGTCGACGGTGTCGAGCCGTTTCAGGTAGAGGCAGCCCTTTCCGGTGCGGTGGGGGCCGAGGCGTTCGAGGATCGGGCCGTACCGATCCTCGAAACCGCCCACGAGGTAGACGACGAGGTGCTGCTTGCGCGGTGAGAAACCCACCAGCGGCGCGTCGCCCGTACGCCCGCTGTCGTAGGTGTAGTGGTAGCTGCCGAAGCCGACGATGCTCGGACCCCACAGCACCGCCGGCTCGCCGGTCACCTCGCCCATGAGCGCGCGGAGCCGCCCCGCGTCGGCCCGCCTACGCTCGTCGGGAACCGCCGCCAGGAAATCATCGACGCTGACCTCGGTCGGAGCTGTCACCGGCTCTTTCGATGCCGCCATGACGGGATGCTCTCACGCCCGTACGACGAGGCGCCGACGCACAGGTCAGGCCACATCCTGGCGCGCTCGCCAGGAGAGAGCGACGAGCCACCCCGAAATGATCACCGCTCCAACGGCGAAGCGGATGCTCGCGCTCTCCTCGCTCCACGGCAGGGCGGTGAGCACGAACGCGACGACCCCGCTGGCGGCGCTGTGGACCGCCCAACCCCGCCGCCCCTGGCCGGCGAACCGCCGGGCGAACAGCAGACCCGCCGCGATCAGCGACAGGAACGCCGCGGCGCCACAGACCGTGTGCAGGACGCTGCCCGTGCTGGCGTGGGCGGCAAGCCCCGCCGGGGCGCCCGGCGGCCAGCCGAGCGCTGGGTCGGGCACGAAGATGCCGCCACCGACCATCGCCGCCCCGTAGACGCCGACCAGCACCGGCCCCACCGTGCCGGCCCGGCCCGGACGCAGCACCCACCACAGGCCCACCGCGAAGGCGAGAGCCAGCAGGCCGGTGCCCACGAACGCGACGAACTGCAACCAACCGAGGTCACCGAGGGTGAGCGAGCTCAACGCGTGGCGGCGCAGGTCGAACCCGGATCTGGTGAAGGCCTGCCCGAACGACAGGGCCGGGAAGAGGACACCGGCGACCGTGCCGCAGCTCAGGAGGAGTCGGGTGCGGCGTTGGACGGACACGACCCGCTCGGGGGCAGGGGTCAAGGACGTCATGTGGATACCTCTCGTGTCGGCGTCACGTGTTCTACCGTCACGACGAACGAGACCCGGCCGGATCGACACCACCGGCGAAGGAAGTCGGCATGCTGGTGCGGCCCGGCTCAGGGCCGGGCCGCACCAGCTCCGCGGACGATCAGCCGGCGATGTACGCCCGGATGATGGTCTGGTCGATACCGCTACCGCCGTTGGCGTCGGCCTTCACCCGCAGCGAGACGGGCTTCCCGGCGGCCGCCTTCGGCAGCTCGACCCGATAGCTGTCCCCGTCGCGGGCGACCCGGGCCGTCTTCCAGGTGGCACCGTCATCGGTCGAGGTCCACACCTGGAACGCGGTCACCTTCTGCGCCTTGACGCCGCGCGCCTGCCGGACGGCCAGTTCGGCCGTTCCGCCGGTGGCGTGGTTGTTGGTGTCCATCGGCAGGGCGTAGTCGACCGCGAGCAGCGGCAGCGGCACGCTTCCGGTGCCGTCCGGCCCGGCGGACCGGAACGTCCACGAGGTGGTGACCTTGGTCGAGATCGGCAGGATCAGACTCGTGTCGACGTCGAGGGTCAGCCGGTAGTCCGCCGTCTGTTGCGGCACGGTGAAGTCAGCGAGTGGGCGGTCCCGCTCCTCGACGAGCTTGCCGTTGCGGTACAGCGACAGCTTGCGGTTCACCCCGATCGAGTTGCCCTGCAGGCAGTCGGCCCGCTGGTGCTGGTCCACCAGCGACGCCAGGTCGATGTGCAGGTTGCCCCGGGTCCGCGACGGCGGGGTCGCGCAGCTCCAGCCGGCACCGGCCGGGTCGTCGTACCAGCCGGAGTGCAGCGGCTGCCGCGCCCAGACCTTGCTCTGCCGACTGCCCGGCTGGTAACTGCGGGGTGCCTCCTGGGCCGACAGTCCGCCGTAGACGCCCTCGTCGGCCCAGAGGATGCCGGGCGAGAGGTAGTCGGTGCGGTACGGCGGCAGGTTCCCCTCGTGGGTCTGGGTCACGCCCAGCCCGTCCGGGGTGAGGCCGGTGCGGACCAACTGGGTGACCATCCCCGGCGAGTCCATCTGGTGGAACCGCTCGTCGATCCGGGCCAGCTTCGCCTGTTCCGCAGCTGTCACCCGGTACGCGGGATCGGCCGGCACGCCGCTCGCGTACTCGTGAACAAGGTTGTAGCGGTACGGCTTGGCCGTGCCGGCCGGCGAGTCCAGGTTGACTGCCGCCCAGGTACGCCGTGATCCGATGCCGGGCTTCGGCAGTGGGGAGGTGCGGATGGTCGTCGCGCTCCCGTACCCATTGATCTGGTTCCACCAGGACTGGCCGTTCTGCGCGGTCTGGAGGCTGGTGAGGTCGACCCGGGTGGGCGTGGTGGCGACGCCGTCGACCGTCGCCGTCACCGGCCTGGCCAGCACCGGGTCGATCGTCAGGCTCCGGTTGCCGGTGACGTTCAGGTCGGTCTCACCGTTGAGCGTCGTCTCCAGCACGTCACTGTCGACGTAGTAGGCGACCGAGGAGCCGAGGATCGCGTACCGGCCGGCCGGCACCCGCGTGGTGAAGGTTTCTCCGGGCGTACCGCTGGGCCCGCCGTAGTAGATGACGGGGTCGGCGAGGTTGGTGACCAGGATGTTGATCCAGCTCTCCGCGCCCTCCTTGAGGCCGGGCATCGGCTTTGTGTGGATCGTCAGGTCGTAGCTGGGCTGCTCGACGTGGAAGCTCACCGGGGTGGTCGCGACCAGCTTCCGTCCGGCGGTGCGGGCGGTGACGGTGGCCAGGTAGAAGCCCGGCCGGGCTGCCAGCGCCGCACGGTTGATCCGGACGGTAGCGCCGGCGGTGGCGCCGCGCTTGAGCGTCAACCGGCTCGTCGACAATGACGCCGTGCCGCGCGGCACCGGCTGGCCGTCGTGGTTGACGACCGCCACGTCCAGGTCGAGGACCGCCGTCGCCGAGGTCGGCGCAGCGGTCCAGCTCAGCTTCGCCTCGCTGGTCCCGGACTGCGGGTACGCGAAGGTGCCGAGGTTGACCACCGGCTGGTTGCTGACCGGGCCGCCGAGCGCCCTGGCCGCGTTGAGCCGACCGGCCCCGACGGCGTACGGGTCGACGCCGGCCAGCGGATCGGCGGCACCGACGAGCGCGGACTTTAGCTGCTCCCCCGTCCAGCCCGGATGCCGCTGGGCGAGCAGCGCGGCCGCGCCCGCCACATGTGGGCTGGCCATCGAGGTGCCGGAGATGCCCTCGTAGTACCTGTCGATCGGGTCCTGCAGGTTGGTGCCGTCGGCCCGGGCGGCGACGATGTCGACGCCGGGCGCGACCAGTTCCGGCTTGGCCACGTTGCTGCTGACCAGCGGTCCGCGGCTGGAGAAGTCGGCGAGCTTGTCGTTGCGGTCGACAGCGCCGACGGTCAGCGCGCTGGCGGCGGAGCCGGGCGAGGAGATGGCACCGCCGCTGTTGCCGGCGGCGATGACGAAGAGCGCCCCGGTCTGCCTGCTCAGGCCGTCGACGGCGAGCGAGAGCGGGTCGTTGCCGTCGTCCGGGTCGCTGCCGCCGAGGCTCATGTTGATGACATCGGCCCGGCTGGCGGCCCACTCCATGCCGGCGATGATCCCGGAGTCCGCACCGGAGCCGTGGTCGTCGAGGACCTTGCCGATCACCAGTTTGGCGTCCGGCGCCACGCCGCGACGCTGGCCGTGGGCGGCCGCGCCGGTGCCGGCGATGGTCGACGCGACATGCGTACCGTGGCCATTGTGGTCGACGGCGTCGCCACCCTCGGCGGTGAAGTCGGCGCGGTCGGCGACGCGACCGACCAGGTCCGGGTGGGTGAAGTCGGCACCTGTGTCGAGCACCGCGACCCGGACCCCCTTGCCGGTGTACCCGGCCTTCCAGGCATCGGGCGCGGAGACCTGGCCCAGGTTGCGGTCGAGGTCACCATGCTGGCTGCCGCCGGTCAGCGCGGTGGCGCGGACCTTACGGTCGAGCCAGACCTTCTTGGCCCCGGCGAGCAGCGAGTTCGTCGCCAGCTTCGCGGTGGCCGGGCTCTTCTTGGGTACGTGGCCGGCCACCGCGCCGATGCTGGGCAGCGACAGCACGTCACCGAGCGCGGCCACCCGGGCGGACGCGGTGGAGGGCTGCACGATGACCGGCAGCTGCGAGGTGCTCTCATCGTCGTAGCCGTCCGCGATCAGCGCGGTGACGTCGAAGAGGTCGGGGTCGAGGGTCGAGCCGATCTGGGACGCGACGCGCGCGGGGATGACGTGCAGGTGGCCGTCCGGCCCGCAGGTCTGTCGGAGCACCGCGTTCGGGTCGGCCGGTCGCACCGTGGCCCGCGGGCATCCCGCTCCGGTGCTCCGTACGGTCACCACGTCCCCGGTGAGCAGGGTGACGGTGTGCGTCTTCCCGTCGCCAGCGGCATCGGGTGTGCCCGACAGACCAATGCCGCTGGGCCCGGCTGTGGCTGCGCCGCCCGGTACGGCGCTCAGCGCCGTGGCCGTGACGGCGACGGCCAGCAGCCATCGCGTTTTCCTGAGCATCTTGCTCCCTGTCTTATGTAGACAAACGCACCCTCTCGGGCGACTTCTCGCAAGATCATAGGATCGACGGAACGTCGACGCGGTCCTAGCATGGGCTGAATGGATCTTCCGGATCCAGCTCGGCCGATCCCCGGCGACCAGCCCGACCGAAGGGAAACGCGCGTGCGTCGAACCCCCTTGGCACTACTCGGCGTCGGTGTCTCCGGCGCACTGCTGTTGAGCGCAGCCCCGGCAGCGGCGGCGACCCCGCCAGCGGCGCCCGCACCGACCGGCATCGTCGTCAGTGACGGCATGACGCAGCCGGTGTTCTCGCTCGCCGACGCGATCGAGGAGCGGGTGTTCGTCCAGACCCCGGTCGACACCGACCACGACGGCCGCCTCGACCGGGTGGCGATCGACATCTCCCGGCCCCGGGAGACCGCCACCCAGGGCTTCAAGGTGCCGGTCATCTTCGAGCACAGCCCGTACCGCAAGGGCACCTGGGGCGACGTGCCCTACCCGAGCGTGCTGGTGGACGACCTGCCGCAGAACGGCTTGACCGACCGTTCCGGGCGCCGGGCTCTCGACGCGGGAGCCCAGCGGGCGCAGGCGAAGGCCAACCTGCCCGGTTCGCTCGACGACTACTACGTGCCGCGGGGGTACGCGGTGGTGCTCGGTCAGAGCGTCGGCACCGGCGACTCCGACGGCTGCCCGACCAGCGGCGACCAGGCCGAGACGCTCGGCACCAAGGCGGTCATCGACTGGCTGAACGGCCGGGCGAAGGGGTACGACGCGAACGGCGCCCCGATCACCGCCGGCTGGACCACCGGCGCGGTCGGCATGACCGGCGTCTCCTACAACGGGACGCTGCCCAACCAGGTGGCCACCACCGGCGTCCGGGGCCTCAAGACCATCGTCCCGGTCTCCGCGATCAGCAGCTGGTACGACTACTACCGCGCCAACGGTCTGGTCGTCGCCCCCGGGACGTTCCAGGGCGAGGACACCGACATCCTGGCCCAGTACACCGCCGGGCAGGCACGGGCCGAGGGGCCCTGCGCCGACGAGATCGCGAAGATCACCGAGGAGCAGGACCGGGTCACCGGCGACTACTCGAAGTTCTGGAAGGACCGTGACTACCTTGACGCCCGGGACGTGGAGGCGAGCGTCTTCGTCGTGCACGGCCTCAACGACTGGAACGTGAAGACCGAGCACTTCGCCGGCTGGTGGGACGAGCTCGCCAAGCGCCACGTACCGCGCAAGATCTGGCTGCACCAGGGCGGGCACGGCGGCCCGGGCAGCAGTGCGTCGGTGACCCTGCCGGACGGGCGGACGTGGACGTACAAGCAGACCGAGAACCGCTGGTTCGACTTCTGGCTGTGGAACGTGCGCAACGGGATCATGGACGAGCCGACCGCGGTGCTGCAGCGGGAGGACCGGGCCTACACCACGTACGCCAACTGGCCCGACCCGGCAGCGCGTGAGGTCGGGTTGCGGTTCGCCGCCACCGACGCCACCGCCCCGGGCACGCTCACCACGGGCAAGCCGCCGAAGGCCAAGGTCGAGCAGAGCTTCGTCGACGAGGGTCGGACCATCCACCCGGACACCCTGGTGTCCAACCCGGACACCGCGAGTGAGAACCGGCTCGCGTACCGCTCCCCCGCGCTGACGCAGAACGTGCGCATCTCCGGACGCCCGGAGATGCGGCTGCGGATGGCGATCGACAACAAGCCGGACGCGAACCTCACCGCGTACCTGGTCGACTACGGCCCGGCCGGCTCGACCGTCGCGCCGACCGTGGTGACCCGGGGTTGGATGGACCCGCAGAACCGCAAGGGCCCGGCCCGCACCGAGCCGGTGAAGCAGGGCAAGCTGTACGACTACCGGTGGACCATGGAGCCGAAGGACTACATCTTCCCGGCGGGGCACCGGATCGGGGTGGTCGTCTTCTCCAGCGACCAGGAGTACACCCTGCTGCCGCTGGGTGGCACCGAGCTGCGGGTCGCGCCGAACGACAGCGAACTGCGGCTGCCGGTGGTCGGCGGGCGGGCCGTACTCGGGTTCTGAGCCAGTTTTTTCGAACGGGTGGGGCAGTCCGACACGTCGGGCTGCCCCACCCGTGTTTGGCGTGCGGACGCACGGGAAGACCTCGCCGATCGGGCCCGGCCGTTGTCCGGCGGTGCCGGCGAGATCAGAGGAGGAGTGAGGATGGCCGCAGGCAGCACCCGCAAGGCAACCGGTGCGAAGACGAAGACGATGCCGCCGAGCCGGAAGGTGGCGGCGAAGAAGGTCGCCGCCGCGACGAAGCGGGCCACCGGCGCGAGCGCGGCCAAGACGCCCGGCGAGAAGCCCACGCCGACCACGACCCGGGTGGCGCGAAAGAAGGACACCTCCGCCACCACGGCCACGCCCACCCGCAGGCCGACAGCGAAGGCGGCCGCCGCCAAGAACGCCCCACCGAAGAAGGCACCCGCGACGAAGGCCGCGGCCAAGAAGTCGCCCGCGAAGAAGGCCGCGGCGGCCCGGGCCCGCACCACGTCAGCGACCAGGGCGCCGGCCAAGAAGGCGACCACCATGGAGTCGTTCGGCAACCGGCGTACGCCCCGGAAGGCTTGATTCCCAATGGCGCGGGGCATTGGGAGCCGGCCCCGGCTGGTCAGGCGGGCGGGTCGGGGCAGCAGACCGTGAGCGCACCGGGCACCGAGCGCACCTTGAGCTTCGCGACCGCGGTACGCGCGCCGCCATCGAGCTCGTACGTCCGCGGCGCGGCGAAGCGGACCCGAACGCGGCGGCCGCGGGTGATCCGGACGAAGGGCGAGTCGGTCGAGCGCCCCTGCGGCCATCCGGCCGAGGGTGCGAGCCCAGTCGATCGCCCCGTTCGCGGTTGACACGCCCACCTCCAGGCAGCCGTCGTCCGGCTGGGCGTCGTCGAAGGCGGGGATGCCGCCGGTGATCGTGCCGACGTTGCCGAAGAGCACGCAGCTCGCCTCGCCGTCGAACCAGGTCACCCCGTCCACCTGGATCCGCGTGTGCACCAGTTCGCCCCGAACGTGTCGCAGCCCCGTCCAGACGTACGCCAGCCGACCGAGCCGGCTCTTGAGGTGCCGGTCCGCCTCGCGAATCAGGTCGCCGTCGAACCCGGCACCGGCCATCACCGCGAAATGCTCGCCGTTGAGGCGGCCCAGGTCCAGCCGGCGCCGCCGGCCGTGCAGGCCGATGCGTACCGCCTCCGCCAGGTCCTCCGGGATGCCGAGGTTGGCGGCGAAGAGGTTCGCGGTGCCGGCGGGCAGGATGGCCATCGGGGTCCGCGAGCGGGCGAGCGTGTCCACGCAGCGTTGCACCATGCCGTCCCCACCCCACACGAAGACCAGACCGGCGCCCTTCTTCAGCGCCTTGCGGACCTTCTTCGGCGCCTTGCGGCTCTTCGGCACCTCGTACCAGAGCAGGTGGTCGACGCCGGCGCCGACGAGGGTCGCCCGCAGCTCGTCAAGCCCGCCACCGAGGGTCTTGCGACGGTGCGCGACCACCGCGACCGCGCCCAGCCGGCCGGTGGTCACACACGTGGCGGGGGCTGCGGCGCTCGTGCTCATGGCCGCCGGTGTTACCCAGCCGGCTGACTGACTACGCCTCGGCACCGCACGGGTGTCGGCCTTGGTCGCGGCACTGTCGCGCGGGCCGTAGCCGGATGGGCCCGATGTCCGGTCCGGGAATCACCCGGATGCTGCCGCACCTGCCTTTGCTGGCCGCCGCCTGGATGAAGGTCTGTGATGGGCCGGTCACGGCGGCACCCGCACCAAAGAGCGTTATACCTCAGAGTCATATTTATGCCTCACAGGTATAGGGCTCGATGCCGACTGTCCCTCCTGTTCGGAACGCGGTCCGGCAATCCGCGCGACTTGGGGAGGTCGTGGCCTCGGCGCGTTGGCAGGCAGCAGTGTCCCGGAGATCGCGCGGATCGTGGGCCCGGCCGGATTGAGACCCCCGAGGGTCTAATGTCTGGTTCGTGATCGGCGCGGCTGGGGGTGGTTGTCCGGTATCGGGGTGAGCGTCCTGTGGTCGGGGGCACCCGCCGGGTGGAATCGGGGGCCGGTCGGGGTGGTTATACCTGGCAGATCACCGCGGCCCCCGGGCCCGGTAGCCGCAGGCCGCCGGGAACACCGGCCAGGCCGCCACGGTTACATCCGCCGTAGCCGCAGGCCGCCGGGAACACCCGTCGGGCCGGCACGGTTACATCCCCCGGACACCCGAGCAGGTCCCCTCCGATCGCCGGGTCGTTCCCCCGTGAACTTCTTCTTCGTGCGGCGCACGTCCCCTGTTGTGTGTCGCATGCACCCCCGATTGCAGAGGAGCACGCCATCATGCGTACCGATCTGATTCGTAAGACCGCTCTGACCGCTGCTGGGCTCGCGTTCACCGGCGGCGCCATCGCCGGCCCGGTGACCGCCGCGTACGCCGCGTCGGACGCCAAGCCCACCAACCAGACCCAGAGCGACCGTAAGCCCGCCGGTGAGCGTCAGCTGGGTGTGCGGTACGAGGCGCAGCCGAACTTCTACTACTGCGGCCCCGCCGCCACGCGTAACGCCCTGTCCGTGCAGGGCAAGGACATCAGCGTGGACGC